>JBBPIK010000003.1:0-102814 GCA_038040415.1 Actinomycetota bacterium
GGGACGTGCTGGCCCGCGCCGGGTCGCCGCCGCCGTCGGTCCCGCACATCGTGGGTTACCTCGCCGCGGGCACGGTGGTCGAGGTCGGCGCCGGCGTCGAGGACCGCGCGACGGGCGACCGGGTCGTGACGCTGAACATGGCGGGCTCGCACGCCTCCAAGCGGGCCGTTCCAGCCATGTCCACTTGGCCGATCCCCGAGGGGTTGGGCGCGGCTTCCGCCGCGTGCGTCCCGGTCGCATTCGGGACCGCTCAGGAGTGCCTGTTCACCGCGGGAAACCTGGAGGCTGGGCAGACGGCCCTGATCCATGCGGGAGCGGGAGGGGTCGGGATGGCCGCGATCCAGCTCGCCAAGGGCGCCGGCGCGACCGTGATCTCGACGGCGTCCAGCGACGAGAAGCTCGAACGCCTGAAGGAGTTCGGGCTCGACCACGGGATCAACTACGCCACCGAGAGCTTCGTCGAGCGAGCCCGCGAGCTGACCGGCGGGCGTGGCGTTGAGGTGATTCTTGACTCGGTTGGCGGCCAGACCCTGGTCGACGGCATCGGCGCGCTCGCCTTCCGCGGGACGCTGGTCAGCGTTGGGGTGGCGGGCCGCGCCGGCTCCCAAATCGAGGCGAGGGATCTATGGGCGCAGAACAACACGCTGCGCGGCGTCTTCCTCGGCGGGGCGCTGCTGACCGAGTACCCCCGCGTCCACGGAATGATCGCCGGCCTGTTCGAGCGGGTCGCGAGCGGCGAGCTGCGCGTCGAGATCGACCGGACGTTCCCGCTCGCCGAGGCCGCCGCGGCACACGCCTACATCGAGAGCCGCCAGGCCTTCGGGCGCGTCGTGATGACGCCGTAGGCCTCGCCACTCCACACCGCAAAACTGTCCAGTGATTGCAGGTCTTTCGCCAGGTTTGCGCGGCGTGGCCGATGAATGACTTGTGGCCAGCGCGCAGAAGTCGCGGACTGACTCCAAGACGGGTCTCTACACCTCCGAGTACCTCGTAGAGGAACTGGAGGGAGCCCTGGCGTCCACGAAGCGCCGAGGCTCGGGGCTGTCCGTGGCGATTATCGACCTGGACCAGCTCCGCGTGATCAACGACCGTCACGGCCACCTGGTGGGAGACAGGCTCATCCGGGCCGCCGCCGAAGTGGTCTCCGACGTCGCGACGGCTCACCAGGGCATCGCCGCACACTTCGGCGGTGACGAGCTCTGCCTGTTGCTGCCGTCCGAATCGCTCGAGCCGGCCCGCCACATCGCCGAGGAGGTGCGCGCTCGGATCGATCAGATCACGCTGCCCCTCGACGGCTCGGGTGAGCTGCTCGGGATCACAGCCAGTGTGGGAGTGGCCTCCTACCCGGACCACGCTCCCACCGGCGAAGGACTGCTCGCGGCGGCGGACGTCGCCGCCTACGACGCCAAGCTCGAGGGCCGCAACCGCACCTCTATGGCCAGCCCGCCGGGCGTTCGTGAAGCGCTGAAGCTGGAGATCGGTGACCCGGCGCTCAACGGGAATTCGCTCGCAGGGGATGATCCCGAGCCGGTGGACGAGCCGGCCACCCCCGCCTCCCGGTCCAAGCTGGTCGCCGCATTTGCAGGCGCGCTCTGCGCGGGCGCCGTGTTGGCGAGCGGGCTGTCGAGCCACGCCGCGATCCCGGGTTTCGTTTGGCTGTTTGCTCTCTTGGTTGGCGGGCTTCCCCTGCTCACGCTCTGGGTCGCGGAGAGGCAGTACGTCGATCGCTCGCGCGCGACCGTGACGGAGCTGCGCTTGAGCAACGACGAGCTCGAGGCGGCCAACGCGCGCCTGTTCCGGCTGCTCGACGAGAACCGGCAGCTGCTCGGCCGCATGCAGCGCTCGTATCTGGGGACCATCACCTCGCTCGCGCACGCGGTCGAGGCGAAGGACCCGTACACGAGCGGCCACACCGAGCGGGTCGCGGAAGTCGCGCTCCTCCTCGCCAGGGAGCTCGACTTCGACGACTCGCAGCTGGCGGCCGTCAAGGTGGGGGCGATCATCCACGACATAGGAAAGGTCGGAACACCGGACCAGATCCTGTCCAAGCCGGGCGCCCTCACGGCGGACGAGATCCGGGAGATACGGAAGCACCCCGAGGTGGCGAGCCAGATCGTCGCCGAGCTCGAGCTGCCAGCGGCGGTCAAGCAGATGGTTCGCAGCCACCACGAGCGCTTCGACGGCGACGGCTACCCGGATGGGCTCGTCGGCGATCAGATCCCGCTCGCCGCCCGCATCCTCTCGGTGGCTGAAGCGCTCGATGCAATGACGAGCGACCGGCCCTATCGCGATGCGATGCCGCTGGACGTGGCTTGCGCCGAGGTCCGGGACAACGCTGGTACGCAGTTTTGCCCGCGCGTCGTGGCGGCGCTGACGAAGTCCCTCGCCCAAAGTCGCAGCTTCTGGGCGGAGTTCGGCTGATCGGCTCAAGCGCCGCCGTCTGTGCCCTGAGGGCGCGCGCCGAAGCCGCCGGCGCGCCGTTTGCCCGGTCGATGTCCAAGCTCAAGGCAGGCGGCGTGCCTGCCGATGCCCGTGAGTGGACATGTCCAGAGCCAGCGCGCCGACATTTCGCGGCCTGCCCGTTCCTGCCCGGATCTACATCCCGGGCGTGCTTGCGCTGGCCGCGGTTGCGCTGGCCGCGGAGATCGGTGCCAATAACGGCCCCCGCCTCGACCCAACCCTGCTCGCTGTCGCCGTCGCCCTTTGTGCCGCGGGCAACCTGTTCGAGGTCTTCGCCCCGGCGCATTTCTCGTTCCAGCCGAACCTGATCATCTTCTTGGGCGCATCCCTCCTCCTGCCACCGTGGGCGGTGGCGGCGCTGGCGGTGGTCTGCTTCCTCCCGGGCTGGCTCGTACACCGCTTTCGCTGGTACATGGTCGCGTTCAACATCGCGAACTACACGCTCGCCGGAACGGCCGCCCACGCGATCGTGCGCCTGTCCGGGTCTCTCGGAAGCGACTGGTCCCCCGACGCAGCCGGCACAGCGGCGCTCGCCGGCGCGGCGCTCGCGTTCGTGGTCATCAATCACGTCCTGATCGTCGTGGTGGTGACCCTGTCGCACGGCCGCTCGCTGCAAAAGAGCATCGAGGACATGTTCGCCTGCATCCCCATGGACATCGCCCTGGCGATGACCGGCGCCTGCCTGGCGGTCCTATGGGCGTCGGCCCCGCCCCTCACGCTCCTCGCCGTGGGCCCGATGGTGCTGATCTATCGCGCGCTGTGGGTGCCGCTGCTTGAGCACAAGTCGCGAACCGACTCCAAGACCGGCCTCTACAACTCCGAGTACCTCACCAAGGAGCTGGGGGACGCTCTGGCGTCCGCGAAGCACGCAGGCTCAGGGCTGTCCGTGGTGATGATCGACCTGGACCAGCTTCGGGTGATCAACAACCGTCACGGGCATTTGGCGGGAGACAAGATCATCCGTGCCGCCGCCGACGTGGTTACCGAGGGGGCGGCTGCCCACGAGGGGGTCGCGGCCCGCTTCGGCGGCGACGAGCTCTGCATGCTGCTGCCCGACGAATCACTCGAGCGGGCCAGCCAGATCGCCGAACAGGTGCGCGCCCGAATCGACCAGATCGCCCTGCCATTTGACGGCTCCGGCGAGCCGCTCGCGATCACGGCGAGCGTCGGAGTCGCCTCCTATCCCGAGCACGCCGCCACCGCCGAGGGTCTGCTCGCGGCGGCGGATGTCGCCGTTTATGACGCGAAGCTCGGAGGTCGCAACCGTACGCGTATGCCTCTGCCGCCAGACATCCGGGAAGCCCTGAAGCTGGAAATCGCAGAGGGCGGTACGCAGAATGGCCCTTCGGCCATGCCGGGCGATGCCGCGTCCCCGGCAGTCAACGGGCATCCGGTCGACGAGGCGCCGGAGCCGCCTGACGAGCCCGCGACCGGGGCCGCCCGGCCCAGGCTGATCGTGCCCTACGTCGGAGCCCTTTGCGCAGGCGCTGCGGTGGTGGGCGTGCTGTCGAGCCACGCCGCCATCTGGAGCTCCCCCTGGCTCTTCGCTCTCCTGGTCGGCTCGGTGCTGCTGCTCGACGTGGCGCGCATCGACGTCTTCGAGCGGGCCAACCTCTCCCCGGCGGCGGTGCCGCAGATCGCGCTCGCGTACTTCTTCGGGCCGCTCGGCCCGATGGCGGCCGAGGGAGTGATCGCCCTGTCCCGGCTGGTCCGCGGCGTCCCGATCGTGAAGGCGGGTTTCGACTTCGGCGCCCTCTCGCTGGCCGGGGCCACGGCAGCCGCCGTCTTCGGCGCCTTTCCCGACCCGTCCAGTGGGCTTCTGCTCGGCATTTCGGCGCTGGCCGGGGTCGCCTACTACGCCGTCAACTCCTCGCTGCTGGCCATCGTGATGGGCCTGGCGGAGAGCCGGCCGCCTCTCGGCGTGTGGCGCGAGCGGCTCGCCTGGATGGTCCCGCACTACGTCGCCTTCGGGCTCTTGGCGGGGACTTTGGTGATCTCCGAGCTTTCCCTCGGCCTGTACGTGTTCGCGGTCTTCGGGCTGCCCCTGCTGATGCTCTGGATCGCCGAGAAGCAGTACCTCGACCGCTCGCGCGAGACCGTGATCGAGCTCCGGATGAGCAACGACGAGCTCGAGGAGGCCAACACCCGCCTGCTGCGACTGCTCGACGAGAACCGGCAGCTGCTCGGCCGCATGCAGCGCTCCTACCTCTCGACCATCACCTCGCTGGCACGCACGGTCGAGGCGAAGGATCCGTACACGGGCGGCCACACCGAGCGAGTGGCGGAGATCGCGATGCTCCTCGCCAGGGAGCTCGGCTTCGACGAGTCGCAGCTGCCGTCGATCAACGTGGGGGCGATCATCCACGACATAGGAAAGGTCGGCACGCCCGACCAGATCCTGTCCAAGCCGGGCGCCCTCACCGCGGAGGAGCTGCGGGAGATACGGAAGCACCCCGAGATGGCAAGCTACATCGTCGCCGAGCTCGAGCTGCCGGCGGTTGTGAAGCAGATGGCCCGCAGCCACCACGAGCGCTTCGACGGCGACGGGTACCCGGACGGGCTGATCGGCGAGGAAATCCCGCTTGCCGCGCGCATCCTCTCGGTGGCCGACGCGCTCGATGCGATGACGAGCGATCGACCGTACCGCGAGGCGATGCCGCTGGACGTGGCCTGTGCCGAGATCCGGGAGAACGCCGGGACGCAGTTTTGCCCGCGCGTGGTTGAGGCTCTGATGAGGTCGCTCGAGAACCGGCGCGGTTTCTGGGCCAAGTTCGGCGAAGCCGCTCGCGAGCCCGAGTCGGCCGGGCTCGCGGTTCGCTGACTCGCCCGCGAGTCACTGCGCTCTACCCGATAGCCGTAGTCGCTTTCGACAGGTTCGTCGCCTGGGCAGCGGCCGGTGGACGTTTGTTCTACCCAGAAAATGTAGTAGTCCCCCGGTAAATGTAGTAGGCGTCGCGAATTGCCGGCCCTTCGCGGTGGTTGAGGCTCCAAACGGGTCACGGACGACTCAGTCACGGACGAACCGAGACGACAAGGGAGTGTCGATTATGAGTTTCACCACCACGATGCGGTACGGAAGCTGGCGATGGATGATCGCCGCAACCCTCGCCGCAGTTCTCTCCTTCACGACCCTGCTGGCACTTCAGTCGGGCGGCAGCCTGACGGTCGGTTCGCCCGGCGCGTCATCGCAGACAGCGGCTCCGCCTTCCGGATCCGCCTCCCCGCTGGCCGAGCTCGCCTCGAGCCACCCGGACAGGCGGGTCGATGTCATCGCGCAGTTCCACGCGGGCACCGAGCCGGCGGCGGCGCGCGAGGTCGTGCGTTCCCTCGGCGGCAGCGTCACCCGCGAGCTGCCGATCATCCACGGCTTGGGCGTGCGTCTGAGCGCCGCCGAGGCTCAGCGGCTCAGCGAGGCGCCGGCCGTTCGCACCATCTCCCTGAACGCCGCGGTCGAGCAGGAAGGGACGGTGAATCCGTCCGCGCTGGCGACGGCGTACAACCAGTCGATTCGCTCCCAGAAGGCCTGGGCCGCCGGCCACACCGGCGACGGCATTGGCGTGGCAGTGGTCGACACGGGGATCGACGGCGGCCTGCCGGATTTCCGCGTCTCCCAGACTGACCCGACCTCCCGCGTGGTCGCCTCGGCGGTAGTCAACCCTGCCGCGACCAGGGTGGGCGACAGCTTCGGGCACGGCACCCACGTCGCCGGCCTGATCGCCGGCAACGGCACCAACCGGCCGGCCGGGGACCCGCTGTACGGCAAGTACGCGGGCGCGGCTCCCGACGCTGACCTAATCGACGTCAAGGTGGCCGACGAGGACGGGAACGCGACCGTGATGGACGTGATCGACGGCCTTCAGTTCGTCGTCGACCACAAGTCGAAGTACAACATCCGCGTCGTCAACCTCTCGCTGAAGTCGACCGAGCCGGAGTCGTACAGGACCGATCCGCTCGACGCGGCGGTCGAGGCGGCCTGGAACAGCGGCATCGTGGTGGTCGTCGCCGCGGGCAACATGGGCTCGGCGCCCGACGCCGTCTCCTACGCGCCCGCAAACGACCCGTACGTGATCACCGTCGGCGGCGTCGACGACATGGGAACCAAGGACGTCGACGACGACGCCCTCGAGAGCTGGTCGAGCCGCGGCACGACCCAGGATGGCTTTGCGAAGCCTGACATCGTTGCGCCGGGGGCGAGGATGGTCTCGACGATTCCGGCGGGCTCCGTGTACACCCAGCTCTGCCCCAGCTGCGTCACCGACGGCGAGTACTTCCGCGTCGGCGGTACCTCGATGGCGGCGGCGGTCGTCTCGGGCGAAGCGGCGCTCCTGGTGGGCGCCGACCCGACGCTGACGCCGAATCAGGTCAAGGCCCAGATCGTCAGGCGGACCCGCGCGGTCGAGTCGGCCAAGCCCACGGACAACCTCCTCGTGGACGGTACGGGTACGCCGGTCGCCGTCGACGCGGACCAGTTCCTCGAGCTCGAGAGCGCCGAGGCGGCGGTCGACAAGGCGCTCAACAACGACGTCACCAAGAAGTTCAACACCGGCCTGACGCCGAACCTCCTGCTCGACCCGGTTACCGGCCAGATCGACTACACGCGGGCGAGCTGGTCTCGCGCGAGCTGGTCGGACGCGACCGACACGCTGCGCGCGAGCTGGTCTCGGGCGAGTTGGTCTCGGGCGAGCTGGTCGCGAGCCAGTTGGAGTGCCACCCAGCAGTCCTGCGCGGACTTCGAGCGGGCCAGCTGGAGCCGGGCGAGCTGGTCGTCCGAGGAAATCACCATGGCCCAGGAGCAGTGCACGGCCCTGCTCGCCGAGATTGACCCGACTCGGGCCAGCTGGTCTCGGGCCAGCTGGAGCCGGGCCTCCTGGTCAACCAGCTTCGACAAGTAGAGGAGGCAGCAAAGCGAGGCGAGCGCCCGGCCCGAGCCGGGCGCTCGGCGTCTGTGCCCTGAGTCACGGGCCACCCGCGCACCCCGTGGTAGAAATCCGCCGGTGCGCCGCGCTCTGACCGTCTCCGGGAGCCGCCGGGCGAAGTGGCTCGTGGCGTCGTTTTGGGTGGTGGTGTTCCTGGGCCTGAACGCGGTCAACATCTTCGACCGCTACGCCGACGCCGAGCAGAACCGGACCATCGACTACCTGCCGAGCGGGGCGGAGTCGGTGGAGGTGATCGATCGGATCGACGAGTTCCCTTCGGGGGAGCGCTTCGCCGCGGTGGTCGTGTATCGCCGCGACGGCGGCCTGACGCAGGGCGACCGGGCCCTGATCGTGCGGCACCGAAGAGAGCTGGCGCAGATCGACACCGCGGGCCGCCCGCCGCCTCCGCCTCGGCCGGCCTTCTCACGCGACGGCACCACTGCTCTCAATACGGTGCCGCTCGAGACCACGGGCGAGGGCGACATCGTCACCAGTGACGTCGACGGGGTGCGGGAGGTCGTGGAGGGTACGCCGCCGGGGTTGCAGGTCGAGGTGACCGGGCCGGCGGGATTCGCCGCCGACGCGATCGAGGTCTTCGACTCCATCAACGGGACCCTGGTCGCCGCCACGGCGCTGCTCGTCTTCGTGCTGCTGGTGCTCATCTACCGGAGCCCGATCTTCTGGCTGATCCCGTTTCTCTCGGTGATCGTCGCCGAGGTCAGCTCGCGCGGCCTGGGCTACCTCCTGTCCGAGCTCGGGGTGACGGTGACGGGACAGACCTCGTCCATCCTCACGGTGCTGGTCTTCGGCGCGGGCACCGACTACGCGCTGTTGATCGTGGCGCGCTACCGAGAAGAGCTGCGCCGCCAGGAGGACAAGCACGCCGCCGTGGGCACGGCGATGCGCACGGCGGGGCCGCCCGTCGTCGCCTCCGCGGCGACGGTGATGGCCGCCCTTTTGTGCCTCTCGTTCGCGGAGGTCAACGGCACTGCCGGGCTCGCTCTGATCGGCGCCATGGCAATCGGGCTCGCCATGCTCGTGATGTGCACGATGCTTCCGGCGCTGCTGGCGATCTGCGGCCGGCGCGCCTTCTGGCCCTTCATCCCGCACCTCGGCGACGAGGGCGCCGACGCCACGCACGGCGTCTGGCGGCGGATCGCGGAGCGGGTCGGCGCCAGGCCCCGGCGCGTGTGGCTGGGGTCGACCGCGGTGCTGGCGGCGCTATGCGTGGGCCTCGTCTTCTTCAGCACCGATCTCACCACGGGCAACCAGTTCCGCGACGAGGAGAGCTCCACCCGCGGCCAGGCGCTGGTCCAGCGCGCCTTCCCCGCCGGGGCGAACGTCCCGAACACGGTCCTGGTGCCGAATCCAAACGTCGCGAATCAGGTCAAGGCGACGCTCGTCGCCCGGCCTGAGGTCGCTGGCGCCGGCCCGACTGAGGAGGGCCAGCCGGGAGCGCGGTTCGATCTGACACTGAGCACCGACCCCTACTCGACGGAGGCGTTCGGCCAGATCCCCGAGCTGCGGAACGTCGCGCGCGGGGCCGGGGGGGAGGACGTCCTGATCGGGGGCCCCACGGCGGAGGAGCACGACCTCAGAGAGGCGGCGGAGCGCGACAACATGGTCATCGTGCCCCTGGTCCTGCTGGTCGTCTTCGGCGTGCTGGCGGTGCTGCTGCGGGCGGTCGTCCTTCCCGTGCTCTTGATCGTCACCGTGGTGCTGTCCTTTTTCGCCGCCATGGGGGTGGGCTCGTTCTTCATCGAGTTCGTCTTCGACTTCCCCGGCGCCGACCCGTCGCTGCCGCTGTGGACGTTCGTCTTCCTGGTGGCGCTGGGGGTCGACTACAACATCTTCCTGATGGCGCGGGTGCGCGAGGAGGCGCAGCGCCACGGGACGCGCCCCGGGATGCTCCGCGGCCTGGCGGTCACCGGCGGGGTGATCACCTCGGCTGGGATCGTGCTCGCGGGGACCTTCAGCGTCCTCGCCTCGCTCCCACTCATCTTTCTCACCGAGCTCGGCTTCATCATCGCCTTCGGCGTCCTCCTGGACACCTTCGTGGTGCGCTCCCTGCTGGTGCCGGCGCTGGTGTTCGACATCGGCCCGCGGGTGTGGTGGCCGTCGACCCTGGCGGCCTCGCTGGAGCGCCGCCTGCCGCCGAGCCCGGAGCCCGAGCCGGAGGAGCCCGAGCAGGAGGAGCCCGAGCAGGTGGGCGCGCCACGCTAGGCCGCTTCACCCCAACGGTAACCTGCTCCTCGGAGCCGCCCCTGGCTGGGTAGGGAGACGCGCGCCAAGGGTCACCGCGTCGAATGAAGACTTGGGGACACATACGGTCCCCAATCGTGCACTCGCGGCGAGTTGGGACTTTTCGATCTATGTGATCGAAAACCCCCATCTCGGCGGGAGCCGATGACCTCGGCCGTCCATCCTGGTCTGATAAGCAGAGTCGGAGAACGGAGAACCGCAGGTTGACCGCCCCACGTGACACTCAAACGCCGTCCGCAGTCACGCTGCGAGGGCTCGTCAAGCGGTTCGGGCCGATCACCGCCGTCGACGGCCTCGACCTCGACGTCCCGTACGGGACGTGCGTCGGCCTCCTCGGCCCCAACGGCGCCGGCAAGTCGACCACCATGAAGGCGCTCACGGCCCAGGTCATCCCCGACGAGGGCGAGCTGGAGGTGCTCGGCTTCCGGCTGCCCGAGGACTCAAAGCAGGCGCGCGCGCAGATGGGGGTGGTGCCACAGCTCGACAACCTCGACGTCTCGCTGACCGTGGAGCAGAACCTGCTCGTCTTCGCACACCTCTACCGCGTGCCTGCTCGCGAGCGCAGGGCTGCGATCGACCGCGGGCTGGAGATCGCCAAACTGGGCAATCGCCGCCACTCGAAGGTCGACCAGCTCAGCGGGGGCATGCGACGCCGGCTCTTGATCGCCCGTGCCCTGCTGCACCAGCCCCGGCTCCTGTTGCTCGACGAGCCGACCGTCGGCCTCGATCCCCAGGTGCGTCAGGGAATCTGGGCGCTGATCGATCGGATGCGCTCGGAGGGAGTCTCGATCCTGATGAGCACCCACTACATCGAGGAGGCCGAGCGCCTCTGCGACACCGTCACGATCATGTCTCACGGCCAGGCCGTCGCCGTGGGGCCGCCGCGCGCGCTGATCGCCGAGCACGCCGGGCCCGTGGCGATCGAGGTATATGGACCCCCGACACGGCTGAGCGAGGTCGAGGGCATCGCGGTCGAGCGGGGTTGGCGCACGCGCCGGACGGGGACGTCGATTGCGATCCTGCACGCGAACGGCGACTTCGACCTCGACGGCGAGCGCCGCGTCACCAACCTCGAGGACGTCTTCGTGCTCTTGACGGGCGAGGAGATCAACTGATGGCGGTCGCCAGGGCGCAGCGGCGCCTTCACCGGCTGGAGCCGGCCGCCCTGCGGGGGATGATGATGCGCGAGGTCGTCAACTTCTCCTCGTTCTGGCGTTCGTCGACCTTCTCCTCGACCGTCGACCCGACCATCTACCTGCTGGCGTTCGGGTTCGGGTTCGGCTCGCTGGTCAGCACGGTCGCCGGCTACAGCTACATCGACTTCGTCGGCACCGGGATCGTGGCCACGACGGTGCTCTTCGCCGGCGCCTTTCCCGCCATGTACTCGACCTTCGTCAAGTACGAGTTCCAGCACACCTACGACGCCATTCTCGCCGCCCCCGTCGACACCGAGGAGCTGGTTACGGGCGAGGCCCTGTGGATCGGTGCGCGGACCGGAATCTATGGATGCGTGCCGATGCTCGTGGCCGTCGCCTTCGGCCTCGACCCCAGCTGGGGCATGCTGCTGGTGCCGGCGATCGCGGGCCTCGCCGGGTTGGGCTGGGCGTGCTTCGGGATCTTCATCGCCGCCAAGGCGGACAAGATCGAGAGCTTCTCCTACTGGCAGAGCGGGCTCTTGACGCCGATGTTCCTAGTCGCCGGAACCTTCTTCCCGCTCGACGAGCTGCCCACCTGGGCGCAGGTGCTCGGCAACGTCAACCCGCTGTTCCACTGCGTCGAGCTCGTTCGCCACGCCGTGTTCGGATTGGAGGGCTGGGAGGACATCGGGCACCTCGCCTTCCTGGTCGGGTTCGCGCTCGTCTCGTGGCGCTTGGCGGTCCGCTTCATGGAGCGCAAGCTGATCCTTTGAGCACGGCTCAGATCAGCGGGCAGGTGCGGTAACCGCGCCCCGGCGAGCTCGCTGATCGTCGCCGCGCTCGTCCTCTATTGCGACGACGTCGCAGAAGACGTTCATCAGGTGTGGGTCGAACTGGGTGCCGGCACCGCGACGGATCTCGGCGAGGGCGGCTTGCCGATCGCGCACGGTCGCGTAGGGACGCTCGTGGCGCATCGCGTCGAAGGCGTCGCAGATCAGGATGATCCGGGCCCCGACCGGGATCTCCTCGCCCGCCAGGCCGTCCGGATAGCCCTCGCCATCCCATCGCTCGTGCGAAGAGCGAACGAGACGGGCGACCGGGGCCAGCGACTGGGAGGTGCCAAGAATCCGCTCGCCGACCAGCGTGTGCTTGCGCATCAACTCCCACTCGATCCCGTCGAGCCGGCCGGGCTTGCGGAGGATCTCGTTGGGGATTGCGATCTTGCCGATGTCGTGGAGCTCGGCGGCGCGTCGAAGGACGTCCATGTCCTCCGCATCGAGGCCGAGCTCGCGACCGACCGCCACCGCCAGTCGCGAGACGTCCTCCTGGTGATCGGTCAGCTCCGGCTCGCGTTCGCGCACGATGCTGGTCAAGAGCTCATGGGTCTGGCGTTCGAGGCGGCCGGTGCGAAGGCTCTTCTCCGCGTACATGCGGCGGTCGGCGAGCCGCAGGGCCTCGCTGGCCGCCGTCGCCTCGGCCGGGAGCATGATGGCGCCCACCGAGGCGCCGATGCGAAATCCCTCGCCTTGTTCGGTGAGAGCGGCTCGGCCGGCTTCGACGATCGTCCCAATTCGCCGGCCGTTCGATTGGGCGAGGATGCAGAACTCGTCACCGCCGAGACGGTACGCAAGGCCACCCGGCTCGACTGCCGCGACCAGGTTGGCGCCCAGCCGGCGGAGCAAGATGTCGCCCGCCGGGTGGCCGTAGCTGTCGTTGTAGGACTTGAAGCCGTCCAGGTCGTAGAGGGCGAAGACGTCGCCGTCCTGCCGGGCGCCCGGCCCCTCGAGGGCCGACTCGAGGTCTTGGATCAGCTTGCGGCGGTTGCCGAGCTCGGTCAGCGAGTCGGTGACCGCGTCGTCGTGCAGGGCCGCCATCAGGCCGGTGTTCTCGCGGAAGCTGATCGCCATGCGGACGATCACCGCGGTGAGCGTGGTGACGGAGAGCCAGATCGAGACCTCGTGCAGGCGGCTGAAGTGATCCCAGGCCAGGACCGCGACCGCGACCGCGGCGAAGACCGAGGGGAAGACGATCGGCGAGCTGTAGACGCGCCGCTCCTGCGATCGGCGGGTGAATGAGAGCACGGCGGCGCCCGCCATCAGCAGGGCGCCGACCGGCCACAGCTCGTCTAGCCAGCCCTCCTGGTAGCCCGAGGTCGCCTCCTGGTAGAGGTAGATCCCGTCGGCAAGGGTCCAAACGATCAGCCCGGCGGCAATCGCGAGGAACTCGGCGGCGCCGCGGACCCCGCTGACGACGAGCGCGCCGACGATGAAGGCGATCAGGAGGATGTCGGCCAGCGGATAGGCGAGGTTCGTCAGCACCGCTGCCGGATCCCCCTCGGTCAGGCCGACCAGCGCGGGTGCAAGCACGGCGGTGCCGATCGCGGCCGCGGCAAGCCCGCCGATTGCCCCGTCGAGCCAGCTCGCGGCGGTGAAGTGGCCGATTCGCCGCTTGATCAGGAGCGCGATCCCGACGTAGAAGCAGGGCAGGGCGGCCAGGTAGCCGGCATCGGCGACCGACGGGTACGGAACCCTGTCGAGGTCGGTGAATGCGAGCGTCCAGTAAACGTCGGCGGCGGTCCAGGACAAGAGCCCGAGGCCGAAGGCGATCCAGGCCGCTCGCTGGTCGGGCATCAGCGCGGCCCGCACGAAGAAGGTGAGGCTCGCAAAGGCCAGGGCTCCGTGGTAGACCCAGAGGCCCTCTGCATCGGTGGGCTCCCCGGCGGCGATGAACCCTGCGTATGCGAGCGCGCACGCGGCTGCCGCCGCCAGCGTGGCCCACGGCAGCGCGCGCGCCGCGGTCGATCCAGTCCCGAGCGCCATCTCCATCTTCATCGGCAGGATCGGCGCCGTGGGTGAGTCTGCGGATGGACGCTTCCGCGAGCGACGAGGGCCGGCGTACTCGCCGGCCCTCGTCGTCGTCCCGAGGTGAGGTTGGTTTGGCTACTTGCCGGGCGTGTAGCTGACCAGCTCCCCACGGCCGCCGGTGCCGTCCGTGTGAACGCTCAGCACTGGGCCGACGTCAGGGGCATAGAACTTCAGCTCCTCGACCTTCGGCTCGGTCGGCACCAGGTCACGCGTCATCAGGACGCCGGTGTCGAAGTGCCCGAATGGCACCTGAACCTGCTCCTCGCCGACGGTGATCACGGCGCCCTTGTCCTCGGCCTCGCCCTTGTAGTACTCCTGGCGATACGACAACCCGGGCTCGGGGTTCGCCGGCATGGCGATCCCGGCCTGGGCTCCGTCCACGCCGGCCTCGAAGGAGCCGGTGTGGTCCACTACCTTGCCGTTCTCGTAGTTAGTGACGTACTCGCCGAGGTACCAGATGTTCCCGGCCGAGTCCTGGGCGTACCAGTCGTCGGTGATCTCGACCGGCGTGCCGTTCTTGCTCACCGTGTCGCGGATCACCCGAGCCTCGATCCCGTTGGCGATCTTCTTGATCTTGTCGGTGACCTCGACGACGACGTGCTCGCGGCCGCCCACGGTGTCGGTCTCGCTGTAGACCCACTTGCTGCCCGGGCTCATCGGCCAGTACGGGTTGTCGATCTTGGTTGTGAAATCGGCCGGATCGAGCTTCACCGGCTCGCTTCCCTGGGGCAGGTTCGACTCCGCCGAGCTCGACGATGCGGTGGGCGTCGCTTGGGTGACGGTCGGTGTGTCGTCGCCCCCGCAGGCGGCGACGCCGAACGCCAACACCGCGGTGACGCCGAGCGCCGTCGCGGTCCTCTTGATGTTGGTCCTGGTCATCTCGTCTCCCTTTCGTTCCGGCCTTGATCGACCGGCTGGTTGACTTGTCGATGCCAGGTCTATGCCACGGCGATGAAGGGTCCGTGACGAACGGGTGAAACGCAGATGAAAGCGGTGTCCGCGCGTAACGTTCCAGTGGTGAGCCCCTGGCGTCAGGCGCGCGCGATCGCGCTGCTCCCGGGCACCGTCACGATGGCGGTGCCGGCGGCCATCCTGATCGCCGGCGACGGCCCGGAGATCGGCTGGGGACTCGGCGGCGTGGCCGCCGGGTTGCCCGTGCTGCTCGGCCTGGCGCTGATCGCCGCCGGCCTCGCGCTCTGGATCTGGAGGTGGGCTTCCTCTTCTACGAGGAGCCGGGGCTCCAACGGCGGTTCGGCGACGAGTACAGCGAGTTCAAGCGCAACGTGCCTCGCTGGCTACCGCGGCGCACGCCCTGGACGCCCGCGCCCGGGCCGCGTCCCGGCACGGACTGAAGCGAGCGGATATGGTCTCTGGTGTAGGGCAGCGGATACCGAGGGGGGATCGACGCTTGAGGGGACATCGCCGGATCGCACGTTTGAGGGGCGTCGCGCCGTTGCTCGTCCTGGCCGGCCTGGCCGCGACACCCGCAAGCGCCACGGCGGCCGACTACGCGCAGTCGGCGCGCAACATCATTCCCTCGGGCCAGTACGGCGGCCTGCCGCCGCCGGCCGCCGCCGACGACCAGGCGCAGATGTACGACGGGCTGACGCCTCTCTTCGATCAGGTTACGAACGCCCACTTGACCCAGTACTTCAAGTCGGAGCGCTTCGGCGTCGCCACCGACGGGCCCGCGACGCCGGAGAGCGTGCCGCGCCCCGGGGTGACCATCGTCCGCGACAAGTTCAACGTTCCGCACGTCACCGCCACCACCTACAACGGCGGTATCTGGGCCGCCGGCTGGATCGCCGCCAAGGATCGCGGCCTGCTTCTCCAGCAGGCCCGCAACAACGCCCGGGTCGCCGCGATCGACGCCCCAGGGCTGAGCGCGCTCGGCCTGATCTCCGGCCTCCAGAACTTCCAGCCCAGCGCCCAGACCGAGGCCGAGGTCGCGAAGCAGACCCAGGTCCTCCAGAACGCCGGTCCCGAGGGCCAGGCGGTGCTGGGTGACATCGACACCTTCATCTCCGGGATCAACGACTACCTCGATCTGAACAGCCCCTCGACTCCGGACTGGACACGCAACGACGTCTACGCGCTCAACGCCCTGAAGGGGCAGTTCGTGGGCGAGGGCGGCGGCGACGAGGCCCGCCGCTCGCAGTTCCTCGGCGGCCTCCAGCAGCGGCTGGGGCAGTACAGGGGCAAGAGCGTCTTCGACGACCTGCGCCAGTTCAAGAACCCCGAGAGCCCGACCTCGGTCGACGGAACCTTCAACTACGGACAGCTTCCCAGCGTCCCGAAGGGCAGCGTGACCCTCGACCCCGGGAGCTACGAGCCTACGCCCGCCGCCGAGAGCGCGGTCTCCGAGGAGGCCGTGCCCGCGCCCGCCCAGGCCAGCAACACCCTGATGATCGACGCGGACCACTCCAAGACCGGGTACCCGCTGATGGTCGGCGGCCCGCAGATCGGCTACTTCTACCCCGGCCTCACCTATGAGATCGACATGCACGCCCCTGGGCTTCAGTGGCGGGGCGCGACCTCGGCGCCGTTCCCCGGCTACATGCTGATCGGACGCGGTGAAGACTTCGCCACCACGCTCACCTCGGCGAGCGGCGACATCATCGACCAGTACGTCGAGACGCTCTGCCAGGGCAGCGACGAGAGGTACGTCTACCAAGGCCAGTGCCGGCCGATGGGGCACTTCAACGCGGGGACGCTCAGCGGAGACCCGGTCGAGTTCCTGACCACGGTGCACGGGCCGGTGGAGGGCTACGCGACGGCCAACGGGCAACGGGTGGCGATCTCGTCCAAGCGCTCGAGCTACGGGAAGGACGTCCTCGATCAGCTCCTCTTCCGCCGGCTCTCCAAGGGCCAGGTGGACAGCCCGCAGTCCTTCTTCCGGGCGGCGGCGAAGACACCGCAGACCTTCAACTCGTTCTACATCGACAACGAGCACGTCGCCCAGTACACGAGCGGCAGGCTGCCCATCCGGCCGGGCAGCGTCGATCCTGGCCTGCCGACCCGGGGAACGGGCGCGTACGAGTGGCAGGGCTTCCTGTCCGACGCCAAGCACATCCAAGGCGTCGATCCGGCCGACGGGACGATGGTCAACTGGAACAACATCTCCGCCCACGGTTTCGGCGCCGCGGACGACAACTGGGGCGGTAACGGCTCGGTCGCTCGGGTCGACCTCCTGGACTACAACCTGCGGCGTCTGAGGGGGAACGACGGCAAGTGGGGGCTGGCGTCGGTCACCGCGGCGATGAACGCCGCCGCAACTCAAGACGTGCGGGCGATCGACACAGTGCCGCTCTTGCGGCGCCTGATCCCGCCCTCGCAGGCTGCGAACCAGCTGAGGACGAACCAGATGATGGCGCTGCTGGTCGGCTGGCGGCAGCAGGGCGGCAGCCGGCTGGATCGAAATCTCGACGGCGAGATCGACCACCCGGGCGCGGCAATCATGGACACGGCCTGGCCTAAGATCGCGGACGCGCTCATGAGGTCGAAGCTCGGCCCGCAGCTCGACGAGCTGGACTCGCTCTTCGATCGGTTCGACCAGCCGCCCGGAGGACAGTACAACGGCTGGTATCAATACTTCGACCGCGACATCCGCAAGCTCCTGGGCATGCCGGTCACGCAGCCGCTCAGCCAGAGCTACTGCGGCGGCGGCAATCTGGGCCGGTGCCGGAACGTGATCCGAAGCGCGTTCCAGGCCGCCGCATCGGAGCTGACCGCCGAGCAGGGGACCGCCAATCCGGCGGCGTGGCGCGCGGACGCGACGGGGGAGCGGATCTCATTCGTCCCCGGCCTCCTGCCCACCACCATGCGCTACACGAACCGCCCGAGCGGCATCCAGCAGGTGATCTCCTTCAACGGTCACCGCTGAACCGGCCCGGAGCGAACCGAGCAGGTAGCCTCCCCGATCATGTCGGCTAGGCAGGTAGGTCTTCTCATCGTCGTCGTGGGGGTTGCCGCTGCGCTGCTTGGGGGGCTGGCCAATCCGCTCGGGATCGGTCACACAGGCTTCGGGTGGAAGCAGGGTGTCCTGCTCGCGGCGGGGATCGTCCTCACGGTAGTCGGCGCGGTGGTGGCGCTCCGGGCGCCGACCTCAGACGCGCCCCCGGCCCCCGACGCCTAGTAGTCGCCCAAGACAGGCCGACCGGCGCGCGCGGAGGCGCGCCTGCGTTATGGTCGCAGTGCCGTCTGATCCGGGAATCGATTGCTGGGTTCACTGCGACTTGCGCTTTGGCTCTGCGCCGTGTGGGCGATCGTCCTCTACGTCTTCTTCGTCACCGTTGCGACGATTTCGCCGGCGAAGGTCGCCGGGCTGACCGTGGTGATGACGGTCCTGGCCCTGCTGGTGACGATCCGCAGCCTCCGCCTCGCCAGCGAGCTCGCCGACCGCGGCGGCGATCCCCGGATCAGAAGGGCGCTCAACAAGCAGCGCGAGCGGCGGGGTTTCTAGGCCAATGGGGCGACGCTCAATGGGGCGACGCGCGAAGGCGCCGTGATCCCGGACGGCACCCATGTCCGGCTGACGGCCGGCGGTCACTCGTCGCCGCGGGAGGGCGTCTGCGTGGTCGAGCTGGCCTCGCTGCTCGCCCAGGAGGAGTTCAGCGACCGGCCCCGTTGCGTCTGTCCCGTGATCGGGGCCTTCATGCGCGGCTGGAACGACCGCGCCCCATACGCCGAGCGCCAGCGGTTGAGCCCGTATGCGGAGCGGATCGTGGGCTCGCGCAGCAGCTCCACGGTGACGCGCGAGCGGCGCGATCTCTGCCTTCGGTGGGCCGGGGCGGATCTGAGTCACGGAGCGATCCGCCGTCTTTGGTGCCGGGCAGGGATGCGCGTGCGGATCGCGATCTTCTGCGGTCCCGGCGCCGCGGTGCGGCCGAACGAGGGCGCCGGCGATTACGCGGCCCGCGTCGCGATGGCCCGCGACGATGCGGATGGCGCGTTCGAGCTCCTCGACGCGCTGCTCGCCGTCGGCGGGGCGGAGCGCCTGCGCCCGCCGCCCTACTCGGCGGACGGCAACGGCCATGCGCCCCTGAACGGCAACGGCCTGCCGGCCGTCAACGGCAACGCACCCGCCGGCAACGGTGCGGCTCCGCAAAGCCGCGTGCCCGCACTGAGCAGCAGGGAGAGCGCCGAATAGGTCGTGTCCGAGCAGGACGTCGAATCGCTGCAGCGCATCTACTACGCGTTTTCACGCTGGGACGTGGAGGAGCTCGTTGCCGACCTGGCGCACGACATCGAATGGAGCCTGCCCGACGCCCTTCCCTGGGGTGGCACACGGCACGGCCACGATGGCGTGCAAGCGTTCGCGTCCATCTCCCAGGATCACGTGGAGGGCCGTTGGGCGGACCCCGACGACTTCCTCGACGCCGGCGACCGCATGGTGGTGCTGGGCCGCATGCATGGACGCGCCAGGGCCAGCGGCCGGGAGTTCGAGGTCGAGTTCGCCCACGTCTGGACGATGACCGACGGGGTCGCCTCGCGGCTGCGCGCCTACTACGACACGGCGCCGATCATGGACGCTCTCGGTCAGGGTGGGGGCGCGTCGGCGGCGTAGGCCTCGGCTAGGCAGCCTGCTCCGTCAGCGGGCTTCGCTGCGAATGCGGGGCGATCAGATGGCCCCAGTCGCGGTCGTCGACCAGGCCCGGCTCGGTGGTCTCGAGGAAGTCCGACAGCACGGCGGCGAGGCCTTCGGGGTCCTCCAGGTGGGGGAAATGCCGGCGCGGGGGAGGAGCTCGAACCGGCTACCGGGGATCGCTCGGTGCGCGCGGCGCCCGTGGGAGACCGGGATCGTGTGATCGCGTCCTCCCCAGACGATCAGCGTGGGAATGGGGCCGAGCAGGTAGAGGCGGTCCCGGGCACTGACCCGCTGACCTTGGGTATCGATCACCGAGCGGAGCGTTTGCAGGAACGCCTTTCGGGCGCCCGCCCGCTGGAGCGGCTGTAGCGCTCGCGCGATCGCCTGCAGGTAGACCCCCTTTCCCAAGCCGCGGTCCCGCATCCGCTCGCCGAGCTGCGACATCCCCGCTCCCACCCGCGGGTGGGCGGCGAGCCACAGCAGCGCAGCCGCACCGGGCAGAGCCGCGCCGCGGAGCATCGGGCTCACCTCGCGACCCAGCCCGCCGCTCGATACCAGGACCATCCGCTCCGTTCGCTGCGGGAACTGGTAGAAGAACTGCATCGCCACGCCGCCACCCAGGGAGTGGCCGACGATCGTCGCCCGGTCGACCCCGATCACCGCCAGCAGGTCCCGGATGCTGGCCGCATGCGCACCGAGCGAGTAGTCGCCGCGGGGGGTGGCGGAGTCGCCGTGTCCGATCAGGTCCGGTGCGATCACCGTGAAGCTCTCGGCGAGGCGGAGCGCCACGGCCTCCCAGTGGCGCGAGGAGTTGACCATTCCGTGGATCAGGACGACCGGCGGGCCGCTGCCCGCGACGCGGTAGATCACCCGATGGCCATGAAGCTTCACCTGCCATGGGTCGAACTGGGCGCTCACGGCGCCGCACGTTACCTTTGGTCGATGCAGCGCGACGCCGCCACGGAGGCGGTGTTCAAGCCGGTGCGACCGCCGACCACTTTCGAGGAGACGGTGGAGCGACTTGGCACCGCCATACGCCTCGGCCTGCTGCCGGCCGGCAGCCGCCTGCCGGCGGAGCGCGACCTCGCCGGCCAGCTCGGGATCTCGCGCTCGACGCTCCGCGAAGCGCTGACCACGCTCGTGCAGAGTGGCCATCTGGTCGCGCATAGGGGTCGTACCGGGGGTACGTTCGTCGCCGAGCGTCCGCCGCTGGCCGAGAAGGACGGCAAGCAACTCGGCGCCGACGCCTGGGCGGTGCTCGACTACCGGGTCGCCATCGAGGCGGGCGCCACGATCCTGGCCGGCGAGCGGGCCGCGCCCGGCCAGCTCGACCGCCTCGACGAGCTGGTTGCCAGGATGGCCGGGGCGAGCGACTTCGAGGACTACCGGCGCGCCGACATGCGGTTCCACATCGGGATTGCCGAAGCGGCGAGCTCGCCCCGGCTGGTGGCGGCGATGACCGAGGTTCAGGGCCAGATGAGCGGCCTGATCGCCCTGATCGCTCATCCGGAGGCGGTCCTTACCCATTCCAACGTTCAGCACCGGCGGCTGGTCAGGCTGCTGCGGAAGGGGGACCCGGTGGGTGCCGTGGGGCTGGTCCGCGAACATATCGAGGGCACAGAGCACATCCTCGCGGGGCTGATCTGACCCCCCGCTAGAGCTCGCTCGCGCGCTCCACGAACTGCCGCCACGCCGCGTGCTCGCGCTCGCGCCAAGGGGCGTCGCTCCGGGGCTCCACGCGCCTCCCGGTGGGGATGCGCTCGCCGATCTCGAGGGTCGACTCCCAGATCCCCGCCCCCACGGCAGCCAGGGCTGCGGCTCCCGCGGCCGTCGCATCGACCGCCCCCGGCTGCACCGCGACGCCGGCGGCATCGGCCTGCATCGAGAGCAGGAGCTCGCTCCGGGTCAGGCCCCCGTCGACGCGCAGCACCTCCACCGGGACGCTCTTCCGGACGGCGACGAGCACGTCCGCGACTCGCCAGGCAATCGCTTCGAGCGCCGCTCGCGCGACGTGGCCCGGGCGGGTCGCCGAGGTGGCGCCGGCGATCACCGCGCGGGCGCCCGGTCGCCACCACGGGGCGCCGATGCCCGCCAGCGCGGGCAGCACCCGCACGCCTCCCGCGTCCTCGACCTGCTGCGCGGCCGCTGCGAGCGCCGGCGGGTCGTCGGCCAAGCCGAGGTCGCGGCTCAGCCACTCCAGCAGGGCCCCCGCCGTGAATACGCCCCCGTCCAGCGCCCACTCGACGCGGCCCCCGATCCGCCAGGCGACCGTGGGCAGGAGCCCTCCGCTCGGCCGCGGGCGCTCGCCGCCGGCGTGGGCGAGGAGGAAGACGCCGGTGCCGTACGTGGCCTTCGCCAGCCCGGGTTCGACGCAGCCCGCCCCGGCGAGTGCCGCCTGCTGGTCGGGGCATCGCGCCCGCAGCGGGAGCTCGACCGGCCACGAGTCGTGGCGGAGCACACCCAGGTCGCCGGCCGTGTCCGCGATCGCCGGCAGCACCTGAAGCGGCACACCGAAGATCTCCAGCAGAGCGGGATCCCATTCGGGAGCCCCGAGCTGCGTCCGCGAGGCGGTGGCCGGGTCGGTCGCGAATCCGGCGCCCAGCCGATCGCAGAGGAACGAGTCGACGGTCCCCATTCGCAGCGTGCCGTCGTCGCGCGCCCGGCCGACCGCCTCGTCGTGCTCGAGCAGCCAGGCAAGCTTGCCGGCCGAGAAGTAGGGGTCGAGCGGCATCCCGCTTCGCTCGCGCACCACGTCGCCGCGGCCATCAGCCGCGACCCGATCGAGGACCTCCTGCGAGCGCTTGTCCTGCCAGGTGACGATCGGGGTCAGAGGACGGCCGCTCTCGGCGTCCCAGGCGAGCACGGACTCCCCCTGGTGGTCGAGCCCCATGACCACGTCGCCGTCCGCGTCCCGCAGCACCTCGGCGATCGCATCGGTGACGGTGCTCAGGACCTCCTCCGGGTTCTGCTCCACCCAACCCGGGCGCGGGTGCGCGAGGGCCTTCTCGCGCCGGGCTTCGGCGATCGGCCGCAGGTCGGCGTCGTAGAGCACGGCCTTGACGGCGGAGGTGCCCTCGTCGAGACCGAGCAGCTGGGTCATCGCGTCCCATCCTCGGCAACCCGTGCCGCCCGGTGGTCGGCAGTTCGCCGCCACCAGGGGCCTGGCAGAGGCTCGGGCGACCCGGGTTGGAGCGGAGCCGGGTCGGTGAGCGCGACCCCTTCGCCGGCGAGGAGCTTGGCGATGCGCTCCGCGATCGCCAGTGAGGCGGTGAGGCCGGTGGAGCGGATCGCGGCGACGTTCACCAGCCCGGGACAGGCGGCGGAAAGGGTGATCAGGTAGTTGAGGCCGCCGCGACCGGCCGGCCGCAGGCCTGCGTAGGAGAAAACAGGCTCCGCCCCGGCCAGCGGGGGGTACATCGCCTCCGCCTTCGGGAGGATCTCCTCGCTCGCCTGAACGCGGACCGACCAATCCTCGGGGTCGTCCTGATCGACCGCGGTCGGCCCGGCCACCACCTTGCCGTCCGTGGTCGGGAACACCAGCACCCCTTTCGTGCGCTCTGCGGGCACCGGCAGCAGGATTCGATCGAGCGGCTCACCGGCCGGCGGGTCGAAGACCAGGAACTCGCCCTTGCGCGGATAGACCTCGAACGACTCGTCGCCGGCCAGCCGTGCCACCTGGCCGGCGCCGAGCCCCGCACAGTTGACGACGAGCCGGGCCGCCAGGGGCTCGCCCCCGGCCTGGGACAGCATGATCCGGTCCCCATTCGCATCCAGCGCGTCGACCCGAAAGCCGGTGTGGAGCTCGGCGCCGTGGCGCTCGGCGGCAGCCGCGAGCTCCAGCGTGAAGGCGACCGGGTCGGTGATCGACTCGCCGGGGATCTCGAGCCCCTCGTCGCCGAGCTCCACCTCGACCCCGTTCCGGAGCGCGTTCTCCGTCAGGTGGGCGATCGCGTCTCCGTCGCCTTCGCCGACGGACCTCATCAGCGCCCCGCAACGCACCATGGGGACGCCCAGCGCCTCGAGCACCGAATCGCGGAACTCCGCAGCGCGCAGGATCAGCTCGGTCTCGAGCTCTCCCGGGATCGAGTCGAAGCCCGTGTGGAGGATCCCCGAGTTGGTGCCGCTCGCCTGTAGGCCGGGGTGGGGCTCGGCCTCGAGGAGGGCCACGGACGCGCCGCGCCGCGCCAGCTCGAGCGCGGTCGCGGATCCGACCACCCCCGCTCCGATTACCGCGACGTCAGCTCGCATCCGCCCGGATGCGCTCGCCCTTCGGATCGAACAGCGGCTCGCGGGCGACCTCGCCCGCGACCCAGCGCCCGAAGATCTCGACCGCGACCTCGGTGCCCGGGTCGGCATGCTCCGGAGGCAGGTACGCGTAGGCGATCGACCGCTCGACGGTGTAGCCATAGCCGCCGGTGGTGACTCGACCGCGGATCTGACCGCCGATCCGCACCGGCTCGTTGCCGAGCGCCACCGAGTGCGGGTCGGCGAGGACCAGGCAGCAGAGGCGCGCTCGCGGGCCCCGCTCCTTCGCCTCCGCCAGCGCATCGCGGCCGATGAACCCGCCCTCCTTGTCGAGCTTGACGCAGAAGCCGACCCCGCCCTCGAACGGCGTCTCGTCGGGGGTGATGTCGGCGCCCCAGACCCGGTAGCCCTTCTCGAGGCGCATCGAGTCGATCGCCCGATATCCGCCGCTGACGATTCCGTGCGGCTCTCCCTCCTCCCAGATCGCCCGCCACAGGCCCAGCCCATACTCGGTCGGGCAATAGAGCTCCCAGCCGAGCTCGCCGACGTAGGTGACGCGGAGCGCTCGCACCGGCACGTGGCCGACGGTGATCTCCTGCAGTGACATGTAGGGGAACTCCTCGTTGCGGAGGTCCGCCGGGGTGAGCGGCGCCAGCACGTCACGGGCCCTCGGCCCCCAGATCCCGAAGCAGGCCCACTGGGAGGTGACGTCGTGAACCTGGACGCTGCCGTCCCCGGGCAGGTGCCGGCGGATCCACTCGCGATCGTGGTTGCCGAACGCCGTCCCGGTCACGATCGAGAAGCGCTCCTCGGCGAGCCTGGCGACGGTGAAGTCGCACTCGATCCCGCCGCGGCGGTTGAGCATCTGCGTGTAGGTGATCTGCCCGATCCCGCGTGCGACCCGGTTGTCGCACAGCCTCTCGAGGAGCTGCGCGGCGCCCGGTCCCTCGATCTCCAGCTTCGCGAACGAGGTCTCGTCGAAGATCGCCACGCCCTCGCGCGTGGCCTGGTGCTCGGCGCCGATCGCGGGCGACCAATGCCGGCCGGCCCAGCCGCGAGGCCGCAGCGACTCATTGCCGCGCTCCGCGTTCGACTCGTACCAGTTGACCCGCTCCCAGCCCGACTTCTCGCCGAACGCCGCTTCGCGCTCGCGATGCCAGGCGGTCGCGGGCGAAACGCGGAGCGGCCGTCCCGCCGATCGCTCGTGGTTCGGATAGCGGATGTCGTAGTAGGTCTCGTAGGTCTCCTTGATCCGGGCGTGCGTGTAGGCCGGAGACCGGTACTGGGCACCGAAGCGACGCACGTCCATCTCCCAGAGGTCGAGGCTGGGCTCGCCCTCGGCGATCCACTCGGCGATCACCTTGCCGATGCCCCCCGCACCGGCGAGGCCGTGGGCGCAGAAACCGGCGGCGACGAACAGCCCAGCGACCTCGGTCTCCCCGAGGCAGAACTCGTTGTCGGGCGTGAACGCCTCCGGCCCGTTGATCAACTTCGTGATCTTCACCTCGGCCATCGCCGGTACCCGGCGTTTGGAATTGTCGGCGATCTCCTCGAAGCGGTCGGGGTCGTCCTCGAGCAGCCGGCCGTTGAAGTCGGATGGGATGCGGTCGAGGCCGCCGGTGCCGTCAGGCAGGAACGCCGGCGAGCTCTGCCGCTCGTAGCCGCCCATCACCAGGCCCTCGCCCTCCTCGCGGTAGTAGACGAGCAGGTCGGGGTCGCGAAGGGTGGGCAGGCGCCGCTCGCCCCGCTCGCGGAACGGCTGCGTGACCACGTACTGGTGTGACATCGGGATCACGGGCACGCGAATGCCCGCCATGCGACCGATCTCCGGTGCGTACATGCCCGCGGCGTTGACCACCACCTCGGCCGCGACGTCCCCGCGCTCGGTGCGAACGCCGCGCACCCGTCCGTCGACGACCTCGAGCCCGGTGACCCGGGTCGCGGTGAACACGCGGCAGCCGCCCCGGCGGGCTCGGTCGGCGAGCGCATAGGTCAGTTGCGCCGGATCGATATAGCCGTCGGTTGGGAGCCAGGCCGCGCCCAACACTCCGTCGGTCGACATCAGCGGGAACAGCTCCTTCGCCTCGGTGGCGGAGATCAGCTCCAGAGGCAGCCCGAACGTCTTCGCCCAGCCGGCCTGGCGGCGCAGCTCCTCCATCCGCTCCTGGCTGGAGGCGAGCCGGATGCCTCCGCATTCGACCCACCCGGGGTCGAACTCGGACTCCTCGCCGACCCGCCGGTAGAGGTCGACCGAGTGCATCATCATCTTCGTCAGCGAGACCGAGCCGCGGAGCTGCCCCACGAGGCCGGCGGAGTGGAAGGTCGAGCCCGAGGTCAGCTCGGCGCGCTCGAGCAGGATCACGTCGTCCCAGCCGAGCTCGGCGAGGTGGTAGGCGACCGAGGTCCCGCCGACCCCCCCGCCGATGATCACGCAGCGGGCCGCGCCCGGAAGCTCAGCCCTGGGGCTCACGCGCCTCCTGGAGCCAGGTGGCGAAATCGGGGCCGGCTGCGGTTGCGAGCAGGCGCTCGAAGTGCTTATGCGCGTAGGCCAGGAAGTCGAAGTCGAGCTCCGACAGCGCGCTCTGGACCACCCCCCACATGGCCTCGCGGAAATCGGACATCAGACACATCAGCCGCAAGGCGGCAAGCCGCCTTGCGGGTTCGTGAGGGTCGGCGCCCGGTGTCCCGAAGTATTCCTCCAGGAGTGCCTGCTGCTCGCCCTCTCCGAGCTCGTTGTTGACGGCGAAGTTGGCGAGATCGAAGTAGCGGTCGCCCATCCCCGCGTACTCCCAGTCGACGATCCACAGCTGCTCCGCGCCGCGGATGAAGTTCGCCGCCAGGAGGTCGTTGTGGCACGGGACCGGGTCGTGCTCGGGGCCGGACAGCGCCGCCTCGATCTCCCGTGCGTGCCGGTGTGCCTCGCTGTAGGCATCGGGCACGTCCGCGCCGCGCGCGCGTGCCGTGTCCGCGTACGTCTCGACGACCCGGAATGAGTCGAAGCTCGTCGGCAGCGGCTCGGCGAGCTCGTGGATCGCCCGCAGCGTGTGGGCGACCTCGGTGAGCGTCGCAGGCTCGCGGAGCTGCGCCGGCTCCATCCCGGCCCCCTCGACGAACAGGGTGACGATGCACTGCGGCTCGTCGAGCATCGCCGCGACCGGCGGCGCGATCCCGATCCGGGCCGCGCGCTCGTTCGCGATCCGCTCGGCGCCACGGTCGATCTCGAGCAGACCGGTGTCCTTGCCCGGGACGCGGATCACGTGTTCGACGCCGCCGAAGCTGGCGCGGAAGTTTCGGTTCGTGATCCCGCCCTCGAGAGGCTGGGGCCGGCCCTCCGGCTCGCCCAACAGCGGCGCCAGCTGCTGGACGATTTGGACCAGTTCGGCCTCCCGGGGTTGACTCGTGTCCGGTGATGGGAATAGGCTGGCATCGTCCATAGGTCGGCCCGCCACACCTTTTATCGCATGTGGCCGCCACTCAGGAGGAGAGAGACATGGCTGAACCGGGTGGAACCCAGACTCGCGACGAGCAGCGACTCGCCGAGCTCGGCTACAAGCAGGAGCTGCCTCGCGGCTGGACGAGCTTCACGAACTTCGCGATCTCGTTCTCGATCATCTCGGTCCTCGCGGGCTGCTTCACGCTCTACTACGTGGGGTGGAACAACGGCGGGCCGATCGCGATCTCGATCGGCTGGCCGGTCCTCGCGCTGATCATCCTGACGGTCGCGGTCAGCATGTCCGAGCTCGCCTCGGCCTTCCCGACCGCCGGGGGCCCCTACTGGTGGGCGCACAGGCTCGGCGGGGCGGGCTGGTCGTGGTTCACCGGCTGGTTCAACGTCCTCGGGCTGATCGGGATCGTCGCCTCGGTGGACTACGTCCTCGCGTTCTTCGCCACCAGTTTGTTCGGCCTCTGGGGGTGGGATCTGGGCTTCGTCAACTTCGCCGACAGCCAGCACGTCCTGGCCGAGATCTTCTGGTTGTTCGCGATCATCCTCGTTCTCCATGCCCTGATCAACATCTACTCGTCGCACCTCGTCGCCCTCTTGAACGGCATCTCCGTGTGGTGGCACGTGATCGGGGTGCTGATCATCATCGGCATCCTGATCATCGTCCCCGACAGCCACCAGAGCGCCGACTTCGTGTTCACGGAGCGAATCAACAACTCCGGGTTCGACGCGGGATCGATCACCGGCGGCCTCTACTGGTTCCTCGTCCTGCCGGTGGGCTTCCTGCTCACCATGTACACGATCACCGGCTACGACGCCTCGGCGCACGTGGCCGAGGAGACGGTGGGCGCCGAACAGGCGGCGGCGAAGGGCATCTGGCAATCGGTCGCCAGCTCGGCGCTGATCGGGTGGTTCGTGCTGCTGGCGATCACATTCGCCGCGACCGACGTGACCGCCGTCAACGAGGGCTTCGGGACCTCGATCTCGGTCTTCACCTCCGCCGACATGAATCAGAACTGGGCCGAGGCGATCATCCTGATCGCGGTGATCGGCCAATTCTTCTGCGGCCTGGCCTGTGTGACGAGCATGTCGCGGACCTTCTACGCCTTCTCACGCGACCGCGCCGTGCCGGGCTGGAGGCTGTGGAGCCGGGTCAGCGGCAAGCGCGGCGTGCCCGCCGCGGCCGTGATCGGCAGCTGCGCGCTCGTTTTCCTGCTCATGGTCCCGGCCTTGCCGGGCAAGGGGACGTACATTCCCCCGGTCGCCTTCTTCGCGGCCACCGCTATCGGGACGGTCGGCCTCTACATCGCCTATGTGGCGCCGGTGTACCTACGCTGGCGCCAGGGCGATTCGTTCCAGGCGCGCTCGTGGACGCTGGGACAGAGCTATCGGTGGGTGAATCCGATCGCGGTGGTCTTCGTCGTCTTCATGGTGATCGTCCTCAGCCTGCCCGCCTACAGCACGGGAGTGCCGTGGGAGTCTGACTTCGACTGGAGCTTCCTCAACTACACGCCGCTGGTCGTCGGCCTCGTCGGGCTCGGCGCCGGTCTGGCCTGGGTGCTGGGTGCCAACAAGCGCTACACGGGCCCGGTCCGGACGGTCGAGTTCGACGAAGGCCTCGGGACAGTCGAGGAGGAGTCCGGCCCGGCCGGCGGATCCACACCGGGCCCCGGCGGGTAGCGTCGCTCTGAGCCACGACGCCGGGTGTCTTATGGGAGGAGCGCCCCCGAAATGACTCTCGACGAGCTCACGAAGTCGATCGATGCCGGCGAAATCGACACGGTCCTGCTCGTGATCGCGGACATGGACGGCCGAATGCAGGGAAAGCGCCTCACCGCCAAGCACTTCCTCGACGACGTCGTCGAGCATGGTGCCGAGGGCTGCAACTACCTGCTTGCCGTCGACGTCGACATGAACACCGTCGAGGGCTACGCAATGTCCTCATGGTCGCGTGGCTACGGCGACTTCGTGATGAAGCCCGACTTCGACACTCTGCGCCCTGTGCCCTGGCACGAGGGCACGGCCCTGTTGATGGCCGACCTCGGGTGGGAGGACGGCTCCGACGTGGTTGCCTCACCGCGTCAGATCCTGCGCCGCCAGCTCGCCCGGCTCGCCGAGCGCGGGCTGGTCGCCAACGCAGGCACCGAGCTCGAGTTCATCGTTTTCCGCGACACCTACGAGGACGCGTGGAAGAAGGCCTACCGGGACCTCGATCCGGCGAATCTCTACAACGTCGACTACTCGATGCTCGGCACGGCCCGGGTCGAGCCGCTGCTTCGCCGCATCCGCAACTCGATGATGGGCGCCGACATGTTCGTCGAGAACTCGAAGGGGGAGTGCAACTTCGGCCAGCACGAGATCAACTTCCGCTACGGCGACGCGCTCTTCACCGCCGACGAGCACGTGATCTACAAGAACGGCGCCAAGGAGATCGCCTCCCAGGAGGGCTACGCGATCACCTACATGGCGAAGTTCGACGAGCGCGAGGGCAACTCGTGCCATATCCACCTATCCGTGGCGAACGAGGACGGGTCGAACGCCTTTGCGGCCGACCAGCAGCTCTTCAACCGCTTCCTCGCGGGCCAGCTCGCGTGCATGCGCGATCTGACCCTGTTCTTCGCCCCCCAAATCAACTCGTACAAGCGCTTCGTCGAGGGCTCGTTCGCCCCCACCGCTGTGGCGTGGGGCCAGGACAACCGGACGTGCTCGATGCGCGTCGTCGGCCACGGCGAGTCGCTGCGGATGGAGAACCGCCTGCCCGGTGGTGACGTTAATCCGTACCTCGCGCTCTCGGCGATGATCGCCGCCGGGCTGCACGGCGTCGAGAAGGAGCTAGAGCTGGAGGCCCCCTTTGAGGGCAACGCCTACGAGTCGGACAAGCCTCACGTGCCGGACACGATGCGCGACGCGCGTGACCTGTTCGCCGCCAGCGAGGTGGCTCGGGACGCCTTCGGGCAGGAGGTTGTCGACCACTACCTGAATCGCGCCCGGATCGAGCTCGACGCCCACAACGCCGCGGTCACCGACTGGGAGCGCTTCCGGGGCTTCGAACGGCTGTGAGCCGCCGCACCCGCAGTCGCAGGGGGGTGCGGTGAACCGCCCGGTGGTCGGGATCTGCGCGGCGCTCGAGCGGGTGCGCTGGGGCCCCTGGGATGACACAGTCACCATGCTGCCGCGCTCCTACGCCACCGCGGTGCAGGCGTCCAGCGGGTTGGCGCTCGTGCTGCCCCCCGACGAGGCCGCGACCGAGGCGCCCGACCCGCTGCTCGGCCTCCTCGATGCGCTGATCCTCGCCGGCGGCTCCGACCTGGATCCCGCCACCTACGGCGCGAACCGACACGCAGAGACGAGCGATGCCTGGCCCGAGCGGGACCGGTTCGAGCTCGCCCTGGCGCGCCGGGCGCTGGAGCGCGGGATGCCCCTGCTGGGCGTCTGCCGGGGGATGCAGGTGCTGAACGTGGCTCGGGGCGGCACCCTCGTCCAGCACCTCCCCGACCTGCTCGAAGGTGACCACCACCGCCATACGCCCGGAGCCTTCGCCGACCACGAGGTGCGGCTCGAGCCCGGCTCGCTCGCCGCCACGGCGGCCGCGGCGACGCAGATCACGGTCAAGTCGCACCACCACCAGGGGGTCGCCGAGCTGGGCGAGGGGTTCGTGGCCAGCGGTTGGTCGGTGGGCGACGATCTGGTCGAGGCGATCGAGCACCCCGGGCATCCCTTCGCGCTCGGCGTCCTATGGCACCCGGAGGAGGACTTGCGCAGCCGGGTGGTCGGGGCGCTGGTGGGCGCGGCGCGGCTGGAGGTGGGCACAACGTGATCCAGGTGGTCGAGCCCGCCACCGAGCAGGTGATCGCGGAGCTGCCGAGCGCCGGCGTCGAGGAGACGGATGCGGCCGTGGCCCGGGCGAAGGAGGCCTTCGGAGCCTGGCGCGCGGTCGCGCCCGCCGACCGGGCCGCCTTGATCCACCGGATCGCGGACGCGCTCGCCGAGCGAGCCGGCGACCTGGCGACGCTGGAGGCGCGAAACGCCGGCAAGCCGATCGGCGACGCCCGCGGCGAGATGCAGATGGTGGTTGACACCTTCCGCTACTACGCCGCCGCCCCCGAGCGGCTTCTGGGTCAGACGATCCCGGTCGCCGGGGGCGTCGACATGACCTTTCGCGAGCCCCTCGGGGTGGTGGGACTGATCGTCCCCTGGAACTTCCCGCTCCTGATCGCCTCCTGGAAGGTGGCGCCGGCGCTGGCGGCGGGCAACACCGTGGTGCTGAAGCCCGCCTCCCTCACCCCTCTGACCGCCCTGGAGCTGGAGCGGATCGCGCTGGAAGCCGGGGTCCCCGAGGGGGTGGTGAACGTCGTCGCCGGGCCTGGAGGCGTCTGCGGCAGGCGGCTGGTGGAGCACCCGGACCTGGCCAAGATCGCCTTCACCGGCTCGACCGAGGTGGGGCGCGGGATCGCCGCGGGCGCCGCGGCGACGATCAAGCGGGTCACCCTGGAGCTGGGCGGCAAGTCGGCCAACCTCGTGTTCGCCGATGCCGATCTCGAGCGAGCGGCCGCGGCCGCCCCGCTGGCCGTGTTCGGCAATGCAGGCCAGGACTGCTGCGCGCGCTCTCGGATCCTGGTCGAGAGGCCGGTCGTCGACCGCTTCCTGGAGGCGCTGGATGAGGCGATTGGGGCGCTGCGGGTCGGCGATCCCCTCGACGAGGCAACGCAGATGGGGCCGCTGATCTCGGCGGAGCAGCGGCGGACGGTCGCCTCCTTCGTCCCGGACGACGCCCCGGTCGCGATTCGTGGATCGGCGCCCGATGGCGCCGGCTACTGGTTTCCCCCGACCGTGCTCGCCCCGGTCTCGAACTCCGACCGCGCGGCACGGGAGGAGATCTTCGGGCCCGTGGCCTGCGTGATCCCCTTCGCGGACGAGCAGGAGGCGGTCGAGATCGCCAACGACACCATCTACGGCCTCTCGGGCTCGATCTGGACCCGGGACGGCGCCAGGGCCCTGCGGGTCGCCCGAGCCCTCGACACCGGTGCGCTGTCGATCAACTCGAACACCTCAGTTCGCGTCGCCACCCCCTTCGGCGGCTTCAAGCAGTCCGGCGTAGGTCGTGAGCTGGGGCCGGACGCGCTCGAGCACTACACGGACCTGAAGAACGTCTTCTACGCGACGGAGCCGGACTGATGGCGGGAAGGCTCGACGGGAAGGTGTGCGTGATCACGGGGACCGCCAGCGGCATCGGGGCGGAGGCGGCGCGCCTTTTCGCGGCGGAGGGCGCCAGGGTGGCCGGCGTCGACCTCGACCCGGGCTCGCAGGGCGAGCTGGCGCTCCAGGCCGACGTCGCCGACGAGGAGCAGGTGCGCGCGATGTACGCCCGGGTGAGGGAGGAGCTGGGCCGGATCGACGTTCTCTTCAACAACGCCGGGATCAGCCCGGGCGACGACGCTTCGGTGCTCGAGACCTCGCTGGAGGCTTGGCAGCGGGTGCAGGACGTCAACCTGCGCGGCGTCTTCTTGTGCTGCAAGCACGGTATTCCGCACCTGCTGAACAACGACCCGCCCGCCCGCGGGTCCGTGATCAACACGGCCTCGTTCGTCGCCGTGATGGGCGCCGCCGTCTCGCAGGCCTCCTACACCGCTTCGAAGGGCGGGGTCCTATCGCTGTCGCGGGAGCTGGGGGTGGAGTTCGCGCGGCGCGGCGTGCGGGTCAACGCGCTCTGCCCGGGGCCGGTGAACACGCCCCTGCTCCAGGAGCTGTTCGCCAGCGAGCCCGAGAAGGCCGCACGCCGGCTGGTGCACGTGCCGATGGGGCGCTTCGCCGAGCCGCGCGAGGTGGCGCAGGCGGCGCTGTTCCTCGCCAGCGACGACTCCTCCTACGTAACCGCCTCCACCTTCCTGGTCGACGGCGGCCTGTCGGCCGCCTACCTCACGCCCGAGTAGCGGCCGCGTCCAGGAAGCGCTCGCAGAGCCCGCGGCCGAGCTCGTTCCAGGGCCCCATCGCGACGCGGGTGCGCTCGCGCAGGGCGTCGAAGTCGCCGACGATGCTCGCCGCGTCCTCCTTCTTGCGGTCGTCGTCGATCCAGGCGTCGGCATCCTTGGCCGTGACCTCGGCGTGGAACTGGATGCCCCAGGCGGCGTCGCCGAGCCGGTAGGCCTGAAGGCAGGCCGCACTGTGGGCAAGCGGGGCGCCGCCGCGGGGAAGGACGAACTCGTACCGGTGCCAGCCGAAGGCCGTGAAGTGTGGGGCGAGCGGCCCGAGGATCGGATCGCGCCTCCCCTCGGGTGTCAGCTCCACGTCATACCAGCCAAGCTCCGGCTCCCGCGAGGGGCGAGACGGCGGTCCAACCGCATCGGCGAGAAGCTGCCCGCCCAGGCAAACGCCGAGCAGTGGCGTCCCCTGCCCGAGGAGCTCGCGCAGCAGCGCCTTGACGTCCCTCAGCCACGGGTGGGCGCCCTCATGGTCGGGATGCATCGAGCCTCCGAAGACCAGCACGGCGTCGTAGGTGTTCGGTTCCTGTGGTGGCGCCACGCGCCCATCGAACATCCAGGAATCGAGCTCCACGCCTCGCGCGTCGCTCGCCTCTGCGAAGACGCCCGGTCCCGCGTCGCGCTCGAAGACGATCGCCAGCGCGCGGATCGCTTTCAGGCGCTCGTCGACCACCGGTTCGAGTCTAGGGGTGGTTTAGGGTGCCGGGATGGGAATCCTGAGCTGGATTTTGCTGGGGCTCCTCGTGGGGACGATCGCCCGCGCCCTGGTGCCCGGCAGGACCGAGCCCGGTGGCTGCATCGGGACGACCGCGGTGGGGATCCTCGGGGCGCTGATCGGCGGCTTGATCGCCAGCGCGCTCGACCTCGGGGAGATCGGCGACTTCTTCGACCTCGGGACCTGGCTGATCGCAATCGGCGGCTCGGTCCTGCTGCTGCTGGCGCTGCGCGCGCTCTCGGGGCCGCGCTGACCGGTCGCCTGCACCGCGTGCGTTGGCCGATCGCCACCTGGCGCCGCGGGTGTTACGGTTACCAGGTAGTCCCAATGTGGGACGCAATGAAGCGGTGCTGAAACAGGTGTGCACCAGTGACAGTATCCGCGGCATTTCACCAACACGAGAACGCGGAGGACCCAGCATGGCAACCGGCACCGTTAAGTGGTTCAACGAGGAGAAGCGCTTCGGCTTCATCACCCCCGACGAGGGCGGGCAGGATCTGTTCGTCCATCAAACGGGGCTCGTCGACGGCGCTCGCTCCCTCGCCGATGGAACAAAGGTCGAGTTCGAGTCCGAGGAGGGCCCCAAGGGCCCCAAGGCGATCAACGTAAAGACCCTCTAGGCAAAAACTAGCCCCGCAGCTCGGTGCGGCTGCGGTCATCGAGCAGGTGGCGCAGCTCGGGTGCGCCGTCGTCCTCGAGCACGGCGATGGTCCCCGGCCAGTAGGGGCTGTCCGCGGGCGTTCGGCCGAGCAGCCCCGGGGCGTAGACCCAGCTTCCGGTGTTCCAGAGGCGGGTGCCTTCGGGCATCCGCCAGCCGGTCTCGGCGGCCATCGGCCCCCGGCGGTGCGTGTGGCCGAAGATCAGGTGGTCCGCGTCGATGCCCAGGCGGCGTGTCACGTCGCCGATCGCCGCCAGCCCGGCGCCCGTGATCGCCCCGGGGGAGAGGTCGGACCTGACCGGCCCGAGGCCGAGCCGGTTGGCGACTCCAACCGCACCGGGCAGGGCGACCGTGCCCAGCAGCCAGCCGCGAAGCTTGGCGGCGCGGCCGTAGCCGCCGCCCACCGCCTGCCAGATCCTGGTGGAGGGATTGGCGCCCGTAAGGCGCCCGCCGGCTGAGCCCGCCTGCGCGAGCGCGAACAGGAACGCGTACACGGGGGCCTGGATGCGCTCGTAATCCTCCACGCTCGCCGAGCCGGCATCGTCGGAGGAGCCCGGCTCCTCCGATACCTCGCGCGACCCACCCAGCACCCGCTCAACGGCCGCCACCGCGAGGCGCTCGAAGGTGGGGACCGTGAGGTGGCGATCCAGGTAGTGACCGTGGGTCGCATAGACGCCCGGGCGAAGCCAGGCTCCGGGATATGCGAGCTCGACCCGCGCCTGCCCCATCCCAGCGATCAGCCGAGCGAGAGGCCCCGACTGGGCCTGCATGCGGTGCTCCAGCCCCAGGGGGCCGGCTTCATCGAGCCGCCTGCGCTCCAGCCAGTCGTCGAGGAGGTGATGGTCGTGGTTCCCCGGCACCACGGTGACCGCGCCGGCGCCGATCGCGGAGCCCAGCTCGTCGAAGAACGGCCGCGCCAGGTCGAGCGCCTCCGCCAGGGGGCGGTCGCGAAGCTCGATCGCGTCGCCGAGCAAGACGACCTCGTCCGCGCCTTGGACCTCGGCCCACAGGGCCTCGCGGATCTCCGGGCGGCGGAGCAGGTCGATGTCCCCGCCCGATCCCAGGTGAAGGTCCGAGATTACGATCGTGCGCACCCCCGAATCCTCGCGCGCGGGGCGGAAAGGCGCGCAGCCGCCGGTGCACTAAGCTCGCGATTGCGATGTCGGGGCCCGTGACCGAGGCTGCCACCGAGACCGGGATCCCGGTCGAAAACCCGGCCACGGGGGAAACGATCGCCACCGTCGCGGACCTTGGCGCAGGCGAGGTCGGGGCGATGGTCGCAAAGGCGCGGGAGACGCAGCCGATCTGGGCGGCAATCGGGTTCGAGGGCCGGGCCGAGGTGCTGCTTGCGGCGCGCGACTGGATGGTCGCCAACGCCGAGCAGGTCGTGACCACGATCGTCGGCGAGACCGGTCGTCCCGCCGACGAGACGCAGTTCGCCGAGGTGGCCTACGGGCTCTCCGCGCTGGAGTTCTGGGCGAAGGCGGCGCCCGGGTACCTCGCCGACGAGGAGGTGCAGTCGGCCTCGCCCGTGGTGCGCGGCCGCAAGCTGATCGTTCGCTACGCGCCGCTGGGGGTGGTCGGGGTGATCGGGCCCTGGAACTACCCGCTCAACAACTCGTTCGGCGACTGCATCCCGGCGCTGGCGGCGGGGAACGCCGTGGTTCTGAAGCCCTCCGAGGTGACGCCCTTGACCTCCCTGCTGATGGCCCGGATGCTGGCCGAGTGCAGCATCCCGGAGGGGACGTTTCAGGTGGCCACCGGCCGCGGCGAGACCGGGGCGGCGCTGGTCGACGCCGTGGACATGGTCATGTTCACGGGCTCGGTCGAGACCGGGAAGAGGGTGATGGCGCGCGCCGCCGACACGCTGACACCGGTCAGCCTGGAGCTGGGCGGAAAGGATCCGATGATCGTCCTGGCCGACGCCGACCTCGAGCGGGCGTCCAACGCGGCCGTGAGCTACGGGATGAACAACTCGGGGCAGGTCTGCATCTCGGTCGAGCGCGTTTACGTCGAGGCACCCGTCTACGACGAGTTCCTCGATCGCCTCGCCGGCAAGGTCGAGGCGCTTCGCCAGGGGCCGCCTGGAGCGGCGGGCTCGGTGGACGTCGGAGCGATGATCTTCCCGCCCCAGATCGAGTTGGTCGAAGCGCACGTGCGCGACGCGGTCTCAAAGGGCGCCCGGGTCGTCACGGGGGGGAAGCGGGCCGCAGCCGAGGCCGGCCGCTTCTTCGAGCCGACCGTGCTCGCGGAGGTCGATCACTCGATGCGGTGCATGACCGAGGAGACCTTCGGGCCGACCCTCCCGGTGATGAGGGTCGGCGACGCCCAGGAGGCGGTGCGGCTAGCCAACGACGGGCCCTACGGCCTCCAGGCGTCGGTGTGGACGCGCGACACGGCGAACGGCGAGCGGATCGCCCGCCGGATCGAGGCCGGGGTCTGCTGCGTCAACGACGCCCAGCTCAACTACGCCGCGCTCGAGCTGCCGATGGGCGGCTGGAAGGCGTCGGGGCTGGGCTCGCGACACGGGCCTGACGGGATCCGCAAGTACGCCAAGAGGCAGTCGCTGATGATCACGCCGGGCTCCGCACCCTCGCGCGAGGCGCACATGTTCCCCTACTCGGCGACCGTCACCGAGCAGCTTGCCGGATCGATCGCGATGCTGGCGGCGAGCGACCTGTTCGACGACACCCAGCGCGCCACCCTGACGGCGCTCTGCGACACCTTGATCCCGGCGCTGGAGCCTCCGGAGGGCGACGAGGCCGCCGCGGACTTTTGGCGGCGAGCGGCTTCGCACCTGTCGGTCCCCGAGGGAATCGAGGTCGTCCTGATTCAGGCGGAGTTGCCGGACGAGCAGGCGGCCGGGCTGCGCTCACTGCTCGACTCCCTGGCGGAGGAGGGAATGGCTTCCTCCGCCCCTCTCGAGGCCCGCGAGCAGATTGTCAAGGGCCTTTGCGAGGCGAGCAGCGACGCGCTCGCCGGGATCGCCGCCTTACGCGGCATCGCCGGCAGCCTCTTCTACGCGCTCCCTGACCTCGGCACCGGCCGCAACGCGAACTGGGATGCGATCGGCTATCCGGGGCCGGCGGAACCGGACCCGCACGCGAGCAGCGCCGACCCTTCGCGGACCCTCCGGATTCGCCGGCCGGCGAATCCGGTGGAATCGATTGAGGCGGACGTCTGCATCGTCGGCTCGGGCGCGGGCGGCGGCGTGGTCGCCGGCGAGCTCGCCGCGGCGGGCAAGTCGGTTGTCGTGCTCGAGGCCGGCGGCTACCACGACGACGCCGACTTCGACGGTCTCGAGCTCTCCGCCTACCAGCGCCTCTACCTGAACGGCGGTCCGACCCCCACCGCGGAGGGACAGGTCTCGATCTTGGCCGGCTCGGGGGTCGGCGGCGGCACGGTCATCAACTGGACCAACTTCCTTCGCACGCATCAATGGGTGCGGCAGGAGTGGGCCGGCGAGCACGGGCTCTCCGACCTCGCCGAGGCGGATTTCGACGGACACCTCGACGCCGTCTTCGAGCGCCTCCAGGTAAACGCGGGCTGCAGCGATCTGAACGGCCCTCACCAGCGCCTGCGCGAGGCATGCGAGAAGCTCGGCTACGACTTCCGGCCGATCACCCGCAACGCCGATCAGGAGCGGTATTCGCCCGCGAGCGCCGCCTACATGGGCTTCGGCGACCAGTCCGGCTCGAAGCTCTCCACCGCGAAGACATATCTGGTCGACGCGCAGTCAAACGGCGCCGAGATCCTGGCCGGGTGCCGGGCGCGCCGCGTCATAACGGAGAACGGTCGCGCCGCCGGGATCGAGGCCGAGTGGCAGGATCTCGCCGCCGCTTCGGTGAACGGCTCGCCGACGAAGCTCTCGGTGCACGCCCCCGTGGTCGTCGTTGCCTGCGGCTCGATCGAGTCGCCGGCGCTCCTGATGCGCTCGGGCATCGGCGGTCTCGCCGTCGGCCATTACCTGCGCCTGCACCCGGCCGTCGCCGTGACCGCCTACTACGAGGAGCCTCAGAACTGGCTCTGGGGCCCGCCGCAGGCGGCGCTCAGCCACCAGTTCGCAAACACCGGCGAGGGCTACGGCTTCCTGATCGAGTCGGCGCAGGCGACGACCGGCCTGTTCGCCGGGGCGATGCCCTGGCGCTCGGGCTATGACCACAAGCGGCGCATGCGCCAGTGGGCTCATGCTGCGATGCTGATCGCCCTGGTTCGTGAGCGCGGTCACGGGCGGGTCGAGATCGACACGGCCGGCGAGCCTGTAGTCCACTATCCGATCGACGACGAGCTCGACCGCGGCCATCTGAGGATGGGGGTCGAACAGCTGGTCCGGGTCCACGAAGCGGCCGGAGCGCGCGAGATCGTCGGCTTCGGAATGCGCGCGCCCGACTGGACTCGTGGCGAGGACCTCGAGGCGTTCATCGCGGCGCTCAACGGGCTCGCGATCGTGCCCCGCGAGTACGTGACCTTCTCGGCCCACCAGATGGGCAGCTGCCGCATGGGTCGCGATCCTTCCACGAGCGTCGCCAACCCCTGGGGGGAGCTGCACGACACGCCGGGCGTCTGGATCGGCGACGCGAGCGCCTTCCCGACCGCCTCGGGCACCAACCCGATGGCCACGATCATGGCGCTTGCCCGGCGAACGGCCCACGCGATTGCCGCATCCTGAGCCACCACCGCCGCTGATGTCGCCGATGGGAGGTCGACAGTGAGCGGAGCGCTGTATGGGCTGGCGGGCGCTTGCGTGCGCCACCGCTACCGGACTGCAGTGATCTGGCTGGTTCTGGTCGCGGTGATCATCGTCGTCTCGAACAGCCTCGGCAGGGAGACGAGCAACAACCTCACCCTTCCCGGGACGGGGTCCACCCAAGCGCAGGATCTGCTTCAGGACAACCTGCCCAAGGAGGCGAACGGCACCAACCCCGTAGTGATGGAGACGTCCTCGGGGACGCTGACCACGGGCAAGAACGAGCAAGCCGTCAAGGCGACCGTCAGCTCGCTGAAGAAGGCGCCTCACGTGATCAGCGCGGTCAGCCCGTTGAGCGGCGAGGGCGCGGGCGCACTCAGCAAGGACAAGCGGATCGGCTACATCTCGGTGACGATCAACCTCAGCTCGAGCGATCTCACAGAGGACCAGGCCAACGAGATCATCGACGCCGAGTCTCCTTCGCTGGACGCGGGGTTCGAGGTGGCGACGGGAGGCTATCTGGGCCAGGCGGTGTCCAAGCCGTCGACCGAGTCGAGCGAGGCGGTCGGGATCGCGGCGGCGGTGGTCATCCTCCTGTTCACGTTCGGCACCGTGACCGCGATGGCGTTGCCGATCGCCACCGCGATCGTCGGGCTGGGCGTCGGCTTGAGCGTGATCGGGCTGCTGGGGCACGGCATCGAGGTCCCCACCGTGGGCCCGACGCTGGGCACGATGCTGGGGCTTGGCGTCGGCATCGACTACGCCCTGTTCATCGTCACCCGCCACCGTGGCTTCATCGAAGGGGGCCATTCCCCGGACGAGGCGGCGGCGCGCGCCGTGGCCACCGCCGGCGGGGCGGTGGTGTTCGCGGGCGGCACCGTAGTCATTGCTCTCTGCTCGCTCGCGGTGGCGCGGATCCCGATCGTCAGCGCGCTCGGCTACTCGGCGGCGGTCGTCGTTCTGATCGCCGTGATCACAGCGATCACGTTGCTGCCTGCCCTGCTTGCGATGCTCGGCTCCCGGATCAATGCCCTGCGAGTGCCGTTTCTGCGTCCACCCTCCCACGACCACCGGCCGCATGGTTGGGCCAGGTGGGCGCGCGGGGTCGGTAAGCGGGCGACGGGGGCGATGGTGCTCGGGATCGCCATTTTGCTGGTGCTCGCGATCCCGGTGCTGGACCTCCAGTTCGGTCAGCAGGACAACGGTCAGCTTTCGAAGTCCACCACCACCCGGCAGGCCTACGACCTGCTCACCAAGGGTCTCGGGCCGGGCATCAACGGGCCGCTCTTGATCGCGGTTGACTTCGACGGCAGCCCCGCGCACCCCGACAACAAGCAGCTCAAGCAGGTCCAGCAGCAGCAGAAGCAGGCTCAGGATCAAGCAGTCGCGCAAGCCGCGCAGCAGCTCGAGGCCGAGGGTGTGCCCCCGGATGAGGCGCAGTCGGAGGCGGAGCAGCAGGTGAAGTCACAGCCTCCCACCAAGCAGGAGAGGCAGGCCGATCAGCAGGAGGCGTTTCTGAAGACCTCGGCGAGCGATCCGAGGTTGGTGAAGCTCGAGAACAAGATCGGCAAGGCCAAGGGCGTCAAGGATGCCTCGCAGGCGCAGGTGGACAAGTCGGGCGACACGGCCGTGTTCACGGTGACGTCGACCACGCCGCCGTCGGCCGACGCCACCGAGGACCTGGTCCGCCGATTGAGGGATCCCGTGATTCCTGAGGCGCTCAAGGGAACCACGCTCGCGGCCTACCTCGGTGGTCAGACGGCCGGCTACATCGACCTCGGCGATCGGATCAGCGAGCGGCTGCTGCTGGTGATCGCCACGGTGATCGTGCTCAGCTTCCTCCTGCTCATGCTCGCTTTCCGCTCGATCATCGTGCCCCTTACCGCGGGTTTGATGAACCTGCTCTCGGTGGGCGCCGCCTACGGGATCCTGACGTTTGTCTTCCAGGAGGGTCACGGGGCGGAGCTGCTCGGCCTCTCCGGGCCAAGCCCGATCGTCAGCTAGGTGCCGCTGCTGATGTTCGCGATCCTGTTCGGGCTCTCGATGGACTACCAGGTGTTCCTGCTGACCAGGGTCCAAGAGCACTACAGGAAGACCGGGGACAATCACGAGTCGGTCGTCGACGGGCTCGCGGTCAGCGCCAGGGTGATCACCTCGGCGGCGCTGATCATGGTCTGCGTGTACACGAGCTTCATCCTCAGCGGCGACCCGACCGTGAAGCAGTTCGGGCTTGGCCTCGCGGCCGCGATCGCGGTCGACGCGACCATCGTCCGATGCCTGCTCGTCCCCGCGGTGATGGTGTTGCTTGGTCGCCGAAACTGGTGGCTGCCGAGCTGGGCCGAGCGCCGGCTGCCGCGCATCGGGATCGAGGGGGAAGAGTTCTTTGCGGCCCGCGATGCCGCCACGCCCGCCGGCGGATCGCGACCGCCCGGCTAGACCTCCCGAAGCATCTGACTAGAGGCGCACCACGAGATCGCCGCGGTGCTTGACGGGCACCATCGGCGAGTTGGGGGTTGTCGTTCATATAGATCGAAAAGTCCCAACTCGTGGTCCCCTGGGGCCGGACGAGGCGATCGCCCGTCTCGCGGCGAGACCGCATGGGGTGGTCACTCGAGCACAGCTGCGGTCGGCTGGGATCGGCGACGGAGCGATCGACGGTCGGATCCGCTCGCGCAGGTTGCACCGGGTTCACCGCGGTGTGTATCTCGTCGGTCACACCGCCGCCCCGCCGCGCGCGAGAGAGATGGCCGCCGTCCTGGCTTGCGGGCCCCGGGCGGCGGTGAGCCATCGCTCCGCGGCGGGGCTCTGGGCGCTGCTCTCGTCGCCCCGGTTGGGTGCGGTTGACGTCACGGTCGTGAACTCGTGGGCGCAACGCAGGCCCGGGGTGAAGGTTCACCTCGCGCGCCGTCTTGACAGGCGCGACGTGAGGCGCCTCGACGGCATCCCGATCACCAGCCCGGCGCGGACGCTGCTCGACCTCGCTGTGCTCGTATCCCCCGACGCATTCGAACGCGCTCTCGCGGAGGCTGAGGCTCGGCGACTCGTGCGCGAGCGCGATCTCGTTGACGTGCTGTCGCGTAATCGAGGATGCCGCGGGGCGGGCGTGCTGCGGGCATTCGTCGTCGGTGAGGGGGCAGTGCTTCAGCGTTCCCGCGCCGAGCGAAAGCTGCGGTCGCTCGTGCGCGGCACCAGCCTCCCCGCCCCGGATCTCAATGTGCGCGTCGGTCGCTTCGAGGTCGATTTCATCTGGCGAGCAGAGCGGCTGATCGTCGAGGTCGACGGCTACGCCTTCCACGGCGGCAGAGCAGCCTTCGAACGCGACCGTCGGCGCGACGCCGAGCTGCAGGCCGCCGGGTGGAGGGTGATGCGGGTCACCTGGCTTCAGCTGGTCCGTGAGCCGGACGCCGTGGTCGCCCGGATCGTCCGGGCTTTGGAGGCACACCGATCGTGACCGACCGCAATGAGCGAGACAGGCCCCAGGCGGCCGCGCAGAGCTGACCCCGAGTGGGGGTTTTTCGTTCATATGGATCGAATACCCCCAACTCACGGGGCGCGGTGCGTTAGGGATCTGGTCGGTTACGAAGCCACCTGCGCCCCGATCTGGGCTAGTTGATTTGCGGTGGCTGCGGTTCTCGGGCGATGTTTGCGTAGATTCGCGCAGCCGGCCGCTCAACCCGCCGCGCCTGCGCAGCCGCGGCTCGCGAAGGCCGCCTTGGTGGTGTAGTGGCTGCGCGGGAAGAACCCGCCCATGACCTGGCGCTCGCGGCCGGGCCGATCGACCCGCTGGATCGCCTGAGCGAAGTCGGGTGAGGCGAGCATGTTCCGCATGATCAGGAGCCCGTAATCCCGGTCGCCGGCGCCGTCACCTCGGTTTCCCCAGTCCAGCCAGGCGACGCCGCATTGCGGACGCGCGTTGGGTGGGCGGTCCGAGCCGCGACTGACCACGATCGTGTAGTCGCGGCCGCTGCGGTCGAGGACCTGGTGGTCGGCGAGGCAGTCGGGGGTGCGGGTCGTGACCCGCGACTCGCCGGTGCAGAGCGACCAGAAGCGAAGCTTCGCGTCGGGCATGCGCGCGGGACCCGTGTCCGTGCGGGCAAACTGCGGCAGCCTTCCCCGCACGACGAAGAGGGGGCCGAAGTCGCGGCTCAGGTGCGCGTAGACGTAGGCGCTGTCGCGGTTGGAGTAGAAGCCTCCCTGCACCTCCGGCTCCATCTCGAGCCGGGCCCGCCGGCCCTCGGCGGTGCAGTCGCTGACGACGGCGAGCTGCGCGTAGTTCAGGTTGAAGAAGCGCTCCCAGCGCGGCGGGTTGTACGCGGGGTTCGTCTGCGGGTCGCAGGGCGGGGTTGAGCGAGCGTTTTGCCAGGTGGCCGCCGGCACGCTTTGCACCGGGATCGAGCGGTCTGGGTCGTTGATCGCCGCGCAGGCGGCGGCGTACTTCGCCGTGCTTCCGTCCGCCCTCTTGAGCACCGGTCGCGGTAGCCCGGTGCCCCCCGTGAGGTCGAGGCCCCGGTCGGGCTCGTACACCCGGTAGAGGAGCTCGATCGAGGCGCCTGGGCCGGGCTTCGCGTAGAGCGTGTTGGGCGCCCGCGGCGAGCCCGATGGAGGCGGCTGTTGGTTGAGCACCCGGACCTGGTACCAGCGGGGGGTTCCGTCGCGCAGGGCTCCGGCAATGAACGGGTTGACGTGGCCCGGGCGGGGCTTGATCGCGATGTCGCTCAGGGCATCTGTCGGCTCACCGTCGGAGTAGGCGTTCAGGGACATGTAGCGGCCGTGCGGGTAGCGGCCTTGCAGGATGAGGCGGGAGTTCGAAGGCAGGTTGAAGCGGGCGAGCCAGTAGGTGGCCGACTCCTCGGGGAAGTTGAAGTTGCGACCGTCGAAGCCCTTGGTCGTGGGCTGGTTGGTCGAGATCGGCCCCTCCCAGAGGCAGGTTGCGAGGCGGGGCTCGCCGGGTGCCCCGGCTGCGCTGGTGAACCCCACCGGCATGGCGATGGCGCACACCGCGAGTAGGCCCGCTAGGAGCTTCCGCATGGCGAGTCCCTGATGCCCGCTTTCCTGGCGAGTAAACCCGCGATGCCGGCTGGGCCGCGAGGTGCCGTACGGGCGGCGAGTCCGCGCCCCTTGCAAGCGCCATCTGCTTGTGGATAGATTCGACCCGGCAGAAACGGCTGGAGAGGAGTCAAGATGGCCAAGTACCTGGTGAAGGGTTCCTACACGACGGATGGCGTGAAGGGCATTCTCAAAGATGGCGGCACGGCGCGACGGGCCGCCGTCCAGAAGACGGTGGAGGGCCTGGGGGGCTCGCAGGAAGCCTTCTACTTCGCCTTCGGCGACACCGACGTGTACGTGCTCGTCGACGTGCCCGACAACGCGACGGCCGCGGCGATCAGCATGGTCGTCAACGCCACGGGCGCCGTGCAGGTTGAGATGGTGCCACTGCTGACGCCCGAGGAGGCCGACGAGGCGGCCAAGAAGTCCGTGGACTACCGCCCGCCGGGCGGTTAGCCCCTGCTCCGGCGTCGCTGAGGGGGCGTCCCACGGGGCGCCCCCTCACATCGCCGGTTGGGGTAGGAGCTCGCGCCAGTCGGGCCACCCGGAGGGCGGGCCCTCGGGGCGGTGGATCTTGCGCGGGTCGCCCGGCGGCAGGTCGGCTAGAAGCTCGCGGTTCCGCGGCTCGGCGAGCTGCGAGGCGACGGTGCGGCGGGCGACCTCGATCACCTGGTTTCGCCGCCTCGCGCTCATCAGGTTCGGCCCCATCGCCTCGAGATCCTCGCCTGTCGGCTGGATCAGGACGACCTCGGTGCCGCCGGGGCTGAGCTTCTTGGCCTCGCTTCCGAGCCGCCGGCCCGAGGCGTTTCGCATCGCCAGGTTGAGCCACTCGCGCGGGCTGAACGCGGCCCGGACCGGGTGCAGGGTGGAGGTGGGGTTGAGGCAGATCGCGAGGTCGAGGTCCTCGTCGCGCAGCAGGTCGAGGTTGGAGGTCGAGTAGATGCCGCCGTCCACGTAGCGGCGCCCGCCGATCGTCTGCGGGTGGTAGATGCCGGGGATGGCGCAGGAGGCAGCGATGGCGTCGGCGAGCTCGGCCTCGGGGGCGCCGGCGCGGCCGAAGGGCACCCGCCGGCCGGTCTCGTAGTCGCAGGCGACGACCCAGAGGTTCGGGTGGGGGCTCCAGCCGCCCGGGACGACGCGGCGGATGGTCTCCTTGAGCGGCTCGGTGGTGAAGATGCCGCGGGGGATCCAGCCGGTGAACACGGTGGCGGGCGTGTAGCGCCGGGGGTTGGCGAGCGTGCGAAAGGCGAGCCGCCAGGAGCCGGGGCCGATCGGTGGCAGGGCGCGCTGGAGCTCGAAGCGGGCGCCGCCCGCGCGGTCGGCCTCGGCGGCCGGGCGGCCGTCTACGCCGACGACGCCCTCGAACACTTCGCCGCGCGAGTGGGCGACCATGAACCAGGGCGGGACGCCGGAGGCGCAGAGCGCCCCCATCATCGAGCCGGCCGAGGTGCCGACCACGTAGTCGGCCTCGGTGGGGTCCCACCCGGTCTCGGCGGCGAGCGCATCCAGCCCGCCGGTCAGCCAGGCGCCTCCCTGGATCCCACCCGCGCCGAGGACAAGCCCCACCTTCATCGTCCGCGGATTCTCACGCACGCGGCGGCGGGGAGCGCCTACGGCCCATGGATCAGTCGAGGCTCGTGGCAGGCAGCGGAGCGAGAAGCGTTCAAGCTTGGCTGGATCGGGAGCGCCTGCGGTGCGTTTGCCTACCTGTTCGGCCTGATCTCGGGCCTATACTGACGCCGATGTTTCGTGAGGTGATCGCACCGTTGCTGAGTTCAGGTTTCGCTGCGGCCGTGGCCATCGCGACTGGGCTTGTGCTTGGCTGGTCAGACGGAGTCATCGGCGCTGTCGTGATTGTCGCGGTGATTTGCGCGCTGCTGATTCACGAGGCGGCGGGCGGCGCATCCGCGAGCATTCGTCGAAGGACCTGAACTCGGCCTCAGGTCGTCGAGCAGGCTGATCCCGCAACCGCTGGCGGCGGCGGGCGGCGCCCCCTCTTCACGCTTTCGGCACAAAGCCGCGACAAACCCCGCCCACAAGTCACATAGTTCCCTGCAAATTGCGGGAATGCATCCTCCGCACGTCCGGGCCGAAGCGCTCGCCCTCGTCGAGGCCGGACTCAACGACTGCGAGATCTCCCGCCGCCTCGGCATCCCCCGTCGGACCATCCTCGACTGGCGCCGTCCGACCTATCGCAAGAGGCTCCCGGTCGCCACATGTCCCCGCTGCTGGCGTGGCGCCAGGCCGATGTGGTTCACGCCTGAGGATTATGCGGAGCTGCTTGGGTTCTATCTGGGTGACGGGTGCATCTCTGACCTGGCACGGACGCAGCGCCTCCGAATCTCGCTCGACACCAAGTACCCCGGCATCGTCGAATCGGCCCGCTCGCTGCTGACCCGGTGCTTCCCGCGCAATCCGGTTGACACCGTGCCCTACCACGACGGGAACTGTCTGAGCGTCTCCGTCTACTCGTCGCATCTCAGCTGCGTCTTGCCACAACACGGGTTGGGCAAGAAGCACGAGCGACCCATCGTGCTTGAGTCCTGGCAGCAGGCGATCGTGGAGTCCGAGCCTTGGGCATTTGTTCGCGCGTGCATTTGGACGGACGGCTGTTCGTTCGTCAACCGCACCGATGTCCACAGACCCAAGCCGTACGAGTACCTCAGTTACGGGTTCTCGAACATGTCGAAGGAGATCGTCGATCTGTTCGTCGAGGCGTGCGAGCAGGTCGGCGTGTTTACCCGCGTCAACCGCAGCCAGCGCGGGATCTGGGACGTGCGCATGAATCGTCGCCAAAGCGTTTCACGCCTCCGTGCCAACGTCGGACTCAAGTCGTAGCCACGAAGGGGCGAGTCATGCGGGCGGGGGGACTCGAACCCCCATGCTCGTAAGAGCCACCGGTTCTGAGCCGATGCTGTATGCCAATTCCAGCACGCCCGCTGGTCGCGCCAGCTTACCGAGCAGCCAGAGGTTGTCCGCTCGAGGAGCGCAGCACGCGCCGCTAGAATCGCGCCTCCGCGCCGCTATCGTCTAGGGGACTAGGACGCCGGATTCTCAGTCCGGAAACCCGGGTTCGAATCCCGGTAGCGGTGCCTCAGGAAAGCCCCGCAAAAGTGGGGTTTTCTGCTTCTCGGACTCGCTCTCAGGGAACGCCGTGTCCCGAAATGTGTCCCCGGCGATGTCTAGGATCGCTAGACAAATGACGCCAGGGCGCGACTAGGTAGTAGAGGACCGAGTGGAGCACCAACGCCCCCAGCTCGTGAGCGGCCACGTCTTCCTGAAGGAGAGGAAGAGCGGTGTGCGCTGGTACATGAAGTATCGGCTACCCGATGGGCGTCAGGCGCAGCGGATGATCGGGCCGGCTTGGACGTCAAAGCGGGAGGAGCCTCCGGCCGGCCACTTCACGAAGCGAGGCGCGCAGGCCGTCCTGGACGACACACTGGCGCGAGCACGACGCGGCGAGTTCGGTGGCGTCGTGAGAACTGGCGCGCGATTCTCCGAGGCTGCGAACGAGTGGCTCCGGTACGTCGAACGAGACCGGGAGCGCAAGGCGTCGACGGTCACGGACTATCGCCACATGATCGATCGCCTGAAGCAGGAGCTCGGCGGATCTCGGCTCGAGGACGTGACCCCCGAGCGGCTCGAGGCCTATCGCGACTCGCTGGTCGACCGGGGCCTGTCGAATCGGACGGTCAACAAGTACCTGGTCGTCCTCCACGGAATCTTCAAGCGCGCGATGAAGGTCTACCGACTGCCGTCGAACCCGGTGACCCTGGTGGAGAAGCGACCGAACAAGAGACGCCCCGGGATCGACGTGTTCTCCCGTGAGGAAGTGATGGCCCTTGTGCGCGAGGCAGCCTCTGAGCAGGACGGGACGCTGTACCTCACTGCGGCCTTCACGGGGCTGCGAATGGGCGAGCTGCTCGCTCTTCGCTGGCGCGACGTCGACTTCGAGCTGGACTCCGTGCACGTCAGACGCAGCTTCACCGGGGGTAGGGAGGACACCCCGAAGTCGGGGCGCGAGCGGATAGTCCCGATGGCGAGCGAGGTAGCTCAGGCGCTAGCTCGGCTTTCGCAGCGCGAGGATCGCACCGATGATGAGGACCTCGTGTTCTGCGGCAAGCTGGGTGGCCACCTGAGCCCCTCCAAGCTTCGGAGCCGATACAAGCGGGCCCTCGGCGCCGCTGGGTTGCGGCAGCTTCGGTTCCACGACCTCCGACACACCTTCGGAACGCATGCGATTCGGACCGCGGACTCGCGCGAAGTCATGGAGTGGATGGGCCACCAGGACCTGAAGACGACCCAGCTCTACCTTGCCTTCAAGCCCCAGCGCGGCGCCGCTAGACGGATCTCAGAAGCCTTTCAGGGGCGGGATGGGAGCGAGGCGGCGGCGGCGCCTCAGAAGGGCGCCGACGTGTCCGCGGTGCCGGCGGCGTAGTCCCTGGGTGATCGCACACGGCGCTGGACCCGGCATCTGCAAGCTGCCCACGCCTTCTCGGCCGGCCCTCCCTACCCAGCCCTGTGCGCCTCCGTGGACGGGCAGGTGATAGCACTCCGCGGCGAGGCGGGAGCATCTGGGCGGCGGCAGCACGCACGCCACAGCGAGATACTGAGCAACGCGATGTCGCAGGAGAACGTGGAGATCGTCCGCGAAGCGGCTGCGGCCTTCAACCGTGGGGACTTGGATGCATGGCTGGAGTACTTGGCGGACGACATCGACCACCGGGCGGTTGAGGGTGCACTCGATGACCACGGCCCGATTCACGGCAAGGACGCGCTGCGCGTCTACATGGAGGACTGGGTCGGCACCTTCGACAACTTGAAGGTGGAGCCCGTCGAACTGATCGAGGCAGGCGAGGACAAGGTCATCGCCGTGACGAGGATCAGCGGTCGTGCGAAGCTCAGCGGAGTCGAGACTGACCTGACTTACGCCGCCGTCTACACAATCCGCGATGGGAAGATCGCACGGGGCCGCGAGTACTGGACGAAGGAGCAGGCCCTCGAAGCCGCCGGGCTGTCGGAGTAGGCGATGTCGCGACCCAAGATCGGCAAGCAGCGGGCGGTCTTTCCCTCTGGCTACGTCGTGCCGTTTCCCCTGAGGGCAATGTTCATCTCTGTCCGGAGCGCCCGGCTGTGGGCGTTCGTATTCGGACTCCGGCCCAGCCGGTTTCGGACCTACTTGATGGCCCATGGCGCCCACTGGATCTACGGAGAGTTGTCTGCCGGTCGCCTCGATCGAGCGCTCGACACCACGGCCGAGGAATTCGAGTGGGTCACCCTCGGCGCTCTGGAGACTTTTCGAGGCCGTGACGCCTTCCGCGAGGGCTGGCGTTGGTTTAGCGAAGCGTTCCCTGGCGTTCAACTCGAGCTCCGCGAGTACATCGATGCGCCCGAAGGACGCTTCGTCTGCCTACACAGCTTCGAGGGCGAGGGGGCCACAAGCGGCATAAGCACAGCGGAGCTTGGACCTGGCGTCCCAATCCAGTGCGTGTACACCGTCCGCCACGGCATGATCATTCGTATCGAGACTTTCACCAGCAAGGCCGAAGCCCTCGAAGCCGCCGGGCTGTCGGAGTAGGCGATGTCGCAGGAGAACGTGGAGCTGGCCTACCTCGCGAGTGACGCCTTCAACCGGCGCGACCTCGACGCCTTCCTCGCGCTCACCGACCCCGGCGTGGAGGCTCATTCCCGCATCGTGGAGCTGGAGGGCGGCGGCCCCTACCGGGGCCACGACGGCATCCGGAGGTGGTGGAAGGACGTCTTCGCCATCGTGCCCGACCTCAGCCACAAGATCGAAGAGGTGCGCGACGTTGGAGACGTGACCGTGGTGCGAGTACGCCAGCGCGGCCGTGGCCTGGAAAGCGACGCACCCATCGAGCAGACGCAGTGGTTTGTCACCAAGTGGCGCGACAAGAAGGCCCTCTGGTGGCGCGTCTTGCTCAGCGAGGCGGACGCCCTCGAAGCCGCCGGGCTGAGGGAGTAGGCGATGTCGCAGGAGAACGTGGAGGTCGTGCGGGAAGCGGTGGATGCTGTGAACAGAGGCGATTCGGACGCCTTCATAGCGTGCCTTCGCCCTGATGTCGAATGGGAGGAGAGCGGCGATGTGCTCCCGGGGCTTCGAGGGGTCCACCGCGGGTGGGCGGAGGTGCGAAAGTGGTTTGACGAAGCGGTCCTGGAACTCTGGGAGAGCCTTCATCTCGAGGTCGAGGAGATCACCGACGCGAGGGATGGCTGTGTCTTTCTTGAGTTGGTCATGACCACACGCGGCAGGGCCAGCGGCGTGGAGACACAGCTCCGCTTCTGGCAGGTCTTCTGGCTCACGGACGGCAAGGTCGCAAGGCGTCAGAGGTTTGGGGCTAGGGACGAGGCCCTCGCCGCCGCCCGGCTGCGGGAGTAGCGCTTCTTACGCACTTGCGTGCCCCTGAAAATGGCCGGCAGGCCCAGATTGGGGTGGACGGAACTATGGACCGCCCGTCCACCCGCAATCGGCTTGTGCAGGGGCGTTTCGGGCCCTCGCCGCCGCCGACCACCCCTCTCTCACAAATAGTTGTTCGATAGTGGTGGTCGGCGGCAGCGGGGCAGAGGCGCGGTAGGTCGGAAGGATCGGGTGGACGGCGGTCGAGAAGTGATTGGGGTTAGGAGGACAAGAAGGACAGCGATGAATGGCGAGGAGGGGACGAGGGGTCGGGGGTAGTTGGGTGGGGTCAATGAACGGGAAGTGAGCGGGATCAGGGCGGGTTGGCGGGCGTCGGCGAGGCTGGACCCGTGGCGGTCCGTGCTGGCCGAAGTCGCGCGGAAACGTGTCCCGAAATGTGTCCCGAACCGCCCCAACGCGAGGTGATCTGAGCTGACCGGGCGGCACCTCGCCGGGCACCAAACGACCTCAGCGAACGACTTTCGAGGAATTCTCAGTCCGGAAACCCGGGTTCGAATCCCGGTAGCGGTGCCTCGGAGGGGGCTTGCCGCGCGCCGTCAGCGGTCGTGGCCAACCGCGTCCACCGAGCTGAACATCGGCACGATGCGGTGGACTCCGGTGAGTTGCAGGACGCGCCTGACGTTCGACTCGTCCGGTACCACGAGCTCGAGCTTCTGCCTGCGGTTGTCGAGGCGCTCGGCCAGCTCGAAGATCACCCGGACGCCCGAGCTGTCCAGATGGTGGGTAGGCGAGAGGTCGAGCACCAGACCGGACGCGGTGTTCGGAACCGCGTCGAGCAGCTTCTCCTTCACGGACCGCGCGTTGGAGAGGTCCACCTCACCCTTCAGCCGGGCGAGCACCGCGTCGCCCATCTGCTCGAAGCCCAGCTCTTCAAGCCGCTCCATCGCCCGACCTCTCAAGCTCTCGAATCATCCGAACCTCCGTCCCCTCCTGTGGGCTCGTCACCACGCTGACCGAGTCCATGACGGCCTCCATCAGCCCCAGTCCGCGCCCGCGTTCGTCGTTGCGTCGCTCGCGCCACTGGCCGAAGTCGCGAACCGTAACCGAGACCTCGCGCCCCGACAGGGCTGCGAGCACCTGCACCGTGCCGTCGCCGGGGCCGTAGGCGTGCTCGATCGCGTTTGAGGCCGCCTCGTTGCACGCCAGGAGGATGTCGTACCCCTCCTCCTCGCTCGCCTCGCACTGTTGCAACCAGCCCCGAAGGGTGCGGCGAAACGAGCCCAGCGCTACGGGCTCGGCGGGCATCGTGAGCTGCAGGCGCTCGGGCGCGATCTGGATCGGACTCAGAGCGAGCATGGTGACGTCATCCTCCCCGGTGGGACCGAGGTCTGCGAGCAGGCGATCGCAGAGCTCCTCGAGTTTCATGTGTCCGACGCCCACGCTCCGCGCCAGGCGCGCCAGGCCATCGTCGATCGGGGTGCCGCGCTTCTCGATCAGCCCGTCCGTGTAGAGCAGAAGCGTCGATCCGGGGGCGAGCCGGTACTCGGCGTCGGTGTACGCCGTCGCCCGGCGGACCCCGAGGGGCAGCGATCGTGCCTCTTCCAGATACACCGTGGACCCATCCTGGTTGGCCAGCAGCGGCGGCAGGTGGCCGGCGTTGGCGAGACGCACGACGCCCGAGCTCGGATCGAAGACGAGGTAGACGACGGTGGCCATCACGCCGTCGCCGTGGGTCCATGCGAGCCGGTTAAGGCGCTCGAGCGCGGCGGCAGGCGGGTGCAGCTCGAACGCGTATGCGCGGAGCGCGTTGCGGAGCTGGGCCATGATCGCCGCCGCCTGAACTCCCCGCCCGGCGACGTCGCCGATTGCGAGACCGATGCTCCCGCGGTCGAGCTCGAGCACGTCGTACCAGTCTCCCCCCACCTCGACGCCGGCGCCGCCGGGTTCGAAGCGCGCGGCCAGTCGCACACCGGGTATCTCGGGCAAGCGCTCGGGAACGAAGCTTCGCTCCAGGACCTCGGCGCGCTTGCGCTCCGTGATGTCGCGGATCGCACTCGACACGAGCATGCCTTCGTCCGTTGGGAGCGGGCTGAGGCTGATCTCCACCGGGAACTCCGTGCCGTCTTTCTTCAGGCCCCACAGGTCGAGCCCTGCCCCCATCGCCCGGGTCTCGGGATCCAGGAAGTAGTTGCCCCGGTGCCCGGGGTGAGAGTTGCGGAAGCGCTCCGGCACGAGGGCCTCGACCTCTCGACCGACCAGCTCCTCCCGGGCGTAGGAGAACAGCCTTTCGGCTTGCGCGTTGACGAGCACGATCCTTCCCTGCTCGTTCACGATCACCATTGCGTCAGGCGCCGACTCGACGAGCTGGCGGAACTGCTCCTGGGTACGCCTCTGATCGGTCACGTCCTGCGCCGTGCCGAAGACCCTCAAAGGGTCGCCGCTGTCATCCGTTTCGACCTGGCCGCGGCCGTGAACGACGCGGGTGGCGCCGTCGTGCCGGACGACGCGATGCTCGAAGCTGAAGGGAGAGTGGTCTACGAGGGCCTCGCGAAGCGTCAGGTCGACCGTGCGGCGGTCCTCCGGGTGCACGTAGCTCAGCAGGCCCGCGTAGTTGGCGGGGAACCCCCCCGGCTTGAGCCCGTAGAGGCGGTAGAGCTCTCGGGACCAGGCGACCTCGTCAGAGGGAACGTGCCACTCCCAGCTTCCTATGTGAGCGACGCCCTGCGCCTCGCCGAGCAGCTCGACCAACCTCTCACTGCGCTGTCGCAGGAGCGAGATCAAGACCCCGGCCACCGTCAGCGTGCCGGCGGCCATGACCCAGTTGAGGGCGGGGTCCGCCGCGTCTCCCTGGGCCACCAGCGCGGTGCCGTAACCGACCACCGCGATCGCCAGCGTCGGAACGGCCCGCCAGAAATCGAGGAAGAAGAAGGCAGCCAAAACGGCCCAGAAGTAATACCCGCCGTAGGCGGCCGCCGCATTGGCGCCCCCCGAGTACACGACCACCGTGACGATGGCCGCTCCCAGTCCCGGAAGCAGGTAGAAGGTCCGGATCGGGATGCGCTCGAAGCCGATCAGCATCACCGCCGCCACCGTGGCGGCAAGCGCCGCCGCGCCCACGATCCCGGGAACGAAGCGATCGGGGTCGTGGGGCAAGAAGAGCGTCACCAGCGTCAGCGTTGCCCCGACCCCGAACAGGTAGGCGAACGCCTGAGCCATCACGACGGGGCTCGTGACCGGCAGCAGGCCACGCATGCTCCAACGTAGCCTTCCCAGCGTCCGGGCCACGAGCGAGCTCTCACCGCTCCCGGCCTTCCGTCTTGAGGGTCCTCCCATCTACAACTCTCCCTCCCGCGGTTGTACAAGAAAGAGCAGACCCCCGCGTTCACGGGGGTCTGCTCAAACGGCTCCGAGTCCGGACGCCGGGCTACTCTTCGTCGACCTCGCCGCCGACGACCTGGAAGCTGCGATCGAGCTGCACGTCGACCTGGCTGCCGTCGTCGCGGGAGACCTCCACCTCGTAGTAGCTCTCCTCGTCGCCGACCTCGGTTTCGGTGACCTGACCGCCGCCCGTGTGCTGGAGCGCCGCGGCGCTGGCCTTGTCGAGGGCGCTGCCGCCGATCGCCTGATCGGGGGCCTCGCTGCCGCCCTCGTTCTCCGCCGCCGGCTCCGCCGCCGTGGCCGGCTGCTGTGACGCGCTGCTGCCACCTCCGGCAGCGCTTGCGATGGCGGCACCGCCGATCGCGAGTGCGGCAACGGCCGCCATCGCGGCCGCGACGCGCTTCATCCTCTCGGTCATCTTGCTCCTTTCGTGGTCAGTTGCGATCTTGATGGCGAGCAGGCTAGGAGCGACCGATGAGATGACCGTGAAACCACTTCAAAGATTGGGTAGAGCCTCGAACGCGTCGGCCGCTTCGTGAAACCAGGCGTACCGCGCGACCTTCCCGTCGCGAAGGGTCCATAAGGCCGACTCCCGGCCCTCGACCTCGACGCCGCTCCCGCGCCCGCGTGCCCGGTAGCGCACTACCACCGCCACCTGGTCCCCCGCCTCCTGGAACTGTTCTGGCTCCATCCGCCAGGTCTCCCACCCCTCGAGGACCTTTTCAACAGCCTTGCTGAACGCCGCGATGCCGCGGTGGGTTCCGGGCTCCACGGCCCCGACTGGATTGACGTACTCGATCTCCGGGTCCATGAGCTCGGCAGGTCCGGGGAACTCCTCCCGCGCCCAAGCGTCATAGAAGCTCCGCACGACCTGGACGTTCTGCTCCGACATCGCCTTGCGGAAGGCTAGCCGCGCATGCCGGCGATGCGCTCGCGGAGATCTTGCGCCCGTGCGAGCATCCGCTCCTTGATGTCGATCGGCGCGACCTCCCCGGCGGCGAGGTACTGCTCGGCGAACAGCATGACCCGGTTGGTTCCGCGGCGATCGAAATGGCGACCGTCGCGCCTGGTTGGGCTGCGGCGCTCCGTTTGAGCCTGCATCCAATCCCAGAGCGGTAGGTAGACGCCGGGGCTCGTTCCCTCCAGCTCAAGCGCGGTCCGCAGGAGGGCCTTGCCACGCCCGTTTGCATCGACGACGCTGCGGTCGAGCCAGGTCGCCTGCAGCGGGATCGGGCAAACCGAGTAGACGGGCACCGCCTTGATGTGCTCGGCAAGCAGGCGCTTGATCGCGGCCAGGTCCTCGCGGATCCCCTGCAGGTCGCCGCCGTCGAGCGTCCACCCCCCGGCGTGAAAAGCCTCGGGCGGCGGAATCTGGTTGGTGGGCCGCCCCCGCTCGGCGTCGCGCCACATCTCTGTCGTCGTGCCGAGCAGGACGATGATCAGGTCCGCCGCGCTCAGCTGCCGCCGTGCGCGACGGGTGGTTCGCTTGTCGGCTTTCCGCAGCGCGTCGTCGCTGCTCGCTGTGAGGCGCCGAAACCGATGCGCGTAAGAGCCGCCGGCGGCGAGCCCGAGCTCGGCCGGCCACGGCCGGTCTTCCAGCACGTGCTCGAGCTCGAGCCGGACCACGCTCGAGTTGTAGAGGTAGCCCGCGCGGTACTGCTGGGCGGCGTAGCCGCGGCGGCGCAAGTAGGCGGCCCCATGCCGGGCGAAGCAGCTGCCGATCAACAAGACGCGCGCCCCCGGTTTGAGGACGCCAACGCCTTGGGGTCGGTCGAACCGGGCACGCCAGAGGTCGACGTGGGGGACCCGATAGGTCCCGCGACGCGTCTCCAGCGTCGTCAGCTCCTCGGTCATCGACCCGATAGTGAACGATCGGGCTCGCCGACGAGGACGGGGAGCGGTTCCCAGCGTTAGGGTCAGCTCAGGACGTAGCCGACGACGAAGCCGAGCACGGTGGCGATCGCCACCCTGGTGCTGACCTCCTTGAAGGCATACGGGATCACCGCGATCGAGATCACCGCCAGCACCGCGCCGGCGGCGACCGCCTGCGCCGTCCCCACCAGGCCGTCGCTGGCGTCGGCGAAAATCGTGCCGCCGAGCACGGTCGCGAAGGCCAGCGCCAGCCCGATCGCGCCGAGCAGGATGACCGCGAACCGCCGGCTGCTTCCGGCGGCCAGGATCGGCTGCGCGGCGCCGTAGGACTCGACGACGTTCCCGATCAGGATCCCCGCCAGCAGCGCCACGCTCACCGCTCCCTCGGTGATCGTCAGCCCGAGCGCGATCGACTCCGGCACTCCATCTACGAAGATCCCGGCCGCGATCCCCTTGCCGCGGGCAAGCTCGGAGCTGCCCTCGTGCATCTCCCTCCGCATTCCAGCCGCCGCCGCGTGGCTCGAGCGCCGCATCGTCTCGATGTCCTCGTCGCGGGCCAGCCATCTGTCGGCCGCGACGTAGATCAGGGTGCCGGCGACAAGCCCGGCGGCCGTCAGCGCCGTGCCGGCCCTGGTGTCGGCTTCGGGCACCAGCTCCAGCGCGATCGCAGCGAACAGGACGCCGCCCCCGAAGGCGGTCACGAGCGCCGCCACGCTTGATGGCAGGCGCAGGATCACGGCGGCCGTAGCCCCGACCAGCAGGCTGCCGCCGACCACGAGCCCCCAGGCGATGGAAGCTCCGAGGTCAGCCACGGGCGGGAAGTTACCCAACTGCTCGTCGCTTGCGGTAGTGCAGTACCGGCCGCTCCTGTAGCCGGTAACGGAAGCGGGGTTCAATGAACGAAGGGAATATGCAGCAAGGCTCCGGATCCGCCCGCCGCCGGGCTCTTCTGGTCGCCGCGGGAGTTGCCGCGATCATCGGGATCCCGATGGCGATCCTGCAGCGCTACATCGCCGCCACTCGGGGCGGGGCGATCCTGCTCATCCTCGCCTGGTTCGTGGTCTCCGGGATCGGTCTGTTCCTCTACTTTCGCCGCCGGCCGGGGTCCCTCATCGCGGCGGCCACCTATGCGGCGGTGCTGCTCGGCACCGTTGCGATCGGGTACTGGACGGGATTTCGCGACAACGTCGTTGACGAGGACGTCGTGGTGGCAACGGCGCAAGCATCGGGCGCCGAGCGCGACCGGGGCCTGGCCGAGGCCCAAGGCGGCCGAGCCTCGAGGCGCGCCCCGGTCGAGCTGGCGATGGGCGAGTTTGCGGGCGCGGACGGCCACGCGGGCAGCGGGACCGCGAGTATGGTTCAGGAGCCCAGCGGGCAGCGCCTGGTGACCTTCACCGATTTCGACGTCGACCCGGGCGTCGACGTGGACGTGTACCTCGTGCCCGGAGACGGGAGCGACGTCTCGGACCGGGTCGAGCTCGGCAACCTGAAGGGCAACGTGGGAGACCAGCAGTACGAGATCCCGGCCGACGCCGACCTGAGCCGCTACAGCACGGTCGTCCTCTGGTGCAAGCCGTTCACGGTTCGGATCGCCGTCGCGCCCCTCAACGTGTGAGCGCCGACGGTCGCTGTCGCGGGCGATCACCGCGGCGTCCGGCAGCGCCGCTTTCACCCGCCTTTCATCTGCGCCCGTGAACCTCGCGGCCGGTGTTCACGGCCAGATCATCCACTCGAATCCGGAAGGAGAGAAGATGAGCTTGAGGAAGCCGATCCCGACTGCCCTCGCCGTCCTCGTCACAGCGCTGGCGGTGGCGGCATGCGGCAACGACGCCGGCGACGACAGCTCCAGCGCGGCGCTCCCGCAGGGGAGCGAGACGGTGGACCTCGATCCGGCCGACTTCACGACCAAGATCGACAACCCCTACTGGCCGATGGCGCCGGGAAGCCGCTGGGTCTATCGAGAGACCGACACCGAGGGAGCGAAGCTGCGGGTGGTGGTCACGGTCACCCCTCGGACGAAGAGGATCGCCAACGGGGTGGAGGCCAGGGTTGTCCACGACGTGGTCACCGAGAACGGTGAGCCCGTCGAGGTCACCGACGACTGGTACGCCCAGGACTCGGATGGGAACATCTGGTACCTGGGCGAGGACACCACCGAGTACGAGGGTGGCAAGCCCGTTTCGACCGCGGGCTCGTTCGAGGCCGGCGCCGACGGAGCGCAGGCCGGAATCATCATGCCGGCCGATCCCGAGGTGGGTCTGGCCTACCGGCAGGAGTACTACGCCGGCGAGGCCGAGGACGAGGCCGAGATCGTCAGCCTCGACGAGCAGGCCGAGGTGCCGTTCGGCCATTTCACCGACGTCCTGATGACCAGGGACCTCAACCCGCTGGAGCCAAAGATCCTCGAATACAAGTTCTACGCGCGAGACGTCGGCCCCGTGCTGGCGGTCTCGGTGTCCGGTGGCAGCGATCGCGAGGAGTTGGTGAGCTACACGCCCGGTCGCGCCTAGACGAGGCTATCCCGTCCCCTCGCAGGCGGCGCCCGCGCAGTCGCGAAGGATCGCCAGGCGCTGGGCCAGCTCTGCCTCCAGGGCGGCGTGCTCCGGCCTGCCCGCCAGGTTGCGCAACTCGTACGGGTCCGCGTCGAGGTCGTAGAGCTGGTGCTCACCGTTGCGGTGCTCCGCGTAGAGGAAGCCGTCGGGGGTGCGGACCGCCGAGTAGCCGGTTCGCCGGGCCAGGTACTCGAGCACCAAAGAGCGGGTCCCTGCGGAGGCCGGGTCGCGCGCCGTGCCGAGCAGCGAGATCCCGTCCATCTCGAGTCGCGGCGAAACGCCCGCCGCGTCGAGGATGGTCGGAGCGAGGTCGATGTTCGCCGCCAGCTGGTTGCGCACCTCGCCCGCCGGCAGGCCTGGCCCGCGGATGATCAGCGGCACGCGTACGGACTCCTCGAAGACTGTCTGCTTTCCCTGCTTGCGGTGCTGGCCGAGCAGGTAGCCGTTGTCGGAGGTGAAGACGACATAGGTGCTGCCGAGCTCGCCGGCGGCACGCAGCTCGTCAACGACCCCCCGCACCAGGTCGTCGACGGCCAGCAGGGTCTCCAAGCGGCTTTGGTACGTGTCGCGAAGCTGGCCGATCTCAGTCCCGGTCAGCCGGGGCACCTCGCTCACGAAGGAGGGCTTGTCGGAGACGTCGGACTCGTTCAGGGAGGGGGGCCTGGGAAGCGGGCGATGGGCGAAGCGACCCAGATCGCGGGGCGCCGGCCGCGGATAGCGGCCGCCGGAGCGCGGCCCCAGGAGGTCGGGATCCTCCAGATGGGGCGCCAGCGTGCCCACGGTGAGGAAGAACGGCTCGTCTCGGCTGGCGCTCTCCCGGATGAACCGCCGCGCGAGGCGTCGGTAGACGTCGGTCTGGTAGTCGGCCGGCGCGGTGCCGTACGTCTGGGGCTCCCCGTTCTCGTTGAGGCGAAAGCCGTACATCCTGTAGTCGGTGTGGTCGATCGGGACGTACCATCCATCCCAGCCCGGAGGCACGTGTCGCCTGATCCCGGGCGACCGTACGCCCTGGTAGTCGCGAAGCCCATAGCCGTTCATGTACTTGCCGATGTATCCGGTGCGGTAGCCGGCCCCGTCCAGGGCAGCGGGCAGCGCGTTCTCGACCAGCGCCGGCTGGGCGGCGAAGGCCTGGTAGCCGCCGTCCGGCGGGAAGCGAGTCAGGATCCCGTGATTGTGGGCGTACTGGCCCGTCTCGAAGCTGACCCGCGAGGGGCAGCACTCAGGGGTCGTGGCGTAGCTGTTGGCGAAGGACACGCCCCTGGCCACCAGCGTTTGCCGGACCGCCTTCATGACCTTCACCGAGGCCTGATCCTGATCGTCGGTCATGATCACGACCAGGTTCGGTCGTCCCCCGGCCGTGGCGACGACCGCCTCGTCCTCATCGAACAGGGGGATGGCGATCCCTGCCGCCAGGGCCACCGCGGCGGCAGCCGCGACGAGTCGGAGCGGCACGGATTCCAGGGCTCGACGGGTGAGCCGGCGAGAGCGAGTGGGGGATGCTCTTTCCATCTCGAATCTCAATCATGCAGGACCCGAACTGCGACCAGCGGAGCTTCGAGCTGCTAGGAATCCAACCCGAGCAGGGTGGCGGAGCGAGCCGAGTCCCTCGAGGCGGAGCTGCGCAGGGCGCGCGAGAGCCGCGAGCAGGCGGAGCGGGAGCGTCGCAAGCTACAGGACACGTTGCGGCTGGTCTGGGGCATGGTGAGGCAGAAGGAGCAGCAAATCTCGCAGCTGGAGACCGGGCGCGGGGCGGGGGTCAAGATCCGCTGGCCCTGGCGGCGAAGCACCTCACGAACGGGCCGGCAGCGGTTGGGGCTGATCCGCGGTTCGGGCGGATCCCGGCCTGCTGATCTTCGCCTCAGGTCGCAGGCTCCTCGCCCGACGGATCGTGCTCGTGCACGGCGACGGCACTCTCGTCGCTGGGCTCGAGGACGAAGATCTCGACGGCGAGGTCGGGGTCCTGGTGGATCTGGCTCATGTACGCGATCACCTTGCGGCCTGTGGCCGCCTCGACGACGGTGGTGAAGTGACCCTCCATCGCCTGCTGGAAGCTGCGCCGGATCTGGTACACGGCGTCGACATTCCCATCCTCGATCAGGGTCCGCTCCACGGTCGTGAACCCGCCGCGGAGAATGCAGATCACGGTGTCGTTGACCAGATAGGTCTTGGCCTTGGTCGGCCCCTTGCCGTAATAGCGGCTGTGGAGGCGGACCAGGCCGGTGGAGATGCTCGCCAGCACCTCGCCGCGCACGGAACCGTCGTGGGCTGAGCCTGGACGCGTGGCCTCCGGCGACTCGCCGGACTTCTGCGTTTCACTCAAGAGGACTCCCCCCTCATGTGGGCACCTCTGGGTTGCAGGTGTTGCGACCGAAAGTAGAGGACCCTAAGACCTGACGAGCGAACTGACGCCACTGTAGCACCGACGCAGGGCCCGGAATGACGTGGTGTCAGCGGGTTTGCGCGCGGGTGCTGCCTGGGTACACGGTTCAGCAGGTGAGCCGCAGGCGGCGCGATTGCGCCCCAGGGCGGATCCCAAGCAGTCGATCGGACGGTGCCCACCACCAGGGCGAGGCGGTTGCCGGACCTTCGAGGTTCGCAGCGACCAACGATCCGATCTGGAGGTACGACCTGCAAGGGGAACCAGTGCCCGAGCAAGGTCCGGCCGACCCTGACCCACAACGGGAAGGAGTCGCCGAGCCGACCACCAAGGAGGTCGCGGACCAGATCTGCCGTGACCTCCTGGCCATCCACCGCGACTCCTACGGGCGCACGGCGGCCGGCGCCGAGGCGCACGTGCTGGCCGAGGCGCACGTGCTCGGCGACACGGTGATCGTGCTGCTGGACGGGCTGGAGCTGTTGCCGAACGAGGAGTTCCTGATCGGCGAGGGCCACGAGGAGTCGGTCACCAAGCTCCGCACCCAGTTCCAGCAGGCGATCGCGCCAACCTTCCGCGCCGCGGTGGAGCGGGCGACGGGTCGGCGGGTGATCGGCTACGCCAGCCACGTTCAGGTTGAGGAACCCCGCTTCATGGCCGAGATCTTCAGGCTCGAGCCGCGCTAAGGTCACCGGTTCCTGTCTTCGTCAGAGGGGAGTTAGAGGTGCTTGCCATCACCGAGGACGCTGCGACGGCGATCGACGGCATCATGGCCTCGTCCGGGCTGCCTGATGGGGCGGGCCTCCGGATCACGCAGGAAGTGAGCACGCAGGGCGGGGGGGAGGCGAGGACCGACCTTCGCCTGTCGCCGGTCGAGTCGGCCGAGGAGGGAGACGAGGTGCTCGAAGACGTCGGGATCTTCCTCGATCCCGAGGCCGCCGGCTTCTTGGACGACAAGCTCCTGGACGCCGACATCGATGGCGGCCAGGTTCGATTCAGCCTCGACCTCCAGGCCGAGTCGCGGTAAAGCGGCAGGCGCGCGCATCGGTTAGGTTCCCTGCCGCAACCGGACCGGAGGCGACATTGGACGAAAGCCTGCTGAAGAAGATCCCGCTCTTCGCCGAGGTGCCCGACGACGACCTTCGCAAGGTGGCGACCTTTGCCACCACCGAGGAGTTCACCGAGGGCGCGACGGTGGTCAAGGAGGGCGGTTACTCGAACCACTTCTATGCTGTCCAGGAGGGGACGGTCAAGGTGGAGCGGGGAGGCGAGCATCTTGCCGACCTGGGGCCGGGCGACGTGTTCGGCGAGCAGGGGCTGCTCGAGGGGCAGGATCGCTCCGCCAGCGTGGTGGCGACCTCGCCGCTCAGGGTGATCAAGATCGAGCACTGGGAGCTCTCCCGGATGCGCAAACACCTGCCCCAGGTGGTGGAGGAGCTCCAGCGCCGGGCCGAAGAGCGCGAGTCCTAAGAACCACTCCGCCGAAAGCCTCGGCCTTCGGCCTACGTTTTCGGCGGGTTCGGGCGCCGGCCTGACCCGGCAGGTCCACACGTTGCTACCGCGACTTCGTCGCTAGCCCTAGACTCTTCGCCTACATACGGTCGGTGGTCAAGGGAAGTCCGGTGCGAGTCCGGCGCGGTCCCGCCACTGTGACCGGGTAATACGTCGTCGCACGACGTTGGCCGCCTGAGCGACAGCGACAGGTGGCCGTCAGCCACTGTGGGCGCCACAGCGCTCCCGGGAAGGCGCGGCGCGGATCCCGGAAGCCAGGAGACCTGTCCAGCGGCCAGCCCTATCAACCCTCGAGGAAGGGTGGCTCCAATGGTCATACCTCGTTTCCGGCTTGGCGGCGCGGCCGCCGTGCTCGTCATCTCATTGCTCCTGCTTCTGCCCGCCGCGGCCTCGGCCACGAAGGGCGTCGACCTGCGGGTCGTGAACACCGCCGGCAAGACGCTGACCGAGCAGCGCCAGTACACGGGCACCGTGAGAATCAGGACCGATCCGCGGGCGAGTTGCTTCGGCCAAGGGACTGGAGGAAGCGGAGATCGCGTTCGGGTGAGGGGCGCTACGGCCCTCGGCGCCGTTCGCCACGCGCTCGCCAGGGATCGCGACTTGCGTCCCCTGTGGGTCACCGATGCCTATCTTGACGATGGCTTCGGCCTCGGCGTTTGCGGCATCGGCGGCTTCGAGTCCGAGGGCTCCAGCTACTGGTATGTGAAGAGCAATCATGTGGGCTCCCAGATCTCGGGCAGCCAGCTCGAGGTGCGCCAGGGCACCGACGTCCTCTGGTACCTGACCCCGAGCTTCCCGCCGCCCCCTGAGCTTCGGCTCAAGGCGCCGGCGCGCGCGCAGCCCGATGTCCCGTACCAGGTGACTGTCTACTCCTACGCAGACGATGGCACCCGCAGCGCCGCGGCCGGCGCCGCGGTGACAGGCGCCGCGCAGCCGACCGGGCCCGGCGGGCACACGATGGTCACCAGCACCCAGACCGGAACCGACTGGTTGCGTGCGACCCGCGGGCAGGACATCCCGTCGAACCGGGTCAGGGTCTGCGTGGTGCCGGACCCATCCCGGTGCCCGCGTGCTCACGGCAAGCGGATCATCGGGAGCGGGCGCGGCGACAAGATCAGGGGCACGCGCGGCTGGGACGCGATCAAGGCCGGTCGCGGCGGCGACCGGGTCAATCTACGCCGGGGTGGCCGCGACCGCGTCAGCTGCGGCGGTGGCCATGACCAGGTGATCGTCAATCGCGGCGACCGTAACGATCGGATCGCCGATGGCTGCGAGCGGATCGTCAGGCGGTGACCAAACGCCCCAGCCTGGCGGCCGCGGTGGCGCTCGTCTGCGCCATCGCGGCGGCCGGCTGTGGCTTCGGGGCGGGGCCGGCTTCAGAGGGAACGGCGACCCTGACCGTGACCCGCGACTACGGCTCAACCACTCTGGTCGACGCGGCGCAGAGCGACCCCCCCTCGTCCGAGACCGTGATTCGCTTCCTCAATCGCGAGGCCGAGATCACGACGCGCTACGGCGGCGGCTTCGTGCAGTCGATCGAAGGGCTCGCCGGCACTCAGAGCGAGGGCCGGCGATACGACTGGTTCTTCTACGTCAACGGGATCGAGTCCGCGGTCGGCTCCGCGGACGTACACGTCCGGGGTGGCGACAGGATCTGGTGGGACTATCGGGACTGGACCGCCGCGATGCGGGCCCCCGCCGTGGTGGGGTCGTGGCCCGAGCCGTTCGCGCAGGCCTCGGCCGAGGGTGGGCGCCAGCCGGTGCGAGTCGAGTGCCTGGCCGGCGGCGGCGCTTGCGAGACCGCCGCCAATCGTCTCGCCGCCGCCGGGGTTCAGGCAACCGTCGAGCCCGGCGGGGGGGAGCTGTCGCGCAGCACCGGGGCGCCACGACTCCTGGTCGGTACCTGGGACCATGTGCGCGCCGACCGCGCGGTCGACGAGCTGCGCGGCGGCCCGGAGGCCAACGGCGTGTTCGCGAGCTTCAAGGGCCCGATCGACGGCGTCTACCACCTGATCGCCCTCGACCCGACCGGCGAGCCGGCCAGGGATCTCGGCAGCGATGCCGGCCTGGTGGCCGCGCTGCAGGGTGGCGGCGAGGCACCAACGTGGATCGTGACGGGGTCGGGGAGCTCGGCGGTGCGCCGGGCGGCCGGCTCCCTCGGCGCCGCGGCGCTCCGAAAACGCTATGCCGTGGCCGCGCCGGTCGGGGCGCCGCGTGTGGGACTTCCGGTCCAGGGCGAGGAGGAAGGATGAGGCCCGCGCTCTCCTACCTCCCCCGGCGCACGCCGCTCCACGACGCGGGCGCCGCGGCGGCCAGTGTCTATCTGGGCTCCTTCGCGGTAGTCGCCTTCGCCTACTCCAACCCGATCGTGCTCGCCGGGGCGGGCGCCGGCGTCGCCGTCGCGGGCTTGGCCGCGGGGGCGGGGCGGGCGCTTCGTGCCTCCCTTCGCTGGGGCGCGACGCTCGGGATCTTCATCGTCGCCGTCAACGGCTTGGTCGCCCAGCGAGGCGACACGGTCCTGGTCCACGGGCTCTGGCTGCCCCTGCTCGGCTCCACGGAAGTGAGCGCCGAGGCGCTCGCCGAGGGCGGCGTGCTCGCGCTGCGCATCGTGGTGGTGCTGATGGCGTTCGCGGTCCACACGGCCTGCGTCGACCCGGACCGCACGCTGCGACTGCTGCGACCCCTGGCTCGCCGCTCGGCGCTGACCGCGACCCTGATCGCACGCCTGGTGCCGCTTGCCGCCGCCGACCATGTCCGGCTGGGCGAGGCCGCCGCGTTGCGCGGCCCCGCCGCGGCCCCGGTGGGACGCGCCGCGCTGGCCCGCCGCCTCGTCGCCGGCTCCCTCGACCGCGCCGTCGACGTCGCAGCCACCCTCGAGCTCCGTGGCTACGCCCGTGGAGCGCCGAGCCCGGCGCGCGGCGGCCGCCGCTCCCGCCGCGACGGTCGCTTCTGGGCCGCCGGGCTCGCGATCGCGGTCGTGGGGGTCGCGGCCCGCGCCGCGGGGATTGGGGAGTTCGACTCCTATCCGACCGTCAGCGTCGAAAGCGGGTGGCCGACGCTGCTGGTGGCGGCGTGGATCCCGTTGGCGGCGGCGTTCCCGCTCGTGACGGTGACCCGCAAGCGAAGGGGCCCAACGGCGCCGCCGAGGCGTAATCGTGGCTGAGGCTTTGGTCCGGATCGAGTCGCTGTCCTATCGCTACCCCGGCGGCGATGCCGAGTGCCTGCGCGATCTGGACCTGGAGATCGAGCCCGGCCAGCTCATCGTGCTCGCCGGCCGTTCGGGGTCCGGAAAGACCACGCTCCTGCGGGCCTGCTGCGGGCTCGTGCCCCACTACTACGGCGGCGAGGTGAGCGGCGAGATCGAGGTCGGCGGCCTCGACGTCCGCGACCACGGGCCCGCCGAGCTGGGCGGCGCGGTCGGGCTGGTCGCTCAAGAGCCCGAAACGCAGGTCGTTTCGACCACCGTGCGGGCCGAGCTTGCGCTGCCGCTCGAGATCCGCGGCGAGCCGGCCGCCGCCAGGGCCCGGGCGGTGGAGGAGGCGGCGCTGGCGCTGGCGATCCCGCACCTGCTCGATCGCACCACGGACGCCCTCTCGGGAGGCGAGCTTCAGCGAGTTGCCTTGGCGGCGGCGCTGGTCGGCCGGCCGCGCCTGGTGCTTCTGGACGAGCCCACTTCCCAGCTCGACCCGGTGGCCGGCGACGAGCTGATCGGGTTGCTGCGACGGCTGAACGAGGAGTGGGGGCTCGCTGTCGTCTGTGCCGAGCACCGGCTCGAGCGGTGCCTCTCCGCAGCCGACCGCGTGCTCGCCCTTGCCAAGGGCCGGATCGCCTTCGACGGCGATCCGGTGGACTTCCTCCAGTGGGCCCTGGCCACCGACGCCGCCCTCGCCACGCCGGCGGCGCGGCTCTTCGAGGCCGCCGGCCTGCGCCCACCACCGACCTCGGTGAAAGCGGCCCGGAAGCAACTTGCCGCCCTGGGTGCGGAGGCATCCCGCCAGCCGATAGCCGGGGCTAGGGACGGAGTCCCGGTAGCCACGGAGGTGCCTGCCGGGTCAGGCCCAGGCCCTAGCCCGGCGGCGGCGCAGCCGCAGGCGAGCCGCCGTCGGAGTGGTGTTGCTCTCCAGGTCTCCGACCTGTGGGTGGAGCTCGACGACGGCCGCGGGCCACGCGACGTCCTGCGGGGGATCGACCTCTCGATCGCCGGAGGCGAACGAGTTGCGCTGATGGGCCGTAACGGCGCCGGCAAGACCACGCTCCTGCGGGCGGCCGCCGGACTGGTCGACCCGGCGCGGGGGAGGATCTCGGCGCCGCGCGGCTGCGCGCTTCTCGCCCAGAGCCCTGGCGACCTGCTGGTTCGCGAGCGGGTCGCCGACGAGCTGCCCGGCGAGGCGGGTCGCCAGGCGCTTGCCTCGGTGGGGCTCGGATGGGCGGCGGAGGCCGACCCGCGCGATCTGTCCGGCGGTGAGCGCCAGCGCCTGGCGCTGGCGTTGGTGATGGCCGGCCGCGCGGGGGATGGGCGACCCCCCGGACTCGTCAGCCTCGACGAGCCGACGCGCGGGATGGACTGGGCGCGCAAGGAGGAGCTCGCGGGCTGGGCCGGCGAGCTGGCGCGACGGGGGGCGAGCGTCGTGGTAGCCACGCACGACGTCGAGTTCGCATCGGTGTTCGCGCAGCGGGTCGTCCTGCTGGGGGACGGCGAGCTGATCGCGGACGGCCCGGTCGCGGAGATCCTCTCCGGCGGCTGGTACTTCGCCACCCAGGTGGCCCGCATCCTCGGCACCACCGGCGCAATCGCGCCCGAACGGGGCGCCGAGCTCCTCCGGAGTGGATTTTCGTGACTTGGCAGCTGACTGCCTACGCGCTGCTCGCCCTGGTGCTGGCCGGCGGGCTCGCCTGGTATGAGCGTTCCCGGCCGCCGGCGCGGATGGTGGCGCTGGTCGCGGCGCTGGCGGCGCTGGCGGTGGCCGGCCGGCTCGTCTTCGCGCCGATCCCCAACGTGGTGGCCACCACCGACATCGTGCTGATCACGGGCTACGCGGTGGGGCCGGCTCCCGGGTTTGCGGTGGGGGCGCTGGCCGCCGTGGTTTCCAATCTCTGGCTCGGCCAGGGTCCGTGGACCCCCTGGCAGATGGCGGGATGGGGCATGGTCGGGTTGGGCGGCGCGGCGCTCGCCGTGCTCACCGGGCGCCGCCTGGGCCGGGTCGGCCTCGCGGCCGCCTGCGGACTCGCCGGCCTGGCCTACGGCGCGCTCCTGGATCTCTCGGTGATGGTCGGCTACGGGGGGGAGCAGTCGCTCGACCGCTACCTGGCGATCTCCACCCGGGGAATCCCCTTCAACGTCGCCCACGCGCTAGGCAACATCGCCCTCGCCCTGGCCGCAGGGCCGGCGTTGGTCCGGATGGTCTCGCGCTACCGGAGCAGGTTCGAGTTCACCTGGCACCGTGGGCCGGCGCCACGGCCGGGCCCGGCGCGGGCCACGGCGAGTGGCGCTGTCTTGCTGCTCGCAGCGATCACCATCGGGGCATCGCTGGCCCTGCCCGGCCAGACGCAGGCCGGGGGTGGCGCCTCGGCCCCGCGCTGGCTCGAGCGGCTGCAGAACCGGGACGGCGGCTTCGGCGCCTCTTCGGGCGCAGCCTCGAACGCCGCCATGACGGGCTGGGCCGCGCTGGGGCTGGAGGCAGCGGGCCGCAACCCGCTCGACCTTCGACGGGGAGGTCGCTCGGTGATCAGCTACTTGCGCTCCCAAGCCGCCGACCTGCGCTCGACCGGCGACGTGGAGCGGACTGTTCTGGCTCTCGCGGGCTCGGGCGTGGATCCGCGCAGGCTTGGCGGCCGCGACCTGATTGCCGAGCTTCACAGGCGACGCTCGCCGAGCGGCTCGTACGAGGGCCAGGTGAACCTGACGGCGTTCGGAATCCTCGCCCAGCGCGCCGAGGGCGACTCCGGTTCCGCACTCGCTCGCTCGGCCACCTGGCTGCGTGGGGCGCAGAACGACAACGGCGGCTGGGGCTTTCAGCCACAGGTCGCCAGCGACCCGGACAGCACCGGAGCCGTGCTCCAGGCCCTCGCGGCGGCCGGGGGCTCACGCCGCGCGACTGCACGCGGAGCTTCCTACCTGCGGCGCGCCCAGCGCTCCGACGGCGGCTTCGCGCTGGCCGAGGGCGGACCCACCAATTCGCAGTCGACCGCCTGGGCAGTCCAGGGCCTGATCGCCGCCGGGGCCAATCCCGACGCCGTGCAAACGAACGGACGCAGCCCCTTTGACTACCTGGCTCGCCTCCAGGCCGGCGACGGCCACTACCGGTACTCGTCGGCGAGCGACCAGACGCCGGTTTGGGTCACGGCTCAGGTGCTCTTGGCGGTCAACCGCAAGGCACTCCCGCTCGCCGCCGTGCCGCGCTCGCCGGCGGGTCCGGGATCGTCGAGCGGGTCCGGCGCGGGCACCGCTGGGGGCGGCTCGGAGTCGAGCGACGGCGGAGGAGCGGTGGGAGCAGGTGGGGTCGCGAGTGGCAGTGGCTCGGTCAAGCAGGGCGACGCGGTGGACTCCCCAGGTCGTGTCCGAGGTCAACTCGCCTCCGGCGGTCGGGCACGCGCTCCTGTTTCGCCGCCCGCCGCCCGCGTAGAAGGCGGCGACGGGCTCGACACCTCGGCCTACGTCGGCGGGGGCTTCGCCCTGCTCACCGTCGCTCTCGCCGGCGGCTTTCTCTGGTACCGCCGCCGCCTTCCCTGAATCACTCCGCCGGAAGCCTCGCCTACATAGCTCCGCCGGAAGCCTCGCCTTCGGCTCCGTTTCCGGCGGGTTCGGGCTCAAGCGGGACGGCAGGTCCACACGCATCTACCGGGACTACGTCCCTGGCCCGGGCCAGCGCCTGGTAGCACCGGTTACCGTTTCGGCATGGAAGTCGAGGCGGCGATCCGCAGCCGGCGGACCCACAAGGCCTTCCGGCCCGACCCGGTGCCCAGGGAGATCCTGGGCGAGCTGTTCGATCTGGCGCGCTGGGCGCCGAACCACAACCTGACCAACCCGTGGCGATTTCGCGTGCTGGGGCCGCGGGTGCTGGAGCGCCTCAAGCTGGCGGCCGGGTCCGAGGCGGCGTCGAAGCTTGACCGGGCGCCCACCCTGGTCGTCTGCTCGTGCGTCCTCGGCGGCGACCCGGTGCAGGACGAGGAGGACCTCCACGCGACCGCCTGCGCCGCCTACATCGTGCTGCTCACCGCCCATGCGCGCGGGCTGGCCGGCTACTGGCGGACCCCCGAGGTCCTGCGGACCGACGCCGGGCGCGCCGCGGTCGAGCTGGCCGAGAACGAGCGCTTCGTCAGCCTGATCCACCTCGGCGAGCCGATCCAGGAGAAGGACGCGCCTCCTCGGGCACCCGTCGCGGACACCGTCACCTACCTCGATTGACGGATGCTGAGCCGCTCCGACGCACTCGAGGCACTCTCCGGCGAGCCCTTCGACCTGGTCGTGATCGGCGGCGGGATCACCGGCGCGGGCGTGGCGCTCGACGCCGCCTCGCGTGGCTACTCGGTGGCGCTCGTGGAGCGCCACGACTACGCCTCAGGCACCTCGAGCCGCTCCTCCAAGATGGTGCACGGCGGCCTTCGCTACCTGCGGAACTTCGACCTCGGCCTGGTCCGCGAGGCGCTCCTGGAGCGCCAGCTGATGGTCGAGCTCGCGCCACACCTTGTCTATCCGCTCCCCTTCCTCGTCCCCACCCTCGGCGAGGATCGGCGCGACTGGCGAATCGGGATCGGGCTGAACATGTACGACGTGATGGCCACCACTCGCGTCGGCCAGGGGCGGCGCGAGCGCCAGGCGCGCGAGCGGGCCTCCAGAGGGCGGCCTGCCATCGAGCAGGCCGAAAGCGACTACTGGGCGCCCGACCGGCACCGCACCATCCCGGGCGACGAGGCGGCCGAGCTGGTCCCGGCGCTCGCCCCGCGCGACCCCAAGGAGGCCTACCTGTTCTACGACTGCCAGACCGACGACGTCCGCCTGGTGCTCACCATCCTGGGCGAGGCCGAGCGCTTCGGCGCCGTGTTCTCGAACGGCGCCGAGGTGACGGAGCTGATCTCCGACGACGGCACGGCAGCCGGCGTCGTCTGCACGGATGCCGAAAGCGGCGAGAGCTTCGAGGTCAGGGCGGCCAACGTGGTCAACGCGACCGGGGTCTGGGCCGACCGCATCCGGCCGGAGGAGATCCTGGGGGAGGAGGAAGTGCCGCGGATCGCGCCGAGCCGCGGCACCCACGTCACGATCCCGACCGAGAAGCTTCCTCTGAAGGGGGCCGCGTGCATCGTGCCGGCAGGCGAGGAGCGGACGATCTTTGCCCTTCCCTGGTACGGGCGCGCGCTGATCGGCACCACCGACCGCGACTACGACGGCGACATCGCGCAGGTCCAGCCGTCCGGGGAGGACATCGAGTACCTGCTCGAGGCGGTCAACTCGTTCTTCGGGCTGGACCTGGCGCTGGCGGACGTCAGCGGCGCCTACGCGGGCGTGCGACCGCTGATCTCGACCGGCGACCCCCGCAAGTCGGTGGACATCTCCCGCAAGGCCGAGCTGTACGAGACGTCCTCGGGGCTGTTGACGATCACGGGCGGCAAGCTGACCACCTGGCGGCGGATGGCGAAGCAGGTCGTCGACCGGATGGTCGAGCGCGAGGGACGTGAGGCGCCGTGTCGCACCACCGAGATCCCGCTGGGGATGCCCGCCGGCGAACAAGACCTTCAAGCGCCCGCCGGCCTTTCGCAGGACGACCTGCCCGACGGCTCGCTCGAGCTGCTTGCCTTCCGCTACGGGCACGCGGCGCGCAACGTGTTGAAGCTCGCCGGCGAGCGACCCGAGCTGGCCCAGCCGATAGTCGCCGGCCAGCCCGACCTGCTGGCGGAGGCGGTGATCGCCGCCCGGCTGGAGCAGGCCCGCTCGGTGGCCGACGTGCTGCTGCGCCGGACCCGGCTCGGGCTCCTCGCCGCGCCGCAGCTCCGCGACGCCGAATCCGTACGTCCCGTCGCCGAGGCCATGGGTGGCGAGCTGGGATGGAGCGCCGCCCGCGTTCGCACCGAGGCCGAGGCCTGGGTCGCCGTCGCGGAAGGCGAGGGTATCGATCCGGGAAACCCCGTAAGCTCGCTCGGGTGAGGCTGTTCATCGACACCGGGAGCGTTGCCGAGGTCGAGGAGATCGCCGCTTGGGGGATCCTCGCGGGCGCCACCACCAACCCCTCGCTGCTCGCCAAGGAAGAGGGCGATCCGGGAGAGATCATCCGGCGGATCTGCGACTTGGTGGGTGGTCCGGTCTCGGCCGAGGTGGTCTCCTCGGAGTCCGAGGGGATGGTCGCCGAGGGACGCGCTCTCCGCGAGCTGCACGAGCACGTCACCGTCAAGGTGCCCTTCTGCGAGCAGGGCTTGGCGGCCACCCACGCCCTGACCGCCGACGGCATCCCCGTCAACATGACTCTTGTCTTCTCAGCCAACCAGGCGCTGCTGGCGGCCGGCGCCGGTGCAACCTATGTCTCCTGCTTCATGGGCCGCCTCGACGACATCTCGGTCGACTCCGGCCAGGTAGTCGCGGAGATCGTCGAATGCTTCCGAGCCGGCGGGGTCACCTCGCAGATCATTGCGGCGTCGGTGCGTCACCCGGAGCACGCGATCACAGCCGCCAAGCTGGGCTGCGAGATCGCCACGGTCCCGGCCAAGGTGCTGCGCCAGATGCTCGACCACCCGCTGACCACGGCTGGGGCTGAGCGCTTCCGCAAGGACTGGGAGTCGCGCCCCGAGTTCGGCGACTGGCTAGCTAGCCTGGTTGCAAAGCGCGCCCCGGCCGCCCACCGCTAGCCCGCGATGGCGGACAAGCTCGCAGAGCTCCATCTGGCCGAACTTCACGCGCTCGCCGCGGAGCTCGGTGTGCCGCGCTTTCGAAGCTTGCGCCGCGAGCAGCTCGTCGACGAGATCGAGGCCCGCCGCGAGGGTGGCGAGCCTGCGACTGCAGGGCCGGAGCCCATGCCCGAACGACAGCCCGAGCCTGATCGCGAGCCCGAGCCCGGGCCTGATCGCGAGCCCGAGCCCGAGCCTGATCGCGAGCCCGAGCCCGAGCCGCTCACCGACGTGGCCACCGAAGAGGTAACCGGGACGCTCGAGGTTACCCCCCAGCGCTACGGGTTCGTGCGCGTTCGCGGGCTGGAGTCGAGCGCCGACGACGTCTACATCTCCGCTTCCCAGATCCGCCGTTGCGAGCTGCGCCCGGGCGACCAGGTGTCCGGCCCGGCGCGAGCGGCGCGCCGCGGGGAGCGCCACCGGGCGCTGGTCCACGTCGATCGCGTCAACGGAGGCGAGCCGCTCGCCCCTCGTCCCGAGTTCGATCAGCTGACGCCGATCTTGCCGAAGCGCCGCCTGGCGCTGGACCACGATCCGTCCGACGTCCTCACCCGGGCGGTGGACCTGCTGACGCCGCTGTCGCTTGGACAGCGGGTGCTTGTCCTGTCGGCCCCGCGATCGGGTCGTACGACTCTTCTGCGCGGCCTCGCCAGGGCGGTCGACGCAGCCGAGGGCCCCGAGCTGATCGTGCTGCTGGTCGACGAGCGGCCCGAGGAGGCGACCGCCTGGCGCGAGGCGCTGCCAGAGGCCGAGATCGCGACCGCCACCGCCGACCTGGCGCCCGTCGAGCAGGTGCGGCTTGCCGAGCTCGCCGTCGAGCGGGCGCGGCGGCGCGCCGAGTCGGGGATCGACGTGGTGCTGGTCGTGGACTCGCTGTCGCGGCTTGCAGTCGCCTCGGGGAAGGCCGCGGAGGTCAAGCAACTGTTCGGCGCCGGGCGAGATCTGGCGGAGGAGGGAGCAGGCTCGCTGACCGTGATCGCCACGGTGCTCGCGGGCGCGGAGGACGATGGGATCGCGGAGCGCGCGGTGATGACCACGGAGAGCTCCCTGATCCGGCTCGACCCAGAGCTGGCCGCCGCCGGCGTGTTCCCCGCGCTCGTGGCGGGCGAATGCCGGGTCTCCAACGAGGAGGAGCTTCGTGGGCCCGACGAGCTGGCGGCGGCGCGCCGCCTGCGCTCGCTGCTCGGCGACCTGGGCCCGGTCGAAGCGGCGGGCCTGATTCGCGAGCGGATCGAGGGCGCCCGGACTAACGCCGAGCTGCTGGGCGCGCTCGACGGCTGAGAGGCCGCAGAGGCCGGGGGCTCAGCCCCGGTATGCGAGACGAGCCCAGGAGGGCTCGCGAGAGAGCTCGATCGGCTCGGCGTCGCGCTCCGGTTGCACGTACCCGAAGGCCTGGTTGTCCGGGTCGAAGACGATGTCGAGCTCGCCCTCTTTGACCCGCTGGTCCAGCCAGGCACCGCGAAACACGAGCCGGCGGAGCCAGTGGACGAGGCTGCGGCTCGCGGGACCGACCAGCTCCGTCCAATGCTCGTTGATGTGCTCGCCGAGCAATGAGATGGGCTCGCCGATCTCGCCGTTCACGGCCAGCTCGAGCAGGTCCTGGAGCTCCTCGGCACCCAGGCCCCCCTCGACGAAGTCGAGCTTCACCGCCGCCTGCTCGACTCGCTCGGCGAAGTCCTGCTCGTTGAACGAAAACCGCAGCTCGCCGTACTCGAGGACGTAGTCCGAGCCCGAGTCGTAGTTGCCTCTGCGGGTTGCGTTCTCCAAATCTTCCTCTTCTCCGGTCGACTCGAATCTTCTCCGATGCCGCCCGTCCTCGTGTGGGCGCGGCCTTGCCTGAACGGCCGTTTGCAGTCGGGGGCGCAGCGGGGACCCCCGGGGTTGTACGCCTCGTGAGAACGAAGACGGGCAGCGCTCCGCGTCGCTTCAGCCATCAGCCCCGGGCCGAGGTGAGGGGCCGCCGCGTCCCGGTCGCGCTCTCTCGGCGCGCGCGGCTTCTCGGTCTGGCGCTGCTCGACCGGCGCGCCGCCGGCGCGGGGCTCCTGCTCCCGGGTTGCCGGAGCGTCCACACCTTCGGCATGCGCTTTCCGCTCGACCTAGTCTTCCTCGACTTCGAGCTGCGCCAGATCTCGTTGCGCCGCGCCGTGCCGCCAGGCCGGGTCGCCTTCGAGCGACGCGCCCGGGCGGTGCTCGAGTTGCCGGCGGGCCAGCCCCCGGCCCGCGGGGGCGCGTAGTGCTTCCCCAGGCCGAGCGCGAGGCCACTGTCGTCGTCTGCGAGGACGACGTGCCGACCCTCGATCTGCTCTGCGACCACCTCGAGGCGGACCGCTTCCGTGTCCTGCCGGCGCCCTCGGCCTCGGACGCGCTTCGCCTCTGCCACTACAAGCAGCCCGACCTCCTCCTGCTGGACCTGCGCCTGCCCGACGCCTCGGGGCTCGACGTGCTGCGGGAGATCCGTGCCTCTGAGGGAGCGATCGGCCGTTACGACCCGGCGCTGCCGGTCATCGTCCTCAGTGGCCGCGGCACCGACGCCGACCGGGTTCGCGGGTTCGCCGAAGGGGCGGACGACTACGTCGTCAAGCCCTTCCACTACCAGGAGGTGGCCGCGCAGATCCATTCGGTGCTGCGCCGGCGCGACTCGAGGCGCGAGGGGCCGAGGCGGGTCGGCGAGATCTTCATCGATCCCTCGCGGCGCCAGGTGCGGATCGGCGATCGCCCGATCAAGCTCGCCAACAAGGAATTCTCACTTCTCTGCACGCTGGCGTCCGATCCGGTACGCGTGTTCACCAAGGAGGAGCTGCTTCGCGACGTCTGGGGGTTTCGCTCCATGGGGCGCACCCGCACGCTCGACTCGCACGCCAGCCGGCTGCGGCGCAAGCTCGATCCCGAGAACGGGCGCTTCGTGATCAACGTCTGGGGTGTGGGCTACCGCCTGATCGACGGTTGAGCCGCTCGAATGGGGGGTGAGGAGATGAGAGCGCTGGCCGAGCTCGGAGTGGCCGGCTGGCCGCTCGGCCTCACGCTGGCCGCCGCCCTGGTCGGCGATCGGCTGCGCAGGGCTCGGCGCCGTGCGGCGCTCAATCGCGCCCTGCACGAGCTGCGCCGCCCGCTTCAGGCGCTGGCCTTGGCGCCGGCCCCGGCTGGCAGGGTCCCGGCGCCGGATACGGCCGAGCTGGCGCTGGCCGCGCTCGAGGACCTCGACCACGAGATCAACGGCTCCTCGCGCTCGCCGGCTCCTCGCCCGGTGGCCTGCCGGGCACTGGTCGAGTCCGCCGTGGAGCGCTGGCGCGGCCCAGCCGCGGAGGCGTGCCGATCGCTCGAGCTGCGCTGGCGGGCGGGAGAGGCGGTGGCGCTGGTCGATCCCCGCCGGGTCGCACAGGCCCTGGACAACCTGATCGCCAACGGGATCGAGCATGGAGGCCTGCGGGTGCGGGTGGAGGCTACGGCCGGCGCGGGCCAGGTGCGGATCTCGGTCTCGAACGCGGCGCTTCGGGCGCCCGCCGACCGTCGCCGCAACGTTCGCCGTGGCCATGGCCTCCGGGTGGTCGCCTCGGTCGCCGCGGCCCACGGCGGCCGCTTCCTGGTCCATCACCCGGCGGGGGCTTGGGTCGCGGTGCTGGAGCTGCCGCTCGCCCCAACGCCGGTCCCGGCCGCCTGGAATGGACGTGCCGCCGGCAAGCTCGCCGCGTGAGCCGGCGGGTCCGGGCGGTCGCGTTCGCCTGCGCGGCCCTGGCATGCGCGGGATTGGCCGCCGCCGTCGCGGGCGGCTACCGGACCGATCTCGAGAGCCAGCTCGGGCCACTTCGGCCGGTGGTCGTCGCCCGCGCGAGGCTCCCGGCCCGGCAGGCGCTGAAACCGGGACAGGCATGGAAGCTGCTCGAGGTTCGGCGGATCCCGGAGCGGTTCGCGCCCCCGGGGGTGATCACCTCACCCGGGCAGGCGATCGGCCGCGCGCCGGCGGCGTTGATCCCGGCCGGCGCGTACGTCCTCGCCAGCCAGCTCAAGGCTCCCCGTGCGCGCCGTCGAAGCCTCCCGCCGCGGCTCGGCTCGGGCCGCCAGCCGGTCGAGATCGCGGTCAGCGGGGCCGAGGCGCTCGCGGCCGCCGGGGGCGACCCGCGGGGCAGCCGGATCGACGTCGTCGTCACCACCGAGCCGGGTCCCGGCGGCGGAAGCGGCCGCACCTACGTCGCCGCCGAGGGCGTCGAGCTGCTGGCGCTGGGGCAATCCGACCCCGGGGCCGGCGACACCCTTCCCGGCCCCGGTTTGGCGACCTGGACGGCCACCCTGGCTCTGCGGCGGCCGCAGGCCCTACGCCTCATCCAGGCCGAGAACTTCGCCCGCCAGGTCCGCCTGATCCCCGACTCCCGGAACCGCCGATGATCCGATTCGCAGCTTCACTCCCGGACCCGGGGAACCCGACCATCGTGCCGCTCACGGGGGCCCTGGTCTCGTTTCTGGCGGGCTTGGCCGCGCATCTGGCCGGCCGGGATCTGGATGGGGTGAAGGACGCGACATTCGCGGGGTGGATGGTGGGCACAGCGTGTGGCCTGATCGTCTACGGAATTACGCTTTGGGTGGAGGCCTGACCTAAGATGGGCGGGATGGAACTGCGTGCACTTTGGCCGCTGATCGTGGTTGCTTGGATCGTGACCGCCGCCGCCGACCTGATCGGTGTCGTCTCCGGATGGAGCCCGGCCGTCACGGGCCTGGCGCTGGTCGGTGCGGGCGTCGTCACCGCCTTGATCGGTGTGGAGCTTTACCTCCGCAATGTTCGCGGGGGCGCCCAGCGCCAGTAGCGTCTCGTGGCTTCGCGAAGGCTCGTCGCTCGTCGACTTGCGTTCCACTATCGAGCGTAAGTCGACCATCGGGGACGAGGCCAGCGCGCTTCGGGAGGTCCGTCAGTCGGCGCCGGCGAGCGCCCCCTCGAACGCCCGGCGTGCGTCGTCGCCGAAGACGGCGAACACGACCCGCTCCAGGCCGCCGCCGGCGCCCAGGTGACGCCGGACCTCCTCCACCTCGATCCGCGCCGCGTCCTCCACCGGGAAGCCCCCCACGCCGGTGCCGAACGCCACCAGCGCCAGCGACCTGGCGCCCAGCTCGTCGGCCTTGGCGAGGGTGCTCGCAGTGGCGTTACGGATGATCTCGGCCGAGGTCGGCCCGCCGAGGCGCATGGTGGCGGCGTGGATCACCCAGGTCGCCGGCATCTCGCCGGCGCTCGTCGCCACCGCCTCGCCCAGCTCGATCGGGGCGAGCTCGTCGCTCTCGTCCTGCACGATCCGCCCGCCGGCCCGGACGATCGCTCCGGCGACGCCGCCGCCGTGCTTGAGCTCCGTGTTCGCGGCGTTCGCGATCGCGTCGACCTCGAGCTTCGTGATGTCGGCCTGCTGTACCTCGATCGCCGCCATCGTGCCGCCAGGGTGGTGCGGGGCGAGCTAACCCTCGGCGCTTCGTGCCAGATGATCGTCGGGCGGGGACGCCGATTCACCGTTGCGAGGCGTGCTCATCCTCGCCCGAAGTGATGCGAGGGCCTCGTCGCGGGTGGTGAACACGTGAACGCTTTGGTCGATTGCTGTGATCGAGAAGAACTTGCGGATCTCGGAGCTCGCGACGACCGCCATGGGCGCATCCGGTCCGGCGGCCTTCGCGAGGGCTTCGCGAATCTTCAACACGGGGCGCAGGCCGGTCGAGTCGATGAAGGAGCACCCAGAGAGATCGAGGAGCAGCGGGCACCGCGCGGAGATCGCCTGCCCGGCTGAACGCTCGACCTGATCGGCTGTAGACAGGTCCAACTCACCCTCCACGGAGATGAGCAGTCGGTCGCGGTCTATGGGGGAGGTGCTGAGCTTGAAATCCATGGGCCTCTGGGATGCCGGGAAGCCCGCGAGCCAGCCTCTGAGAGAGGGCCGGCCGGTTCTTCGAGGTCTCTTCGAGGTCGGGTGATCCTAGCTGGCAAATAACCCGGTTTGGCGCTTAGCCGGGCCGCCGATGGGTAAGTGGGACATTGGAGGCACCATGAGCGAAGCAGTCGCTATCGATCTGCCGCTGGAGCCTGGTAGCGCCCGGCGGGCCCGCGAGCACCTAGAGCCCTTTCGCAAGGCGTTGGACGAAACGACGTTCTTCGACCTACGGTTGCTGGTCAGCGAGCTCATTGCGGAGGCGCTGAACGCCCGGTCGGAGATCGATGATGCGCGGGTCGAGCTGCGCGCCAAGCTTCGCCACGGTCGTGTCCGGGTCGAAGTAGCCGAAGATGGGGAGGCGTTTCGGCTCCCTCCCCGGCGCCCCAAGCCGGGCGAAGTGGGCTGGGGCATTTACCTGGTGACGCGATTGAGCAGGCGCTGGGGCGTACGGTGTGGGTCGGGTGGGTCGGCTGTGTGGCTTGAAGTGAAATGAGCGCGAATCACCTGAGCTTCTGACCTTCCGGTTCGCCGCGAGTTCGGCAACCTAAGGGCGATGCACGACAACGAGCTGCTTCTTCTCGGCCTGATGGCGGCGGTGGTGGGTCTCAACGCGCTGGCGCGGGTGATACCAGGTTCCCTATCCGATCCTGCTCGTCGTCGGCGGGCTGGTGCTCGGGGCGCCCCCAGGGATGCCCGAGGTGGAGCTCGATCCGGACCTCGTCCTGGTCCTCTTCCTGCCGTCGCTCCTGTATGCGGGGGCCTTCTTCTCGTCCCTGCGGGACTTGCGCGCGAGCTCTTGGTCGCCCAGCGTCTGGCGCTGGCCCGGCTTCGCAACGAGGGAGTGATCTCGAGCGAGGTCATGCGTCGCGTGGAGCGAGACCTGGACCTGGAAGAGACTCGCCTGGAGATCTGAGCGCGCCCGCCCCGGGCCGGTCGGGGGCGCGCCGCATTCCCCTGGGGTTGAAGCTGGCGTGGATGCGGCCGACCGCAACGCGGAGGCGCTGGCCGCCGATCTGCGGCGGCGGCTGGTCGAGCGCCGGCGCGCCGAGGCGGCCGCCGGAGAGGCGGGGGGCAACCTGGAGGACGCGGTAGCGGAGCTGGTCGACGAGCATGCCGCGGTGCTGTCGGAGCCGCGGCGCGCCCGGATCCGCGAGCTGATCCTGCGTGACACCGTGGGCCTCGGACCGCTCGAGGCCCTGCTCGCTGATCCCGCGGTCACCGAGGTGATGGTGAACGGAGCAGACGCGGTGTACGTGGAACGCGGCGGCCGGATCGAGGCGACCGAGGTGAGGTTCGCGTCGGAGGGGGCGCTTCGCGATGCGATCGAGCGGATCCTCTCCCCGCTGGGTCGCCGCGTCGACGAGCTCAGCCCGATGGTCGACGCGCGGCTCGCGGACGGATCGCGGGTGAACGTGGTCATACCGCCTCTGTCGGTGGACGGCCCGGCGCTGTCGATCCGCCGCTTCACCGCCGCCCGTCCCGGCCCCGAGGAGCTGGTCGCCTCGGGGACGCTGACTCCCGAGCTTCGCGACCTGCTGGCCGCGGCGGTTCGCGGCCGCCGGAGCATCCTGATCTCCGGCGGGACGGGCGCCGGAAAGACGACGCTTCTCAACGCGCTCTCGGCCTACATCGGCCCCGGCGAGCGCGTGATCACGATCGAGGACGCGGCGGAGTTGCGACTGCGCCAAGAGCACGTGGTCCGCCTGGAGAGCCGCCCGCCGAGCGTCGAGGGCCGCGGGGAAGTGACGATTCGCGACCTGCTTCGCAACGCGCTGCGCATGCGACCGGACCGGATCGTGATCGGCGAGGTGCGCGGGCGCGAGGCCCTCGACCTCCTGACGGCGCTCAACACCGGACACGACGGAGCGCTTTCGACCGTGCACGCCAACTCGACGGCCGACGCGCTCCGCCGGCTCGAGACGCTGGCGATGATGGCCGGGGTCGGGCTGCCCCACGAGGCGATCCGCGAGCAGGTAAGGCGCGGCATCGAGCTCGTGGTGCACCTGGCCAGGTCACCGGAGGGCGAGCGCCGGGTGGTCGAGGTGGGCGAGGTGGTGCGGGCGGGCGGCGGCGTGGCCGTCAGGGAGCTGTGGCGACGGTGATGTGGGACTCGCTGGCGACACCGATCTTGCTCGCCGCCGTGGCCGGCGGGATGGCCGCGGTGGCGGTCAGAGAAGCCGTGCTCGCCAGCCCCGCCTTGGGAGCCTGGCTCGTAGACGCGGTCGAGCCGCTTCGACGCGCCGGCCGCGAGGGTTACGCGCCGACGGAGGCCGAACGGCGCCGGCTCGCGGCCCTGGGCACGGGAGCCCTGCTCGTCGCAACCCTGCTGGTGGCCGGCCCGGGACCGGCGCCCGTCGGGGCGGTGGCCGGTCCCGGCGCCGCCGCCTGGGCGGTGGCGCGCCGCCGGGCACGCTACCTGCGGGCAGTCGAGCGCGGACTGCCGCAGGTCGCCACAGCGGTCGCGGATGCCCTGGCCGGCGGCCGCTCGGTCCGGGCGGCGCTCGCCGCCGCAGCAAGCTCGATGGAGGGACCCCCGGCCTCCGAGCTGGCGCGCGTGCGGGCCGACATCGAGCTCGGAGCGTCCACGGCTGAGGCGCTCACGGCCCTGGAGGCCCGCCTGCGCTCCGAGCGGGTGAGCTCGTTCGCGGCGGCGCTCCTCTCCCAGCAGCTCGGCGGCGGCGACCTCGCCGGGCTCCTGCGACGATTTGCCGCCTCGGCGGCGGAGCGCGACCGGGTCGCCGCCGATGCCCGCTCGGCGACCGTGCAGGCCCGCTTCACCGGCCTGCTGGTCGTGGCCATGCCGTCCGGAGCGGCGCTGTTCGCCGAGCTGATCGAGCCCGGCTTCCTGGGAGGGCTGCTCTCGAACGGGACATCTGCGGCGCTGCTGGCCGCGGCCGCGGCCTTCCAGGTTGGTGGCTTCGCTTCGATCCGGCGCCTGAGCCGAGTTGACGGCGGATGAGCGGCGCGCTGATCGCCGTGGCCGTCCTCCTGGGTGCCGCCGCCCTCTGGGAGTTGGCGGGGAGCAGGGGGGAGGAGGTCGGCCGCTCGATCAGACGCCTCGCGGCGACCCTGAGCGGCGGGCAGGTGCGGACGCTGGCCGGCGCCGCGCTTTGGCTTCGCATCCCGCAGCGCCTTCGGCGCGCCGGCTTGACGGAGCGCGTCCCGGTGGCGGCCGTGCTCGCCGCAAAGGCCTGCGGGGTGGGTGCGGGCGCCGTGGCGGCCATGATCGCCTCCCCGGCGCTGCCCACCCGGCTCGCGGTTCTGCTCGCCCTCGCTCTGCCTGCCGCCGGCTTTGTGGCGCCTGAGGCGTGGCTGGAGCGGGCCGCGCGGCACCGGCGGGCCCGGATCGGAGTCGCGCTCCCCGACGCCCTGGATCTGCTCGCGGTCGGAACCGCTGCCGGGCGCAGCGCGGCGACGGTCCTCGGCGAGGTCTCGGGCCGCGGAAGCGGGCCACTGGCTCGTGAGCTGGCGGTCGCGGTGGCCGAGATCGAGTGCGGGGTGCCGCAACGCGAGGCGATCGCCGCAGTTCGCGAGCGGGTGCCGGGCGCCGAGCTTGGAGCCTTCGCGGCGGCGCTCGAGCGCTCCCGGCGCTACGGCTCGCCACTCGCCGAGCAGCTCCACGAGCAGGCGGCGTCGCTACGCCGGCAGAGCCGGCGACGGATAGAGGAGCACGCGGCGCGGGCGGCGCCGAAGATCCAGCTGGTGGTGGCCCTGGTCCTCGTCCCCTCCGTCCTGCTGATGATCCTCGCAGCCCTGGTGGCCCACTCGGACGCCCTGCTCGCCCCGTTCTAGCTGCCCACAGCTGCAACGCGGCTTGCAGATCCGCGATCCGCGAGGGGCCTTCGGAGCCGGCGGGTCGTGACCCTAAAACGGCTTCAACAAGCCGATTGCGCGGGGTAAACGGGACGGGTAGCAGTTCCGTCCGACGGATCGTGTCCCATTCCCGACCACTTGGGTGTTGCAAAGTGGGGGCTAGTGGGATAGCGTGGCGGCTCGTTCTTAAACCAAGGACCGGGGTGGTGAGGTTCCTCCCACCTCGCCACTCCGGTCCAAACAACTTTCGCGGCGCGGCCGCAGGATTCGATCACCCACGCAGAGAGGACCCCACGGTTGGCATTTCGTGGCCAGTACGAGCACAACTTGGACTCCAAGGACCGGCTCACGGTCCCGGCGCGCTTCCGCGCGGCTCTGGCCGATGGAGTGGTTCTCTCGGCAGACCTCGACCCCTGCGTCGACGTCTATCCGACCAGCGACTTCGCGCGCTTCGAGCAGCGGGTTCTCGCCGAGCTCAACCCGCTCAGCCGCCACGGGCGGATGATGAAGCGGCGCTTCCACGGCCGCTCGCACGACGAGACCCTCGACTCGGCCGGGCGCGTCCGGATCCCCAGGCACCTGATCGACCATGCCGAGCTCTCAGAAGGCCCCTGCGTCGTGATCGGCGTCGCCGATCACCTGGAGATCTGGAACACGAGCCGCTGGGCCGACCACGACGCCGAGATCGACGCGACAGCCGCCGAGATCGCGGAGGAGCTGGCCCATGGTGGGCCGGGGGCGCCGCGAGGCGCCGGCTGAGATTCGGAGCGCCGATCTGCGGATGGCCACACTGACGTACATGCCTACCGAGCACGTCCCAGTCCTGGCCTCTGAGCTGATCGCGGTCCTGGATCCCCACCCGGGCGAGACAGCGGTCGACTGCACCTTCGGCGGCGGCGGGCATGCGCGGCTCGTCGCAGAGCGCCTGGGGGCGGGCGGCACGCTCATCTGCATCGACCGCGACCCCGTCGCCGAGCAGCGGTTCTCAGAGCTCGCGGACGAGCTGGACTGCGAGACGCGGTTCATGCGAGCGAACTACGCCGACGCCCTCAGCGAGCTGGTCGCCGAGGGCTCCCGCGCCGACCTCGTCTACATGGACCTGGGTATCTCGTCCCTCCAGCTCGACGCCGCGGAGCGCGGCTTCTCCTACACCTACGACGCACCCCTCGACATGCGCATGGACCCCGAAGGGGCCCCCTCGGCGGCCGAGCTCGTGAACGAATGGCCCCAGGACCGGCTCGCGGTGGTCATCCGCGAGCACGGAGACGAGCGCCACGCCCGATCGATCGCGCGCGAGATCGTCCGTCGCCGTCCCCTGGAGACCACGGCCGACCTGGTCGAGGCGATTCGCGCCGCGGTTCCGCCGGCCTACCGCTTCGGGCGCGGCCACCCGGCTAAGCGCACCTTCCAGGCGATCCGGATCGCAGTCAACGACGAGCTCGACTCGCTCGACCGGGCGCTTCCCGTGGCCTGGGAGCTCCTCAGCGAGGGCGGGCGCCTCGGCTTGATCTCGTTTCACTCGCTCGAGGATCGGCGCAGCAAGCGCTTCCTTGCCGATCGCGCCCGAGGCTGCGTCTGCCCGCCGGAGCTCCCGGTTTGCCGATGCGGGCGCGAGCCGGAGGCCGAGCCACTGACCCGGCGGGCGCTGGCCGCGACCCCGGAGGAAATCGAGCGCAACCCTCGCTCGCACTCTGCGCGCCTGCGCGCCACGCGGAAGCTCCACAGGGGCCCGGGCGGCGACGACGAAAGGAAGGACGCCTGATGGCCGCCTCCTCCACAGCGACGGCGCGGCGCGCCGCCGCGCCGGCACGGACCAGGCGCCCCAGGGCTCGCCCGGCACCGCGCTCCGCGACCCGGACCGCACGCTCGCCGCGCCGCCAGCCGCTCACCCCGATGCCCGCCCGCCTCGTCCCGCTGACGGTGGGGCGCACCGCGGGAGCGGTCTCGGGGCTCGCGGACTCCGGCCTCGTCCACCGATTGACCCGGGGCAGGCTCTGGATTGGCGCTCTGACCACGCTCCTGGTCGGGATCGTCGCCCTGAACGTGCTCGCATTGAGCTTCAACGCGTCCTCGAGCCGGGTGGGCAGGCAGGCCGACTCGCTGAAGCGGGAGATCTCGGCGCTCCGTGCCCAGATCGCCACCGACGGCTCCTCCAATCAGCGGATCCAGGCCGCGGCGGCGAGGCTGGGCCTGATCGTTCCCGAGCCGGGCTCTGTCGGGTATCTGCGCCCCGGCCACGACGACGCCGAGGTGGCTGCCAGGCGCCTCGTCTCCGGCGACCTGACGACCGAGACCTTCGAGGTGGCGCCACTGGCTGCGGCCATCGTGCCGGCGGCCGCGCCAACCACGGACCCGGCCACGGACCAGATGGCGGTCGTTGAGGCGACCGAGACGGCCCCGGCGACCGAAGCGACCGCTACGACGACCACCACCGAGACGACCTCGCCAGCCGGCGGGGGAGTGGCGGCGCCTTGAGCGCGAGGCTCGGACGGCGCGCCTGCCGCCGGGCCCAGGGTAGGGCGGGCGAGCGATGATCGAACGGCGCATCGGCCTTCTGTTCGCTTGTTTCCTGCTCTTGCTCGTGGTCACGATCGGGCGCGCGGCCTGGGTGCAGGGAGTCCAGGGCGGGGGGCTCGCCGCCGACGCCCAGAGCCAGCAGACCCAGACGGTGACCATTCCGGGCCGGCGCGGACGGATCCTGGACCGCAACGGCAGGGAGTTGGCCGTCTCGGAGGACGCGGCCGACGTGATCGCGACTCCCTACCAGGTGAAGGACCCGGCGCGGGCCGCCCGCCGCCTGGCGCCGCTGCTGGACGTCCCCGAGGCAGAGATCCTTCGCCCGCTCGCCGATCAATCCTCGGGCTTCGCCTACCTGGCTCGCCAGGTGGGCCTGCCGATCGCCGACCGGGTGCGCAAGCTGAAGCTCGATGGAATCGCCACGGTGCCGTCGAGCCGGCGGGTGTATCCGGAGGGCGAGCTCGCCGCTTCCCTGATCGGCACCGTGGGTGTCGACGCTGACGGCCTGACCGGGCTCGAGGCGGGTGACGACGACCTGCTCGGCGGCGCCAACGGCGAGCGCCAGGTGGTCCTGGACGGGCTCGGCAACGAGATCGAGCGCGACACGGTGAGCGGGGCCCAGCAGGGGGAGGACCTGCGGCTGACGATCGACGCCGGGATCCAGGCACGGACCGAGGAGGTGCTCGCCAACCTGTCCCAGACGTACCAGCCCAAGAGGGCCACGGCGATCGTCATGGACCCGCGCAACGCCGAGGTCCTGGCGATGGCCGACTGGCCCAGCTTCGATCCGAGCGACCCGGCCTCGGCCTCGCCCGAAGCGCTGCGGAGCATGGCCACCGGCTTCACCTATGAGCCGGGCTCGACCTTCAAGGCGTTCACGGTGGCCGGCGCCCTGTCGGAGCGCCTGGTGACGCCCAGCACCGTCTTCTACCTGCCGATCGAGATCCAGGTGGCCGATCGCTCGATCTCGGATGCCGAGGACCGGGGGGAGGAGAGCCTCACCGTCGCTCAGATCCTCGCCCAGTCCTCGAACGTCGGGGCGGTGAAGGTCGGCCTCGAGCTTGGCGAGGAGCGCTTCTACCGCTGGGTGCGGCGGTTCGGCTTCGGCGATCCGACCGGGATCGGCTTCCCCGGCGAGGAGCGGGGAATCGTCCCCACCCTGTCGGAGTTCTCGGGCTCCACGATCGGCAACCTGCCGATCGGCCAGGGCCTCTCCGTGACGCCGATCCAGATGGCCGCCGCCTACGCGGCGATCGCGAACGGCGGAGTCCTGCGCCCACCGCGGCTGATCCTCGAGGAAGGGGACACGGAGGCGCCGGCGCCGGACGGCCACCGGGTGATCAGCACAGAGACCGCGGGGCAGCTGACGCAGATGCTGGAAGGCGTGCTGGCCCCAGGCGGCACCGCGTCGGAGGTCAGCGTTCCCGGCTACACCCTGGCGGGGAAGACGGGGACCGCGGAGGTTGCCGTGGACGGCGGCTACTCGGAGTCGCAGTTCGTCGCCTCGTTCGTGGGCTTCGCACCCGCCCACAACCCTCATCTGTTGGTCGCGGTGGTGGTCGACGAGCCGCAGGGCAGCTACTACGGCGGCGTGGTCGCGGCCCCCGCCTTCGGCGAGATCGCCAAGTTCGCGCTGCCGTACCTCGAGATCGCGCCGGACCAGCAGCCATAGAATCGACGCAATGAAGCTCCGCGAGCTGCTCGTCGACGCAGAGGTCGCCGAGGTAGTCGGGGACGCTGGCGCGGAGGTGACCAGCCTCGCGTACGACAGTCGCACGGTCGAGCCGGGCACGCTCTTCTTCTGCGTTCCCGGGCAGCGCTCGGACGGCCATGAGTTCGGCGAGCGCGCCGTCGAGCGCGGCGCCAGCGCGCTCGTCGTCGAGCGGCTTCTGGACCTCGGGGTGACCGAGGTGCGGGTCGCCGATTCCCGCGCCGCGATGGCCCCGGTCGCGGTGCGCTTCTGGGACGACCCCACCGCGAAGCTGCGCGTGGCCGGCGTCACTGGCACCAACGGGAAGACCACAACCGCCTTCCTGATCCGGCATCTGCTCTCCTCGCAGGGGATCCAGGCGGGGCTCCTGGGGACGGTGAAGCAGATCGTCGGCGGAGTCGAGGAGGGGGTGGAGCGGACCACGCCCGAGGCGATCGACCTCCAGCGGACCTTCCGCCGCATGCTGGACGAGGGCGACGCGGCCTGCGCGATGGAGGTCTCCTCCCACGCCCTGGCGCTGGAACGGACCGCAGGCGTCCGCTTCGGGGTCGCCGTGTTCACCAACCTGACCCAGGACCATCTCGACTTCCACGCCGACATGGAGGAGTATTTCCTGGCCAAGCGCGGGCTCTTTGCCTCGTCACTCATCGAAACGGCGGTGGTGAACGTCGACGATCCGTATGGCGCGCGCCTCGCCGCCGAGCTGGCCGAGGCCGGTGAACCGCCGGTCCTGACCGTCTCGGCGAGCGGCGCGGACGACGCCGACTTCCGGGCCGCGGAGGTCTCCTTCGACGCCGCGGGGTCGCAGTTTCTGTGCCGCGCTCCGGATGGGGAGGCCCAGGTGCGGATGCCGTTGCCAGGTCACTTCAACGTCGAGAATGCGCTGGGGGCGATCGGTGCCTGCCACGCGCTCGGGGTGCCGGCCCCGGCGGCGGCCGCCGCCCTGGCGAGTGCCGGCCTCGTCCCGGGGCGCTTCGAGCCCGTCGACGAGGGGCAGCCCTTCGCGGTCCTGGTCGACTATGCCCACACCCCGGACTCGCTGAAGACGGTGCTCGAGGCGGCGCGGAAGCTGACGGAGGGACGGCTGATTGCGGTTTTCGGGTGCGGCGGCGATCGCGATCGTGACAAGCGGCCCTTGATGGGGGGGATCGCGGCCCGGCTCGCGGACGTTTGCGTGGTCACCTCGGACAACCCGCGCTCCGAAGAGCCGCAGGCGATCATCGCCGAGATCCTGGCTGGAATGCCTGGCACTGAGAACGGGGAGATCGAAGTGGAGCCCGACCGCAGGGCCGCGATCGCACTCGGGTTCAGCGTCGCGGCGCCGGGCGATACCGTGGTGATCGCCGGCAAGGGACACGAGCAGGGGCAGGAGCTGGCGGGCGGGCGAAAGATCCCCTTCGACGACCGCGAGGTGGCGAGGGACGAACTGCGCAAGCCCGCATGATCGAGCTGTCCGCAGACCGGATTGCCGCAGCGGCCGGAGCCGGGGTTGCGGTCGCCGGCGGAGGCGGGCGGCCTGAGCGGGCGGTCGTCGACTCGCGCCAGCTGGGTCCCGGTGACCTGTTCTTCGGCCTGCGGGGCGAACGCGCGGACGGGGGGGAGTTCGCCGCCCGAGCGCTCGAGGCCGGGGCTTGGGGCGTCGTGGTCGAGCCGGAGCGAGCACGCTCCCTGGTTCCGGCCGGCGGCGGGCGGCGCGGGGCACAGGCGGATGGCTGGGTGCTCGCGACCCCCGATCCGCTCGCCGGGCTGCAGGCGCTGGCTCGTGCGTGGCGGCGGGAGCTCGGATGCCCGGTGGTGGGAATCACGGGGTCGGTGGGCAAGACGTCGGTCAAGGACATCTGCCATGCGATCCTGCCCCTGCGGGTCCACGCCAGCCCGGAGAACTACAACACCGAGATCGGCCTGCCGCTCGCCGTGCTCGGCGCTCCGCCGGAGACGCAGGCGCTTGTGCTCGAGATGGCGATGCGAGGCAGAGGGCAGATCGCCCAGCTCTGCGAGATCGCAGAGCCCAACGTCGCCGCGATCACCAACATCGGCCCTGTCCACCTGGAGCTCCTCGGCGCGCTGGAGGCGATCGCCGAGGCGAAGGCGGAGATCCTCGCCGAGCTTGGTGAGCGCGACCGCGCCGTGGTCCCCGCCGATGCCGAGGCGCTCGAGCCGCACCTGCACGACCGATTGGTGACGATCACCTTCGGCCCCGGCGGCGACGTCTTCGCGCTTCGGTGGAGCGGTGACGGACGCTCCATCGAGGCGGTCGTCGGGACGCCCACCGGCGAGCAGCGCTTCTTGTTTCCGTTCGGGGAAGCGCACAACCTGACCAACGCCTTGGCGGCGATAGCGATCGGCGAAGCGCTCGAGGTTCCGCTGGACGAGATGGCGCAGCGGGCGCCGGAGATCGCCTTCTCGCGCCTGCGGGGCGAGCTGGTCGAGCTGGCCGACGGAATCGTCGTCGTCAACGACTGCTACAACGCGAACCCGATCTCGATGCGTGCGGCGCTCGATCACCTGGCTTCATTCCCGGCCCCCGGTCGCCACGTAGCCGTGCTCGGCGAGATGGCGGAGCTGGGGCCGAACGCGCCTCAGTATCACCGCGAGGCCGGGTCGCATGCGCGCCAGCTCGGCGTCGGCCCCCTGATCGGGGTCGGCGGCCTCGCCCGCGACTATGCCCCCGACGCCTGGGCGCCCGATGCGGAGGCGGCGGTGCCGCTGGCCGAAGCGATGCTCCAGCCGGGCGACGCGCTGCTGGTCAAGGGCTCTCGCTCCGTCGGCCTGGAGCTGGTCACCGACGAGCTGATCGCAAGACATCCATGCTGAGCGCGGCCATCGCCAACGCGGTCGCCTCGTCGGCGATCGATCGCGGCCAGATCCTGATCGCGGGCATGGCCGCGATGCTGATCACGATCTTCCTCGGGCCGAGGTTCATCGAGTTCCTGCGGGCCCGGGAGTTCGGCCAGCAGATCCGCGAGGAGGGCCCGGCGGAGCATCAGACCAAGGCCGGGACACCGACCATGGGCGGGCTGATCGTGTTCGTGGCGATCGCCGTCCCCTACCTCGTGCTCTCGCCGCTGGACACCCAGAGCCTGGCGGTCTTCGGCGTCGCGCTCGGCGCCGCCGGCGTCGGTTTCGCGGACGACTTCATCAAGGTCACCAAGCGCCGCTCCCTCGGCCTCTCGGCTCGCTGGAAGCTGCTTGCCCAAATCGCCCTGGCGGTGGGGCTCTGGTGGGTGGCCAACGAGGAGGTGGGGCTCGAATCGAGCCTCCAGGTGCGGATCTCCGACGCCGAGATCTACATCGGACCGGTGCTCTATGTGATGGTCGTCTTCCTGGTGATCGCCGGCGCCTCGAACGCCGTCAACCTGACCGACGGGCTCGATGGGCTGGCGGCGGGCTCGTGCGCGATCGTGCTGCTCGCCTATACGGCGATCACGATCACCAGCGGCCAGGAGGGCCTGGCGCTGCTCTCGGCCTGCCTGGTGGGCGCCTCGATCGGCTTTCTTTGGTTCAACTCCTTCCCGGCGGCGATCTTCATGGGTGACACCGGCTCGCTGGGGCTGGGGGCGGCGATCGGGGCGCTGGCGGTGATGACCCAGACCGAGCTGCTGTTGATCATCCTCGGCGGGATCTTCGTGATCGAGGCGGTCTCGGTGGCGGTTCAGGTGCTCAGCTTCAAGCTGTTCCGCCGCCGGGTGCTGCTGATGGCGCCGGTCCACCATCACTTCGAGATGATGGCCTGGTCGGAGACCAAGATCATGCTCCGCTTCTGGATCGTCGCCGCCGTTTGCGCGGGGATCGGCTACACGCTGTACCAGAACTCGATCGGTTGAAGCCCCGCCCGCCCCTCCCCGACGGCCCCTATCTGGTCGTCGGCCTGGCCCGGTCGGGGCAGGCGGCGGCGCGGATGCTGTCGGCTCGCGGCGCGGAGGTCGCGGGCTGTGACTCGGGCTCGCCCGACGGGGCGGAGCGGCTCGCCGAGGCGGGCATGGACGTCCGCCTGGGCTCGGACGGCGTCGGGCTGCTCGACGCCGCGCGCTGCGTCGTCAAGAGCCCCGGGGTGCCGCCCGAGGCTGCGGTGATCGCTCGCGCGCGCGAGCTCGGCCTCGCGGTGGTCGGCGAGCTGGAGCTCGCCTGGCGCCTGTTGCCGAACCGGTTCGTCGCCGTGACCGGGACGAACGGCAAGACGACGGTGACCGAGCTCCTCGGCCACCTCTGGCGGACGGCCGCCGAGCCGGTGGCGGTGGCGGGGAACGTCGGCACGCCGCTCGCCGCGCTGGTCGGCGAGGTGCCCGGTGAGGCGACGGTCGTCTGCGAATGCTCGAGCTTCCAGCTCGAGGACTCCGAGGCCTTCGCGCCCGAGTGCGCCGTGCTGCTGAACGCGACGCCCGACCACCTGGATCGCCATCACGGCTTCGACCAATACCTGCGCGCCAAGCTGCGGATCTTCGCCAACCAGGGAAACGACGACGTCGCGGTCTTCAACGCCTCCGAGCCGGCGCTGCGCGATCTCGACCTCGGGGGCTGCGCGCGGCGGGTGGCCTACTGCCGCGGCCCGGACCCGGACTGCGAGCTCTCCCTGAGCGATGGCGTGATCTTCGCCGGCGAGGAGCCGCTGGTGGAGGCGAGCGAGCTCGGCCTGATCGGCGCCCACAACGCCGACAACGCGATGGCCGCCGCCGCCGTGGCCCTGGCGATGGGCCTCGGGCGCGACCCGGTGCGCGCGGGCCTTCGCAGCTTCGCCGGCCTGCCGCACCGGCTCGAGCGGGTGGCCGAGCGGGGCGGCGTCCTCTACGTCAACGACTCCAAGGCCACCAACGTCGCCGCCGCCGCGGCCGGGCTGCGCTCGTTCGAAGGCGGCGTGCGGGCGATCCTCGGCGGCTCGCTCAAGGGCCAGGATTTCAAGGGGTTGGTGGGGCCTGTGAGCGAGCGATGCGTCGCCTGCTACCTGACCGGCGACGCCGCCGAGTCGCTCGAACAGGACCTCGAGCCCGCCCGCGAGGCGGGAGTGAAGCTGCGCCGCTGCGACGGGCTCGCCGACGCGGTCCGCGCAGCGGCGGCCGACGCCCAAGCAGGCGAGGTCGTACTGCTCTCCCCGGCCTGCGCCAGCTTCGACGCCTACGGCGACTACGAGCAGCGGGGCGACCACTTCCGCTCGCTGGTCGAGGGGCTCGGAGGCCAGGTCTAGCCCCTCGCGCCGGAGAGGCCGATCTCGTAGATGACCACATCGCCGCGGCGCTCCCGCTCGATTCCGAGCCCCGCGGTCGACCGTGAGGCGGCGTGCTGCTGCGGGGTGTCGGCAACACGGTTGAGATCGAGGACGACGCTGCGCACCCCGGCTCGGCGCACGACCGCCACGGAGCCGTCGTCGGGGAAGCCGTCCATGGCGCCAATCAGGTCCGCCGTGTACTCGGGCTGGACGCTTGCCCGGCCGTTGACCAGATCGGGGAATCCGTCAGTTGACCAGAGAAGGTAGTGGCGGTTGTCGTCCGCGCTCTCGGCTGGCAGCCAGAGCTGGGGCGCCGGGACGCTCGAGACCTCTGCCGGTGGAGGCGGCACGCGCGGTTGCGCTTGGCGATCGGTTGGGTCGAAGGGCAGGCCGCGCCCCTCGATCACCACCGCGAGAACGAGCGCAGCGGCGAGGGCCGCGGTCGCTCGGCTGCCTAAACGCGCCCGCACGCGTCGCGACGCCGCTGCCGCGCCGGCGCCGGCGAGCAGGGCGAGGCCCAGCGACGCAAAGGTGAAAAGCCGGCCGGGAGTGCGCATCCCATCCCAGCCGGGCAGCAGGTCGTAGGCGACCCTGTAGGGCCACAAGTAGCCGCCTTCTTCCTCGAAGCCGAGCGCCAGGATCGAAACGCCAAGGACGCCCAGGCCGAGGCCCATCCGAAGCCGGCGCGGAAGGGTGGACGAGGCGAGCCCGGCGATCGCGAGCCCCAGGATCGCGAGGCCCGGAAAGAGCGTCTTCTCGCCCGGGTTCTCGACCGAATCGAACCTGCCCTCAGTCGCCTCGCCCCAGATGAGGTTCTCCCTGGGCGCCAAGGCGAAGACGCTCGGCGCTTCGGAGAACGCCGCCACCGTCGACGGCGGCCGCGTCGCGTCGGGTTGCTCGTCTGCGACCCGCAGGTAGGGGAGGGCGATCAGCACGGCCACGGCCACGTAGAGCGCTACGCCGGCCGCGGTTGCCAGAACCAGCCGGCGCTTCAGCACCGGGCGGCCGCGGCGGACCCAGATCACCGCCGCAATCGCTCCGAGCACACATAGCAGGTAGGTGAACGGCAGGCCGAGGGTGGGGCCGATCGAGAACTGCCAGGTGGCGACCGCGAACCCGGCGATCATCCAGCGGGCGTCGCGCAACCGGTAGCCGCGAAGCCCCAGGGCCAAGGCGAGTGGGATGCCGCCGCTCGAGATCACCTGCATGTGGCGGTCCTGCTCGAGTCGAAACGGCGCGAAGGCGAACGCGGCGCCGGCCACGGCAGCGCCGACTGGCCCCAGCCCCAGCTCGCGGGCGAGCAGGTAGGCGCCGACGAAGCAGAGCGCGTAGGTGAGAACGAAGAGAACGTCGTAGCGAGCGACCGCCGCTTTCGGCCCGGAGCCGATCAGGCCAGCCGGCGCGTAGCCGAGCAGGGCGTCCGAGAAGGCGAGCGTGTCGTCGAGCGGCCAGAACTGATTGGACTGGAAGAACGACAGAGGCTGGTGGAGTAGGGCGTGCCCGCCCCAGGCGACCTGCCACGCCTGGGGCAGCGGATCGCTCAGGTCCTTGGGGATGTTCTCGCCCAGGTGCAGGACGAGCGGCCAGGTCATAACGACCGAGAGCAGCACCGCGCCCACCACCAGGGCAGCCAGTTCGCGTGGCGACACCTCTCGCCGCCCCTCCGCCAGCACAGCGCGGCATCGTCGCAGGTATCAAACCGTGCCTACCGACGGCTGATCATCTGGAAGGTTCGCGCCTGCCTGGCGCGAACTCAACCAGGGAGATGACCGCCCTCTCACTGAGTCGGCTCGGCCCGAAGACGCGCAGGCGCGCCGGCGCCCTGCCGATCGAATACAACCTGCTGCTCACCGCCACCCTTTGCCTTCTCGCCTTCGGCGTGGTGATGGTGTTCAGCGCCAGCTCGACGACCTCGCTTCTGGGACAGAGCGGGGACAGCGCCTACTACCTGAAGCGGACCCTGCTGTTCGGAGCCGCCGGCCTGCTGGTGATGCGGGTCATGTCGCTGCGCGGAATGCGCCTGTTGCGACCGCTGACACCGCTGCTCGTGGCGGGCTCGTTCCTCCTCCTCATTGCCGTCCTGATCCCGGGGATCGGCATGTCCGTCAACGGCGCCCAGCGCTGGATCGGCGCCGGCCTGTTCCAGGTGCAGCCCTCCGAGTTCGCCAAGCTGGCCCTGGTCCTCTACGGCGCACACCTGCTGGCCTCGAGACCGCGGATGACCCGTGAGATCCGCACCCTGATGCCCTACCTGGCGGTGGTCGGCCTCGCCTGCTTGCTGATGGTCGTCGAGCCCGACCTCGGCACGGCGATCGTCGTCCTCGGGGCGACCGGCGCGCTGCTGGTCGCGGCCGGGGTGAAGATCCGCCACCTGGTGCTGTTGGGCGCCGGAATCGGTGTCCTCTTGCTGCTTGCGATCGTGCTCGAGCCCTATCGGATGCAGCGCCTCACGGGCTTCGTCAATCCGACCGGCGACCCGGGAGGCGCCGGCTTTCAGGCGATTCAGGCCAAGATCGCGTTCGGCTCCGGCGGGATCTTCGGCGTCGGCCTCGGGCAGAGCATCCAGAAGGCCTTCTACCTTCCGGAGGCGCACACGGACATGATCGCGGCGGTCGTCGGCGAGGAGCTCGGGCTGGTCGGGATCGCGACGCTCGTGGGGCTGTTCGGGCTGTTCGGGTACGCGGGGCTTCGCGCCGCGCAACGAGCGCGCGACCGCTACGGCAAGCTGCTCGCCTCCGGGCTCACCTCACTGATCCTCGTCCAGGGGATCGTCAACCTGTTCGCGGTGCTCGGGCTGGCTCCGCTCACCGGCGTGCCGCTGCCGTTCGTCTCCTACGGCAACTCGAGCCTGCTCGTGATGCTGGCGGCGACCGGGCTTCTCTTGAACGTGGCCGCCGGGGGCCAGGCCGCCGCGCCCGCCCGGCGTGGCGGAGGCACTGCGAGACTTCGGGTGGTGGATGGCGGCCGCGCGCACAGCGACGCCAGGCCCGCGAGAGGAAGGAGCGTTTCGAGCGGTGCCAAGAGTCGTCATAGCCGCGGGGGGAACCGCGGGGCACGTAGTGCCGGCGCTCGCCGTCGCCGACGCGCTTCGGGATAGGGGCGCCGAGGTCTCCTTCCTCGGAACGCGGGAGCGGCTCGAGGCGAAGCTGGTCCCGGCTTCCGGCTACGAGATCGACTTCCTGCGGGTCCGCGGCCTGGACCGCGGCGCGCCCCTGAGGGCTGCCATGGCGGCGGCCCGGGCGGCTGCCGCGGTGCCCGCAGCGCGCAGCGCGCTACGGCGCCGGCGGGCCGACGTGGTGATGGGGGGCGGGGGATACGTGGCCGGCCCGGCGGGGCTCGCGGCGCTGTCCGCCCGCCTGCCCCTGGTGCTGACCGAAGCCGACCGCCACCTTGGCCTGGCCAATCGCCTGCTGGCGCGCCGCGCGAGCCGCGTCTGCCTGGCGTTCCCGATCCCGGGCCGGCAGGGTGGCCGTTACCTGGTCACAGGCCGGCCGGTTCCGGCGGCGGTCCTCGGTGCCGATCGCGGCAAGGCGCGTAGCCGGTTCGAGATCGCTTCGGACGACCGGTGCCTGCTCGTCTTCGGCGGCAGTCAGGGCGCCCGCTCGCTCAACCTCTGCGCTCTCGATGCCTTCCTCGGCCACGGTGTTCCGGCCGCTCGCGACTACCACGTGATCCAGATCACCGGCCACCGCGACTACCCCTTGGCGCGGGAGCGGCTGGAGGCCAGCGGCGGGGCTGACAGATACACGCTGCTCGAGTACGAGCCGACACTCGCCGACCCGCTGGCCGCCTGCGACCTCGTGCTAGCCCGGGCCGGCGGCTCGGTGTTCGAGCTGGCGGCGGCGGGCCGGCCGGCGATCCTGGTCCCCTACCCGTACGCGACGGCCCGCCATCAGGACGCCAACGCGGCCTGGATGGTGGAGGCCGGCGCGGCCGTGGTGGTCGACGACGCGGAGCTCGATGCCGGCACCCTGGTTCGGACGGTGGGGGACCTGTTCGCCGACCCTGGGCGCTTGGAGCGGATGTCCACCGCCTCGCGCGCCCTCGCCCGTCCGGACGCCGCCGCGCGAATCGCCGAGCAGGTTCTGGGCGCTGCAAGGCGATGATGAGTCCATGACCGAGTGGGGCGAGCGCAAGCTGCACTTCATCGCCATCGGCGGCGCCGGGATGAGCGGCCTGGCGCTCGTCTGCCACCGGCTCGGGGCGCAGGTGAGCGGCTCGGATCGCGCCCGAAGCTCATACCTCGAGCGCCTGCGAGCGGCCGGCCTGGAGCCCCGGGTGGGCCACGACGCCGACGCCGTCCCGCCGGACGCCGAGGTGGTGGTCTCGACCGCCGTCGGGGAGGACAACCGCGAGCTCGCGCGGGCCCGCGAGCGTGGCCAGCCGGTGATCCACCGGGGCGATTTGCTCGCCGAGCTGTGCGCCGAGAAGCGACTGCTGGCGGTCGCCGGCACCCACGGCAAGACCACCACCGCCGGGATGCTCGTCCACGCCCTGCGCGCGATGGGCGCGGACCCCGGCTTCTTGCTCGGCGGCGAGCTGCCGGGCGCCGGCGAGGACGGCGGCCCCGGAAACGCCGGCTGGGGCGGCGGCGAATGGGTGGTCGCCGAGGCGGACGAGTCCGACGCGAGTTTCCTGCGCCTCCGCCCCGAGGTGGCGGTGGTGACCAACGTCGAGCTCGATCACCACTCGCACTGGTCCTCGCGCGCCGAGCTGATGGAGGCCTTCCGGGGCTTCTGCGAGCCGGCGCGGGGGCTGGCGCTGCCCGGCGACCGCAGCCTCGCCGGCCTGGCGGGGGAGCAGCGGGTCGTGGGCTTCGACGAGGATCATCCGGGCCCGGCGCTGGACCTGAAGGTCCCCGGTCGCCACAACCTGCTGAATGCGCGCGCCGCCCTGGCCGCGCTGGAGCTGGCGGGCTTCGAGCTCCAGTCGGCGGCGGGCGCGCTCGCCTCCTTTCCCGGGATCCTGCGTCGCCTCGAGCTCAAGGGACACCGGAACGGAGCGGCGATCTACGACGACTACGCCCACCACCCGACCGAGGTCGCCGCGGCGCTCCAGGCGCTTCGCGAGCTCGGGCCGCGCCGGCTGATCGCGGTCTTCCAGCCGCATCTGTACTCGCGCACCAAGGCCCTCGCCGATCGCTTCGGCTTGGCGCTGGCGGCCGCGGACGAGGTCGGCGTCCTCGACGTCTATCCGGCCCGCGAGCGGCCGGTGGGACCGCTTGAAGGCGTCAGCGGGCTGGCGGTCGCGCGGGCGGCCGCCGACCGCGCCTCGGGCCGCCCGGTCTGGTGGCTCGTCGACGCCGAGCGCGCCGAGCGCGCCCTGGCGCCTCGGCTGCGCGAGGGCGACGTCCTGGTGACGATCGGCGCCGGGGACATCCACGAGCTGGCCGATGCCCTGGCAGGCGCCGGATGATGGAGGGCGTCGAACGCAACTACCCCCTCGCCCGCCTGACCACGGTGCGGGCGGGCGGGCCGGCCGACCTCTACGCGCGCCCCGAGGAGGAGCAAGAGCTGGTGGAACTGCTTCGCTGGGCGGCGTCTGAGGGGATCGCGGTCGGGGTGGTCGGCTCGGGCTCCAACCTCCTGGTCTCGGACGACGGCTACCGCGGCTTGGTCCTCAAGCTTGACGGCCGGCTTGCCGCGATCGAGCGCGACGGAACGCGTCTCGTCTGCGGCGGCGGCGCCCGGCTTCCGTCGGCCGCCGCTCAGGCGGCCCGCTGGGGCCTCGCCGGGTTCGAGTTCGGGATCAACATCCCCGGGACGGTCGGCGGCGCCGTGAAGATGAACGCCAACGCCTACGGCGGCGAGCTGGGCCGGGTGCTCGAGGGGGTCAACGTGTGCACCACCGGGGGCGTCGAGAAGCGCCAGCCGAGCCAGCTCGGCTTCACCTACCGGCGCTCCAACCTGGGGCCGGGCGAGATCGTCTCCCAAGCCTCCTTTCGGCTCTCAGAGGGTGAGGTCGCGGAGATCAAGGGCAGGCTCGCCGAGATGCGCGGCAAGCGGCGCGAGGCGCAGCCGTCGGGGATCAAGACCTTCGGCTCGACCTTCAAAAACCCCGCGGACGATGCGCGCGCCGGGGGGCAGACCGCCGGCCAGCTCCTCGAGGCCGCCGGCTGTCGCGGCCTGCAGGTCGGTGGCGCCCGCTTCTCCGAAAAGCACGCCAACTTCGTCGAGAACGCCGGTGGCGCGACCACCGCCGACATCCTCGCGCTGATGGCCGAGGGCCGCCGCCGCGTCCACGAGCGCTTCGGCGTCCTGCTCGAACCTGAGGTCCAGGTGCTGGGCGAGGTGGAGTGGCCCGCGGCCTGGGACCTGGACGAGTAGCCGAATCCAGGCGGGTCCGGGCAGGAGGCACCCGGGTGGAGCGCGAATCATCCTCCCGTGAGAGGCACCGCGACCACGGCCGCCGGCAAGCGGCGCGCCAGCGCGCGCACGGGGCGAGCCCGGCCCGCCGCCCGGACGGCTAAAACACGAGCGCCGTCCCGTCCCTCGCGGCGCCGATCGCCCTCGCGCTCCCGATCTCCCTCACGCCGCCGATCGCTCACCCGGTCCCGATCGAAGGGTCGGACACTTGGCGTGACAACGGCGCTGGTGGGTGCCATCTCGGGCCGACGGCGGGTGATGCTGATCGCCTTGCTCGCCGGCGCGCTGGTGCTCACCTACTTCGGCTGGTTCCGCGACTCCTCGCTGGTTGCCGTCCAAGAGGTCGAGGTGAAGGGGGTGAGCAGCACGGACCGCCAGCAGATCGTCGCCGAGCTCACAGACACCGCGCAACGGATGACCACTCTCCACGTCCAGACCGATCGACTCGTTGACGCGGTGCGGGAGTTCCCCGTGGTCGCCTCGGTGGTCGCGGACGCGAGCTTTCCACACGGGTTGACCATCCAGGTGATCGAGCATCCGCCGACGGCGATCGCTCGCGCCGGCGATCGCCAGATGCCGGTCGCCGCCGACGGCTCGCTGCTCCCGGGGGTCAAGGTGGGCGATCAGCGCCTGGCGGAGCTGCGCGTCGACGAGTTGCCCACCTCGGGGCGCCTCAGCGGCGACCCACTCAGCGAAGCCCTCGCGATCGGCGCCGCGCCGGGGCCGCTTCGCCCCCTGATCGCCGGCGCCTCGGTGTCCCATGATTACGGGACTTTGGTGTCGATGCGGGGGGGAATCGAGGTGCGCTTCGGAACCCGCCACCGCGCCCACCAAAAATGGGTGTCGGTAGCGGCGATCCTCGCCGACCCGAAGCTGACCAGCCTCACATACGTGGACGTGCGCGTGCCCGATCGTCCCGCGGTGGGCGGGGCGTCGACGGCCACTGCCACGGCCGCCATCACCACGACCCCGTGAGCCGAGTCTAGACCACAGCCTGAGAGATCTCAAAAGCGGTCAACTCTCAGCCCCAGGTTGAGACTTTCCCATGCAGGATTCTGTGCCGCTAAGCTATTCCTGCGTTGACAGGGACCGTCGAATGCCTTACCTTCGCGTTAGGCTTGAGGCTGCAAGCGGTCCGAAACTCTCAAGCACCGCTTTAGCCTCGGAGCACAAAGACGAAAGTGAGGACAGTCGAGAGCCAATGGTCGAGTCCTCGTACCTCGCAGTGATCAAGGTCATCGGCGCGGGCGGCGGCGGCACGAACGCGGTCAGCCGCATGGTCGACGCCGGTCTCAAGGGCATCGAGTTCATCGCCATCAACACGGACGTCCAGGCGCTCCAGGCGTGCGAGGCGGACATCAAGCTCTCGATCGGCCACCAGCTCACCAAGGGGCTGGGCGCCGGCGCCAACCCTGACATCGGCGGCGGCGCCGCGGCCGAGAGCCGCGACGACATCAAGGAGGCGCTGAAGGGCGCCGACATGGTGTTCGTCACCGCCGGCGAGGGCGGGGGCACGGGCACGGGCGCGGCCCCGGTGATCGCCGAGATCGCCAAGGAGGAGATCGGGGCCCTCACGGTCGGCGTCGTCACCAAGCCGTTCGAGTTCGAGGGCAGCCGCCGGATGCAGCAGGCCCTGGACGGGATCGACAAGCTGCGCGCCAAGTGCGACACCCTGATCATCGTCCCGAACGAGAAGCTGCTTCAGGTGGTGGAGCGTCAGACCTCCGTCAGCGAGGCCTTCAAGATGGCCGACGACATCCTCCGCCAGGGCGTGCAGGGAATCACCGACCTGATCACCACCCCCGGCCAGATCAACCTCGACTTCGCCGACGTGCGCGCGGTCATGTCCGAGGCCGGCTCGGCGATGATGGGTGTCGGCTCCGCCTCCGGCGAGAGCCGGGCCGCCGAGGCGGCGAAGGGAGCCGTCTCCTCGCCGCTGATGGAGGAGTCGATCGAGGGCGCCACGGGGATGCTGCTCAACTTCACCGGCAGCGAGGACCTCAACCTGTTCGAGGTCCACGAGGCCGCCGACATCGTGGTCGCGACCGCCGACAAGGGCGCCAACATCATCTTCGGGACGTCGATCGACCCCAACATGGCCGACGAGGTCAGGGTCACCGTGATCGCCACCGGCTTCGAGGGCTTCGAGACCCTCGCCCGCCGCCCGATCCAGGTGCGCGACCGCGCCCGCAAGCGCGGCGTCAGCGGGCTGGGCGACCGCGAGCGGCGCGAGCTTCAGGTCTCCGACGACGAGATCGATGTCCCACCATTCCTGAAGGGCCGCTAGACCACTAGCCTGCGCCCGGTGGCCACCGCGGCGCTCAAACGCACCCCGCTGTACGAGGCACACGTGGCGGCGGGCGCCAAGTTGGTGCCGTTCGCGGGCTGGCAGATGCCGGTCTCCTACGAGGCGGTCCGGGCGGAGCACCTCGCGGTGCGCTCCGCGTGCGGCGTCTTCGACGTCTCGCACATGGGCGAGGTCGAGACGTCCGGTCCCGAGGCCGGGGCGCTTCTCCAGCGGCTCTTGTCCAACGATCTGGAGAAGCTCGAGGTGGGCGGCGCGCAGTACTCGGTGCTCTGCCGTTCAGACGGCGGCGTCCTCGACGACCTGTTCACCTATCGGCTCGAGGACCATCGCTACCTGACGGTCACCAACGCCGCCAACCACGAGCTCGACCTGGCCTGGTTCGAGGAGCACGCCGCCGGCTTCGACGCGGAGGTCAGCGACGCGATCGGCGACTACGCGATGCTCGCCGTGCAGGGGCCCGAGGCGCGCTCAATCGTCGCCGAGTTGGCCGACGGCGAGCTGCCGGCGCGCATGCACACGGCGACGCTGGCGGTCGCCGGCGCCGAGACCCTCGTTTGCGGGACGGGGTACACGGGCGAGGACGGCGTCGAGCTCCTGATCGCCTCGGATCGCGCGGCGGAAGTATGGGAGGCGCTGGCGGCCGGCGGCGCCCGCCCGGCCGGGCTCGCGGCCCGCGACACGCTTCGCCTGGAGGTCTGCTTCCACCTCTACGGCAACGACATGGACGAGCAGCGCAACCCGATCGAGGCGGGGTTGGGCTGGTGCTGCAAGGAGGAGACCGGCTTCATCGGCTCGGAGCGCGTCGCCGCCGCCCGCGAGCGGGGCACGATCGAGAGGCTGGCACCGTTCGTGCTCACGGGGCACGGCATCCCCCGGCAGGGAAACGCGGTCGTCGCCGGAGGCGAGGACGTGGGCGTGGTGACCAGCGGGACGCACTCTCCCTCGCTCGAGGTGGGGATCGGGATGGCCTACGTTCCGCTTGCGCTCGCGGAGCCCGGGACCGAGGTCGAGATCGACGTCCGCGGCAAGCTACGGACAGCGCGCATAGAGTCGAAGCCCCTGTACCGAAAGGAGAACTGAGTTGGCCGACGAGAGCTACCCCGACGACCTGCGCTACCACCCCGAGCACGATTGGGCGCGGATCGAGGGCGCCGAAGCGACCTTCGGCATCACCTGGTACGCGCAGGACGCGCTGGGCGAGGTCGTCTTCTACGAGCCGCCCGCGATCGGCTCGCAGGTGTCCAAGGACGCGGTTTACACCGAGGTCGAGTCGGTCAAGGCAGTCTCCGACGTCTATGCCCCCCTGTCCGGCGAGGTCGTCGCCGTCAGTGACGCGGTCGCCGAGAAGCCGGAGCTGATCAACGGGGACCCCTACGGCGACGGCTCGCTGGTGCGTGTGAAGCTCTCCGACCCCTCGGAGGCCGACGACCTGATGGACGCCGCGGCATACAAGGCGATGCTCGCTGAGGGTTAGCCGCATCGCCCGCGGCTAGCATCAGGGCAGGAGTGATCCCGGCGTGACCCGATACACCTCAGCCACGGATTCGGACCGCCGGGCGATGCTCGAGGCGATCGGCGTCGGGTCGATCGACGACCTGTTCGCCGAGATTCCCGCCGAGCTGCGGCTGGATCGCCCCCTCGACCTGCCACCCGGGCTGGCGGAGACCGAGTGCTTCGACCACCTGGCCTCGCTGGCCGAGCGCAATGCCCACGCCGACTCCGAGCTCTGCTTCCTCGGTGCGGGGATGTACGACCACTACGTGCCGGCGATCGTCGACGCGATCACGCAGCGCTCTGAGTTCCTCACCCCCTACACGCCCTACCAGCCGGAGGTCTCGCAGGGCGGCCTCCAGGTGATGTTCGAGTTCCAGACCGCGATCTCGGAGCTCTGCGCGCTGCCCGTGGCCAACGCCTCGCTGTACGAGGGGCCTTCGTCGGTGGCCTCCGCCGCCTACCTGGCGCTGGGCGCCACTGGGCGCCGGCGCCTGGTCGTCTCCCGGGGCCTTCACCCCCACAGCCGCGAGACATTGGCCACCTACGCGCGCGGGTTCGGCGCCGAGGTGGTCGAGGTGGGGCTCGAGGGCGGGCTCACCGATGCCGCCGAGCTCGATGCGGCGCTGGACGGTGAGACCGCCGCCCTGTTCGTCCAGAACCCGAACTTCCTCGGCGCGGTGGAGGATCTCGAGGCCCTTGCGGCCGCCGCGAGCGAGGCGGGCGCGCTGACGGTCGCCGCAGTGGACGCGCTCACCCTGGGCATCCTGCGGCCGCCCGGCGAGTGCGGCGCCCAGATCGCCGTCGGCGAAGGGCAGCCGCTCGGAGGCAGGCTCGACTTCGGAGGTCCGTCGTTCGGCTTCTTCTGCGCCGCCGAGGAGCACCTGCGCCGGATGCCCGGCCGGATCGCGGGCGAGACGGTGGACGCGGACGGGCGGCGCGGCTTCGTGCTCGCCCTGCAGACCCGCGAGCAACACATCCGTCGTGAGAAGGCGACCCACAACATCTGCACCTCGCAGGCCCTGAACGCCCTCGGCGGGGTGATCTACCTGGCCTGGCTCGGCAAGCGCGGGGTGGTCGAGCTGGGCGAGCTGCTCGCCCAGCGGACTGCGTACGCGCGGGAGCGGCTGGCAGGGCTGGACGGGGTGGAGCTGCTTCACGAGGCGCCTGTGGTGCGGGAGTTCGCGATTCGTGTCGACGCCCCCGTGGAGGCGGTGCTCGACCGCTGCGCCGAGGAGGGCATCGCCGCGGGGTACTGGCTGGGTAGGGAATACCCCGAATACGACGACGGTCTGCTCGTTGCGATCACGGAACGGCGATCGCGCGCCGACATCGACCGCCTGGCCAACGCGCTCGAGCAGGCCATCGCCGCAGGGAATGGCGCCTTTCGAACCCATACGGTCGAAAAAGCGCCATCCGCGGAGGTCAGAGCGTGACGGCGCATACCCCCTCGCCGCCGACAACGGCTGAAACTCCAACCCCGCAGCAGCGCGAGCACGCGACCACGATCTTCGAGCGCTCGGTCGCCGGTCGCCGCGCGGCGACCCTGCCGGCGCTCGACGTCCCCGAGCGCCCGCTC
>JBBPIK010000050.1:0-17479 GCA_038040415.1 Actinomycetota bacterium
TCGTCCCGCAGGGCATCTCGGCGGAGATGATCGCCGACAAGTGGGAGATCCCCCGCTCCGAGCTCGACGAGATCGGCCTGCGCTCCCACCAGCTCGCCGCCCAGGCGACCGAGGAAGGGCGCTTCGAGCGGGAGATGATCGCGTTCTCGGTCAACGGCGACACCCATGTCACCGACCAGGGCATTCGTCCCGACACGAGCATCGAGAAGCTGGCTGAGCTGAAGCCCGCCTTCAAGGAGGACGGGAAGGTCACCGCCGGTAACTCGTCGCAGATTTCGGACGGCGCTGCCGCCGTGCTGCTGATGACGCGCGAGAAGGCCGACGAGCTGGGGCTGAAGCCGCGGGCAAGGATCGCCGACGAGACCACGGTCGGCGTCGACCCGGTGATGATGCTGACCGGGCCGATCCCCGCCACCAAGAAGCTGCTCGACCGCAACGGGATGCAGATCGGTGATCTCGACCTGATCGAGATCAACGAGGCGTTCGCCTCGGTGGTCGCGGCCTGGCGGCGCGAGCTCGAGCCGGACATGGACCGGGTCAACGTGAACGGCGGCGCGATCGCGCTCGGGCATCCGCTGGGGTCGACCGGCGCCCGCCTGATAACCACGCTGCTGCACGAGCTGGAGCGCTCCGACAAGGAGTGGGGCCTGGTGACGATGTGCTGCGGCGGTGGCCTGGGCACCGGGACCCTGATCCAGCGCGTCTGAGATCACCACCGCCGACGAGCATCTGCGCTCGGTCGATCGCGTGCTCCGAGGGCTGATCGACGAGAGCGGTCCCATCGATCCAGCCACCGACCGGCGCGGCAGCCGCCCGGACCCCTACGAGGCGCTCGCTCGGGCGATCGTCGGCCAGCAGCTCTCCACCAAGGCAGCCGGCTCGATCTGGGAGCGCATGGTCGCGCACTTCGGCGGTTCCTTCCCCCAGCCCGCGGAACTGCTCGCGGCCGACCCGGAGTCGCTTCGCGAGGCGGGCCTCTCGTGGGCCAAGGTCGGCTTCCTTCGCGACCTGGCCGAGCGCATCGAGGACGGCAGCCTGGATCTGGGGCGGCTTGCAGGGCTCGCGGACGAGGACGTCGTGGCGGAGCTCGTCCAGATCAAGGGGATCGGGGTGTGGACGGCCGAGATGTTCCTGATCTTCCACCTCGCCCGCCCCGACATCGTCTCCACCGGCGACCTCGGGATTCGCCGCGCGGTGCAGATCGCCTACGGCCTCGACGACCTGCCGCTGCCGCATGATCTGGAGCGGATCGCCGAGCCCTGGCGTCCGCACCGGACGCTCGCCTGTCTCTATCTATGGCGTTCGCTCGCCAACGCTCCCGGCTAAGTGGTCACGTCCGCGAATACGCCCGTGTTTGGATCGGCTGCAAATCTTCGCCTGGCTTCGTCCTCAGTCGGCCGAATAGCACCCACTATTCGGCCTCCCTGCGTCCTCGCCATGCTCGATTTTCGCTCGCCCAAACACGACCGTACCCACGGACGCGACCGCTAGTGAGCGCCCTGGACCGGATCTCGATCGCGGCGCTCGGCGCCACCGCCGCCGACCTGGTGGACCAATCGCGCGAGGCGGAGCAGGCCGGAATCGAATGCGTCTGGGCCCCGGAGCTGTTTCGCAGCTCGGTCACCCAGGCCACCTGGATCGCTGCCGCGACGGAGCGAATCACCGTGGGCACCGGGATCGCATGGGCCTTCACTCGCAGCCCGTTCATCCTCGCCGTCTCCGCGCTCGACGTCGACGAGATGTCCGGCGGGCGGTTCCGCCTGGGCCTTGGCGCCGGGGTGAAGCGCCTCAACGAGACCTGGCACGGCGTCGAGTACGGTCGCCCGGCCCCGCATCTGCGCGAGACGGTGGAGGCGGTGCGGCTAATCATGCAGAAGGCCCACGCCGGGGAGTCGATCCGGTTCGAGGGCGACTACCACGACATCGAGATCAAGGGTTGGGTGCGCCCGCATCCGCCCGCTCGCGAATCGGTACCGATCTACACCGCCGCGGTGCGGGAGGGGATGGCACGGATGGCGGGCGATTGCGCCGACGGCCTGATCGGCCACCCGATCTGCTCGCTGCGCTGGCTCGACGAGGTGCTGGTCGCCAACTTCGAGCGGGGGCTGGCGCGTTCCGGACGGGACCGCAGGGACTTCGACTTCATCCCCACCGTGAGCTGCGCGATCTCCGACGACGAGGAAGCCGCCTACGAGGCGGCCCGCAGGACGATCTGCTTCTACGCAACCGTCCGGACCTACGCGCCGCTGTGGGAGATGCACGGCTTCGGCGAGGTGGCGGCCGCGGTGGGCGAGGCGTTCCGGGCCGGCGACTTCGCCGCCATGCCCTCCCACGTCCCCGACGAGATGGTCGATACGTACTGCGCGGCCGGCCCGCTCGACAAGGTCCGAGCGCGCGTGGCCGAGGTGGCGGAGCGCGGCGACGGGATCTTCTTGACCCCGCCGTCCTACTTCATCGCCCCCGCGGAGATCGCCGAGTACCAGCGCCTCATCGTGGAGGCCTTCGCCCCGGGCGGCGCGGCCAGCAGCTAGCGCAGCAGCGCGCGCAGCGTGGACGCGACGGCCGAAGGGTCGCCGACGATCTGGCGCCATGTGAACCGAACTACGTCGTGGCCAAGGAGCTTCAGCTGCGTGTCGCGAGCGCGGTCGGCTTCGAACGCGGACCGGGTCCCGTGCGTCTCGAAGCCGTCCACTTCCACCGCTAGGCGCCGGTCGCGCCAGAGGAAGTCGACGAGGAACGGGCCCACACGGACGTTCACCTCGGGATTCGGGAGGTGATGTCGGCGGCAGAGGGCCAGGAAGCGGCTCTCCAACTCGCTGCGGGTGTGGTCCGGTTCGAGTTGGTCGCCAATCGGGAGGCGCAGAAACTCAGCCCGGCGCTGTGCCGCCGCAAACTCGTCTGGAGGGATCGTGCGCTTCAGGTCCTCGAGCGTGCGGGAGGGCTTCGTGACCGGGATGCCTGCTCGTCGTGTGGTTTGGCTGGGTAGGAGGGTGAGCGAGCGGTGGATCTTGATCCCGTCGCGTGGCTCTCGCCCCGCCGTGCCGGGCAGGGTGACTTCGATCACGTTGGGCAGTGGGACGATCGTCCACAGGGCGGCCGCGCTTCGATGGCTGAGCACCGCTGCCTTGCCGCAGGCCAGCACCGCGGCCATCCATCGCCCCTCGTTGCTCAGGCCCGGGTGGCCGACCGCGTACACCCCCCGGTGGATGCGGTAAAGCAGACCCTTCCGCGTGCGCCGCACAACCGCGCTCCTGTGGAGGCCGCCCGCGTCTAGCTGGGAAAGGGACACCACGCCGTGCTGCCGCGCTGCAAGCCGTGCGATCGCGGTCTCGACGGAACGATTGGCGGCTTTGTTGCGCACGTATGCAACAAACCCGCCAAAGGGCGGCGCGCCCCCCTTACCGAGGTGGCGGCCGGCCCCCTACCCAGCCCCTGTACGCCTGAGCCAGCGGGCGGCTAGGCCGCCGCCGGGAGTCGGCCGCCGACGAATTGCACCAGGCCGGCGAGGCGCTGGCGGACGTTCTCGAATCCCCGCTCCTGAAGGGCGGCCACGATCTCGTCCGTTTCGAACACGCGCATGCCACTGGCTCGTTCGATCAGCGGCTTCAGCGGGGGCAGGGTCAGCTGACGGCGTACCGAGGTCATGATTGCGATTCGGCCGCCGGGACCGAGCACCCGCCGCATCTCGTCGAGCGCCGCGAAGGGATCGGCGAACAGGTGCAGGGCCGCGAAGCAGCAGAGGCCGTCGAAGACGCCGTTCTGGAAGGGGAGCCGGGTCGCGTCGCCGCGAATCAGGGCCAGATTGGCGAGTCCCGCCACCTCGAGCTCGGCGACGCCGCGGGCGAGCATGGTCCTGGAGGCGTCGATTCCCACCGCCAGGCCGCCGTCGCCGACCGCCCGGGCGAACTCGCGCGTGAAGTTCCCGGGCCCGCAGGCGACGTCGAGCACCACGTCGCCGGGACCGAGCCCGAGCAGCAGCCGCGCGATCCGCACCTCCTCCGCCATCCCCGGGCCCGTCACCCCCTTGACGGCCCGCGCCAGCGCGGGGCGCCAGTAGCGCTCGTAGATCGCCGGCACAAAGCGGGTCGTCATCAGATCCTGGATTGCGCCTGTCGAGTCCAGCTCGCCGCCGAGCAGGTCGAGGTAACCGGCCGCGCTTGCCTTTGGGGCGATGGCCGCCTGGGCCGCCTCGGCCGTCAGCAGCTCGCGCGCTCGGCGAATCCCCGCGGCACTCGTCCCTTCGGCAGTCGCCACGCAACCCCCCGTTCTCAGTGGGCCGCCGGCGCGCCCGGCCCGATGCCGCGCGGCTCCCCCGAGTGCTGCGCCAGCTCGGTCAGGCGCTCGGTCAGGCGCTCGCCCTCGACCCGCGCCGGGTCGTCGGCCGGCAGCGGCTCGATCAGGCGCCGGATGCGGTTGCGGATCTGGAGCGCGAAGTGCGGCGTGGCGGGACCGGCCAGGGCGCGGACCTCCTCGACTGTGACCCGGCGTCCTTCCGCCAGGCGGTCAGGCCGCTCGGCTTCGCTCACGGGTTGTCGCTCCTCGTCGCTGTCACGGCAGTGGACGCTTGTGCTCGGGCGTTCCGGGTGGCGGGCCAAGTTGGGTCCCCTGGCCGGACCTTACCTCGACGAGCTCGACCAGATCGTCGACCTGCGACTGGAAGCCGACCGAGATCGCGCCCTGGTCGCCGATCACCCAGACGTGGTTGAAGACGGCGCGAGTTGGATCGCCCGCGTAGCCCGGCTTGACGTCGAGCAGGTATCCGCGCAGCGCAGCGGGAACCTGGGCTGGGTCGTCCGTGACCAAGAGCGGTCCCCAACTGCCGCTGGCCGACAGTGGTGCCGCGGCGGCCGCGTCGAGCGGCCGGGAGGCGCTCGCGATCACGAATCCGTGCCCCGGGTCCCTGATGTCCCAGCCGAAGTCCCCGCTCACATAGCGGGCGAAGGCGATCGCGTTCTCAACCGGCCCGTCGGCGCGGGCGCCGATTCGCCTCGCGTTCGGCGCCAGCTTGCGCACCGCCTCGAGCGAACTGTCGGAGATCACCGAAGTCGGGCCGAGCACGTACACCGGGACGCCGCGGTGGCGGCGGAGCGCGTCGAGCGTCGGCTTGGGAGCCGCCCGCCTCTTGAGGAAGAGCACCGGATCGCCCGAGCGGGCCGCCCAGGCGGCGGCGGGCATCGCGAACGCCGGCTCCTCAGAGCTCGCCAGCAGGATGTGGCGCGGGCCGGTGCCGGTCAGCTTCTGGCGCAGCCGGTCGATCTCGGCGGCGGTCTCGGCGGGGTTGGAGCCGCTGATCGCCTGTGCCTCGAGACCGTGCGGAGCGGTCGCCGACCCGATCGCGAAGATCTGCTTTCCGTCGGTCATGGCCGAGCCGGCGGGGGCCAGCGCTTCCAGGGCGTCCACTGTGAAGTCGGAGGTCTCGTCGCCCCCCGTGACCAGGATCGGGGCACGGATGGGTTGCGCCGCCAGACTTGCCGCGGCAAGCCCGCCGGGCCAATCGTCGTCCGCGACAAGGCTGACCGCGGCAGGGCGCTCGACGCCCCCGGCCGAGGGGAACACGGCAAGGGCGACGCCGGCGGCGCTCGCAGCAGGATCGGAGCCGGCGACGCGGGTGGTGTTCTTGGTTGCGAAGGCGGGGAAGCCCAGGTCTTCCGCGGCCGCCGGCTGCTGCTCGCGGATGACGATGCTCGGCGCCGGAGCCGGCGGCTCCTCGTCGCTGCTCAGCGAGTCGATTCCCAGGTAGGCGCTGGCGGCCACCCCGCAGAGCGCCGCCACGATTCCTGCTCCCACGGCGAGGCGTCGTCTCCATATAGGGCCCACCGCGTGAACATACCGGCGCCGTCGTGCCGCCCGCCGCTGGTGCCGTGTGACGTAGTGAGGGCCGGTGTGACCGCCTGGCGCCGGCGAAGAAAGTCGGCGCCTTCCGCATCGGCAGGGGGTAGACTGGGTAACTGGTTGACTGACCAGTCAATCGGATATAAGAGAGCTTCGGTGCCGCCGGCCACGGCGGCGAGGACGGAGGGCAGATGGACTTCGGATTGAGCGACGAGCAGCGGGAGTTCCAGGCTCTGTGTCGCAGGTTCGCGACCGAGGTGATCCGCCCCGTGGCGGCCAAGCACGACGCCGAGGAATCGACCCCCTGGGAGGTCATCACCGCGGCTCGCGAGTGGGGCCTGCACGGGATGGAGCACCTGCAGCGGATGGCCAACGACGCCGACGGCCAGATCTCCGTCATCTACGCCGAAGAGCTGCACTGGGGCTGCGCGGGCATCGCCCTCGCGATCTCGGGCTCCGCCCTGGCGGCCGCCGGGCTCGCCGCATCGGGTACTCCCGAGCAGATCGGCAAATGGGTTCCCGAGTGCTTTGGAGCGGACGGCGACATCAAGCTCGGCGCCTACGCCGTCACCGAGCCGCAGGCCGGCTCCGACGTCAAGAGCCTGCGGACGACGGCAAAGCTCGAGGGCGACGAGTGGGTGCTCAACGGCACCAAGGTCTTCATCACCAACGGCGGCATCGCCGACGTCCACGTCTTGGTCGCCACCGTGGATCCGGATCTGGGCCACCGCGGCCAGGCCTCGTTCGTGATCCCCAAGGGAACGCCAGGTTTCAAGCAGGGCAAGAAGGAGTCCAAGCTCGGCATCCGGGCCTCTCACACCGCCGAGGTCATCCTCGAGGACTGCCGCGTCCCCGTCGAGAACCTCCTGGGCGGCATGGAGAAGCTGGAGCGCAAGCTCGAGCGCGCCCGCTCCGGCGAGTCCAGCGGCCGCGCCTCCAACGCGCTCGCCACCTTCGAGCTGACCCGGCCGGTCGTGGGCGCCTCGGCGCTCGGGATCGCCCAGGCCGCTTACGAGTGGACGCTCTCCTACCTCGACCAGAGCGACACCCAGGACCTGCTCGGCGAGTACCTGGACGAGAGCTCGACGGCGGGCCGGCCGCCGCTCGAGCGTCAGGCGATCCAGCAGCGCCTCGCCGACGTGGCCACGGAGATCGAGGCGGCGCGCCTGCTCGTTCAGCGTGCTTCCTGGATGGGCCGAAACGGGATCCCGATGACCGGGGGGCAGGGATCGATGTCGAAGCTGAAGGGCGGCGATGTCGCCGTGTGGGCGACCCGCACGTGCATGGACCTGGTCGGCCCATACGCGCAGACCACGAAGTGCCCGCTGGAGAAGTTCTTCCGCGACGCGAAGATCTACCAGCTGTTCGAGGGCACGGCCGAGATCCAGCGCATGCTCATCTCGCGCATGCAGGCGACCGGGTATCGCGAGCGCTTGAAGCAAGGCGTGGAGGTCGCGGCTGAGGCCATCGCTGCCTCGGGCACCGGCAACGGCGCCCAGCCGTCGGGCGACGGCGGGGTGGCGGTGGCCGCATCGGAGAACGGGGCCGGCCGGCCTGCCGAGAAGCAGGCCCCCAGCGCGGCCTGACCCAGCGATCTAAGAGTCTGGGACTCTAAGCTCGGGGCCGATGGCGCAGGCCCACGCCCACGGCCCGGGAATGGAGCGCGGCGCCGTGCCGGGCGGCCCAGAAGCTCTCGCGGCGCGCCGCGAGGGAAACCGGCGACGGATGCTGGTGGCCGCGGCGATCAACGCGGCGCTGGTCGCCGCGGGAGTGATCGGCGGCATCCTCACGGGGTCGCTCGCCCTGCTCGCAGACGCCGGACACGTCCTCTCGGATCTCGGCGCGATCGGGCTTGCCCTGGTGGCGGCGACCCTGGCGGCGCGGTCGGGCGGGCCCAGGCGCACCTTCGGCTACCAGCGCACCGAGGTGATGGCCGCCCTGCTGAATGGGGTCACCCTGGTGGCGATCGCGGTGCTGATCGTGGTGGCCGCCGTCGATCGGCTGGGCGATCCTCCCGAGGTGGAGGGCGCCGGGGTGGTCGTCCTCGGGGTGGTTGGGCTCGCTGGAAATGCGGTGGCCACCTGGGTGCTCGCCCGTGGACGGCGGGACGACCTCAACCTGGAGGCGGTACTTCGTCATTCCGTCGCGGACGCGCTCGGCTCGCTCGGCGTGATCGTCTCGGGGGTCGTGATCCTGGCGACCGGGTGGAACCCGATCGACCCCCTGGTCGGGATCGCGATCGCGGCGCTGATCCTCGCCTCGTCGATCCGCTTGGTGCGAGAGCCGCTGGACGTCTTGATGGAGGCCGCGCCGCCGGGCGTGGACGTGGAAGCGGTCGCTCGGGCGATCGGCTCCGTGGACGGCGTGCGCGCAGTGCACGATCTGCACGTCTGGTCGCTGACGCCGGGATTCGAGGCGCTTGCTGCCCACGTGGTCGTCGCCCGTGAAGCGGATCGCGATCGCGCCAGGCGCGAGGTGGAGTTCGTTCTTCGCGACCGCTACGGGATCGAGCACACCACGCTCCAGATGGAGGAGGAGGCCGACGACGCCCTGCTCGAGGTTGAGACGGACCCCTGAAAAACCCCTTGCAGCAGGGATAATGAGTGTTAACGACTGCTCACAGTTTTTCCGCGCCTGATACCCTGCCGCCCCACGTTTGTGCCGAATCCGTCCGTGGCTTAGCGGGCGGAGCGGGGGAACCAAATCCCCAGGGGCGAAAGGCCCGGGCCCGAGTCGGTCCAATGAGCCAAGCGCGATTCCTCCGCGCGAGCCCGTCAGCTAACCCCGCAGGCCAGCGAGGAAGACATGAGAGACGCCCACAGTCGAGCCCGCATGGAGCCCCGCATGGCGGTGATCGCCCTCACCGCTTTGGCGGCGACCGTGGCCGTGCTCGCGATCGCTGCTGGGGCGCTCGGCCAGGACCTCCAGTCTGAGCTCGACACCAAGCAGGCACAGCTCGAGCATGCCAACGCCCGCAAGGGCGTTCTGTCCAGCACGATTCAGCGCTACGGCGAGCGGCTCGACCAGCTCCGCGGGGAGGTGGCGACCCTTCGCAACCGCGAGGCGATCGTCCAGGCCGAGCTCGACAAGAAGGAGGCGGAGCTGAAGCGGGGAAAGCACCGGCTTGCCGTTCTCCGCGTCCGCCTCAAGCGCTCGCTCAAGGTGCTGAGGGAGCGGCTGGTCGCCATCTACGAGTCGAGCAGCCCGGACACGCTCACGGTGATCCTGAACTCGGACGGGTTCGACGACTTGCTCACCCGCTACGAGTACCTGAGGCGGATCCAGTCCCAGGACACCTCGATCGCCGAGCGGGTCCGCAACCTTCGCGACGAGACCAAGGACATCGTCGAGCAAGTGCGCGCGGCGCGGAACGAGATCGCGGCCAAGCGCGCCGAGCTCGCCCGGACGCGCAGCGAGCTCGAAAGTCGCGAGGGCGATCTGGCGACAGCCCGCCAGCAGGACCAGCAGGCTCTGGCGGGGGTCGAAGAGCATCAGCATCAACTCGAGGGTGAGATCGGCGAGCTCGAGGGCCAGATCCAGGCGCAACTTCAGGCCGCCTCCTCGTCGGTGCCGGCTCAGCCCGCCGGGCCGATCCAGGGGGCCAGCTCCTCGGGGTTCATCTGGCCGGTGAGCGGCGCCGTCGTCTCCGGCTTCGGCATGCGCTGGGGACAGCTGCACGCCGGGATCGACATCGCGGTGGCGGCCGGCACGCCGATAGTCGCTGCCGCTTCGGGGACCGTTGTCCTCGCCGCGTACACCGGCGGTTACGGCAACTACACCTGCATCGACCACGGCGGCGGCGTCTCGACCTGCTACGCGCACCAGTCCTCGTTCTCGGTGTCGTCGGGATCCGTCAGCCAGGGCCAGGTGATCGGCTCGGTCGGGTGCACGGGTCACTGCTTCGGCGACCACCTGCACTTCGAGGTGCGGGTCAACGGATCGCCCGTCGACCCGATGGGCTACCTGTAGCGGTCGCGCCGCATTTGCGGATCTGACCGCTCAAAAAAACGGCGTTCGGGATTGGCGATGAAGGCCGCGTACACCGCCAACTGACCGAAGCCTCAGAAAAGCTCGTCGAAGTCTCTACGGCTCCTCGGTAGGCGCCGATTTGACTGGCGTGGCGGTGGGTTTCCGTGTGTAGTGTCGGCTCCAGTCGGTACCTGAGGAGGAGCCGAAATGACCACCTACACGCCCACTGCATCCAGCCCCCGTTCCAGTCATCTTCGTGCCCACCTGGGCGCTTACGTCGCGGGCGTTGGCGCGACCGCCGCGCTGACCGCCGGCGTCCTGGTGATCTTCCTCTGGGTGGCCGCCTACGTCGCCTTCAACGGGCTCCCCTTTGGAGGGTCGAGCGGTGACGCCGGGGCCGTTTATCTCGACTCGAGCACCAGCGCCGCGCCAACGGCGGCGGGAACCGCTCTCGGAACGGCGCCCGGCGCCGTGGCGAAGGACCCGGCTGCCGGCGCGCGCGGCGCGGGCGCGGGCCCCAGGTCTGCGGACGCGGACGCGGCGGGCTCCGGTGGCTCCCGGGGCGGCGGGACCGATACCTCCGGCAAGGGCCCGTCCGGCGGCGGTCCCACCGATCCAGGGACGACCCCGCCCGGGGGCGGCGCTCCACCCCCAAGCATCGTCCCCCCGCTGCCCTCGGCTTCCGGTCCCGTCACCAACACGGTCCGCGGCGTCGACCACGCCGCGGGCACGAGCCTGTCCCGGCCCACCCGTGACGCCACGCGCGCAGTCGACGGCGTGGCCGGCGGCGCCCTCAACCGGGCTGGCGGGGCCGCGGGCCGTCCCCGTCTCGGCACCCAGGCCGGCGGCGCCGTGAGCGGGATCACCGGCGGGGCGCTCGGCCGCTGACCGAGATTCGGCCGCCGTTCGCCACGCGGCCAGTCGCCAGCTCCCCAAACCGGCTAGCGCATATCGGTAGGCGCTGGAACAGGGTCGGTTAGCGCCCGGCTGTACGGGTAGCGGCCTTTCAACCAATGGCAGGTTTCGCCCACACCACTCGCCCTTCTCACTCGCGCCGACGCGGTCATCTGAGCGCCTACCTCGCAGGCATTGGCGCCACCAGCTCGCTGACCGCCGGAGCGGTCGTCGTCTTTCTCTCCATGGCCACCTTCGTGGCCTTCAACGGGCTCCCGTCGTTCAGCGGCTCGGGCGACGACGCGGGGGCCGCCTATCTCAGCTCGGAGGCCGCCGGCACACCCGCGTCGGCGGCCGCCTTGCTCGGCACGGCTCGCGCCGCCATTGCGAATGATCCGGTCCCTCGTGCGCAGTGGAGCGAAGGCTTCCGCGGTGACGCCGGCCCCGGCGGATCCGCCGCGGTCAAGGCCTTCCGCGGCGGTGGCTCCTCCGGCGGGGACGGCTCTTCCGGCAGCGGCTCCACCGGCCCCGGCGGCCCCGGCCCCGGCGGGCCGGGCGATCCGGGTGGCCCCGGCCTCATCCCGCCCGGTGGCGGGGGCGGCGGGCCCTCCATCCCCTCCCCTCCGGGCGGCGTCCCGTCGGTGCCCAACCCGCCGTCGGTGCCCAACCCGCCGTCGGTCCCGAACCTGCCGAAGCCGCCCGGCGGAGTCAATCCGCCCCCGGTCAACATCCCGTCGGTCCCCAACGTCCCGTCGGTGCCAAACAGGCCTTCCCTCCCCAACCTGCCCTCGACTCCCAACTTGCCCAACCTGCCCTCCGCCGGTTCCCTCAACAAAGCGGTGCAGGGCGTCGACAACGCCGCCGGCACCAACCTGTCCGGGCCTACCGGCGGGGTCACCCGCGCGGTCGACGGCGCCGTCGCCGGGGCTCTCAACTAGCCCCCTGCCCTCAACTAGCCCAGGTTTCGCTCCAGCCATCTGAGCGCCACCCCGTGGAGCTCCGCGTCGTGCTGGGCGGAGCGGTGATGGCCACCCGGCAACAGGATCAGCTTGCGGGGCTCGCGCGCGCGGGCGTAGAGCTGCTCGGAGGTGTCCGCCGGGATCTGCTCGTCGCCGCTGGCGTGAATCAGGAGCAACGGCTTGGCACCCATCAGCTCGACCGCCTGGCGCAGATCGTGTTCGGTGAGCCACGCCTCCAACGCGGCCTCCCCGTCGGGATCCATCCGCATCTCGAGCGTCCCGGCGCGAAGCCCACGCCGCAGGTGGTCCGCCTCTGCCGGACAGATCGCGATCGCCCCCGCGATCTGCTTCGCGGTCGCCGCGGCCTGGATCGCCATGAAGCCGCCCATGCTCGAGCCTCGGACGCAGACCCGCGCCGGGTCCACCCGCTCGACCGCGGCCAGGAAGCGCGCCATCTTGCCAACGTCGCCCAGCGCCGCAGGGCTCATCCCGTCCTCTGAGTCCCCATGCCCGCGCTGGTCGAATCCGAGCGCCGCCCAGCCGCTCGCGGCGCAAGCGCGACCGAAGTCACCGTGGTTCTCCTTGCGCGACCCCGCGCCATGAACGATGACCATCGCCGGCCAGGGCGGGGCCGACTCCGGCAGCCAGAGCATGTAGGGCCGCCCCTCGTGCACTCCCATCTCGCTTGGCCCGGAAACCGTTCGCCTCATCGCCGCCGGGAATAATGCCCTTATGAGCGCTACAAGCGAGAGGTCGATCGTCGAGGGCTCACTCGTCTACCCGCACGGAAGCCGCGTCAACGAGCACGGCCACCTCGAGGTGGGCGGCTGCGACGTGGTCCAGGTGGCGGCCGAGTTCGGCACGCCCGCCTACATCTATGCGGAGGAGGACATTCGCGCCCGGGCCAGCGCCTACCTAGAGGCCTTCCGCGCCCGCACCAACGACTTCGAGGTGCTGTACGCGAGCAAGGCGGCCCCGATCACCGCGATCTACCGACTCTGCGCCGAGCAGGGACTGTCGGTCGACGTGGCCTCCGGCGGCGAGCTCCACATGGCGCTCGGCGCCGGTTTCGACCCGGCTCGGATCTACGTGCACGGGAACAACAAGACCGAGGCCGAGCTTCGCTACGCGGTCGAGGCCGGCGTCGGCCACGTGATCGTTGACTCGTTCGGCGAGATCGCCCGCCTCGACGCGCTGCTGGACCGCCCTCAGGACGTCCTGATCCGCGTCACTCCCGGGATCCTGCCCTCGACCCATTCCTACGTGCAGACGGGCGGCCTGGACTCCAAGTTCGGCTTCGGGCTCGAGGACGGCCTGGCGGCGCGAGCGATCGCCGAGGTGCGCACCTCCCGCCACCTGCGGCTGGTCGGCCTGCACGCCCACATCGGCTCGCAGATCTTCGAGCTGGAGCCCTATGCGGCGGCGATCGAGGCCCTGGCCGCGCTCGCGGACGGCGAATGGGAATGCCGCATCCTCAACGTCGGCGGTGGCCTGGGGATCGCCTATACGTCCGCCGATCAGCCGCCCCCGATCGACAGCTACGCCGAGGTCAAGGTTCGCGGGGTGCAGCGGGTGTTCGACCCGGTGCCGCGGATCCTGATCGAGCCCGGGCGCTCGCTGGTCGGCAACGCCGGCGTCACCGCCTACGAGGTCGGCACGGTGAAGGAGATTCCGGGCGTTCGAACCTATCTCTCGGTCGACGGCGGGATGTCCGACAACCTGCGGCCGATGCTCTACGGCTCGCGCTACGAGGCGATCGTCGCCAACCGCGCCGGCGACGCGCCGGACACCCTGGCGACCGTCGCCGGCATGCACTGCGAGTCCGGCGACCTCCTGATCACCGACGCGATGCTCGCCGACCCACGCCCGGGCGACATCCTCGTCACCCCCGCCACCGGCGCGTACGGGTACGCGATGGCGAGCAACTACAACGGCGTGCCCCGCCCCCCGGTCGTGTTCTGCAAGGGCGGCGACGCGAGGCTGGCGGTCCGCCGGGAGACGTACGAAGACCTGACCGCTCGGGACGTCGAGTGAGCGAACCGGTCCGCATCGGGCTGCTCGGGCGCGGCACCGTGGGAGATGCCTTCCACGGGCTGCTTGCAGAGCGTGCTGAGGCGATCGCCGCCACCGCCGGGCGGCGGCCGGAGATCGCGGGCGTGCTGCGCCGCTCCGAGGGCGACTTCGACGCCATCCTCGACGACTCGGAGATCGTCGTCGAGCTGATCGGCGGCACCGACCCGGCGCGCGATTACGTGCTGCGGGCGCTGCGGGCGGGCCGCCACGTGGTGACCGCCAACAAGCAGCTGATCGCCCAGTTCGGCGACGAGCTGTTCGAGGCCGCACGCGAGTCCGGCGTTCAGCTGCGCTTCGAGGCGGCGGTCGCGGGTGTGGTGCCGGTGATCCGGGTGATCCAGGAGAGCCTGGCGGCGACCGAGATCACCAAGGTCTTCGGGATCGTCAACGGGACCACCAACTTCATCCTCACGGAGATGGCCAGCACCGGCGCTTCCTACGCCGACGCTCTGCAGCGCGCCCAGGAGCTGGGCTATGCCGAGGCGGATCCATCCGACGACGTGGGCGGGGCCGACGCGGCGGCGAAGATGGCGATCCTGGCGCGGCTCGCGTTCGGCTCGCCGGTGGCGCTGGGGGATGTCTCGTATGCGGGGATCACGGAGATCCAGCCCGACGACATCGCCTACGCGAAAGAGCTCGGGCTGTCCCTGAAGCTGCTCGGGGTCGCCGAGCGGCGCGACGGCGGGATCAGCGTCCGGGTATTCCCCTGCTTCCTGTACGCCCGCCACCCCCTGGCGCCGATCGAGGGGCCGTTCAACGCGGTGATGGTGGAGGCGCCGGCAATCACCGAGATCACGATGTCGGGGCCGGGAGCGGGCGGACTCCAGACCGCCTCCGCGGTGCTCGGCGACGTGGTCTCGATCCTCTCGGGCAAGGCTCCCGTGCACGTGGCTCGGGAGTCGCTCGAGATCGTGCGCGACATCAGCTCCTCCTTCTACCTCCACCTCGAGGTCGCCGACCGCCCCGGCGTGCTGGCGCGGATCGCCGACGTTTTGGGGCGCAACCAGGTCTCGGTGCGCAGCGTCGTTCAACGGGGGCTGGGAGATGAGGCGCGCCTGGTGATGGTCATGCACGAGGGCCCGGAGTCGGCGTTCTTCAACGCGCTGACCGAGATCGCGGACCTTGAGTTCATCCGCGCGCAGCCCCGCGCGATCCGGGTGATCGAGGAAGAGTTCGTGTGAATAACTCCGCCGAAAGCCTCGGCTTCGCCTACGTTTTCGGCGGGTTTGGGCGCGAACGGGGCGGCAGGTTCACACGCTCCTACCGCGACTTCGTCGCTAGCCCATGCCACAGCCGCTGATCGAGAGGTATCGGGAGCGGTTGCCGCTCGAGCCGGGCGATCCTGTGGTCAGCCTGAACGAGGGCTCGACGCCGCTGATCGAGGCGCCGGTGATCTCCGAGCGGGTGGGCGTGAGGGTCTACCTGAAGCTCGAGGGCGCCAATCCCACCGGCAGCTTCAAGGACCGCGGGATGACGCTGGCCGTGTCGCGGGCGAAGGGAGCGGGCGCCGAGGCGATCATCTGCGCCTCGACCGGGAACACGGCGGCGAGCGCTGCGGCCTACGCGGCACGGGCCGGCCTGCGGGGAGCGGTGATCGTCCCGGAGGGGAAGATCGCGATCGGCAAGCTCGCGCAGGCGCTGATGCACGGGGCCCGGGTGATTGCGCTGCGCGGCAACTTCGACCAGGCGCTCGAGATCGTGCGCGAGCTCGCGAGGACCCACCCGGTGGAGCTGGTCAACTCGATCAACCCGTACCGGATCGAGGGTCAGAAGACGGCCGCCTTCGAGGCCTGCGACGAGCTCGGCGGGCCACCCGACGCGCTCGCGATCCCTGTCGGCAACGCCGGCAACATCACCGCCTGGTGGCGGGGCTTTCAGGAGTACGGGACGGCGCCGGTTCTGTACGGCTTCCAGGCGGAGGGCGCCGCCCCCCTGGTCCACGGCAAGCCCGTCCCCGAGCCGGAGACGATCGCCTCCGCGATCCGCATTGGCAACCCGGCGCGCTGGGAGGAGGCGATGGACGCTGTCACCGGCTCGCGGGGACGGATCGCGGCGGTCTCCGACGAGCAGATCCTCGACGCCTACCGGCTGCTCGCCACGCGCGAGGGCGTCTTTTGCGAACCGGCCTCGGCAGCGTCCGTGGCCGGGATCCTCGCGCACGGGCTTCCGGCGCCGGAGGGCGGCGAGCCGCCCAGCTCGGTCCTCTGCGTGCTCACCGGCCACGGTCTCAAGGACCCCGACACGGCGCTCGGCAAAGCCCCCGGCGTGATCGGCTGCGAGCTGGACCTCGCGGCCGTGGAGCACGCCGTCTTCGAGTAGGTGTCGGCGGCACCCAAACGGCGATGGTCGAGTTGCGCTCGATAGACGAGCGCAAGTCGCCCATCGGCGGCTTGCCGCGCCTCGACTGAGCAGCGCCGGGCGCCCCGGTGGCCGTGCCGACTCACGGAGGGGCGAGATTCGTAACGGTCTGCGCGCCACGCGCGCGCGGCCTGGGCCGACGATCGTCGCCGATGTTCGCGGAGCTTCTCGGCCTGGTCGTGCCGCCGCGCTGCGCTCTATGCGCTCGGGAATGCGGCCTGCGGGAGCATCTCTGCGGGGGGTGCGAGTCTGCGCTGGGCCGGCTCGCACCGTGCTCGACGGCGATTCCGGGCCTGGACGCCAGCTGGTCCGCGGCGCCCTATGAGGGCGTTGCCCGGGAGCTGGTGGTGGCGCTCAAGTTCGGTGCGCGGCTGCCGCTCGCCAACCGCGCGGGCGAGGCGATCGCCGAGCGAGCGCCGGCCGGCCTGCTCGAGGGGACGGTTGTCCCGGTCCCGCCTGCCCCGGCCCGGCGGCGATGGCGCGGGTTCGACGTCGCGGAGACGATCGCGGCCGCGCTCAGCGTCCAGACGGGGTTGCCGCTGGCGCTCTGCCTGCGGCGCTCGCAGGGGAGACGGCAGGTCGGCCGGCCGCGGTCGGAGCGGCTGGCCGCTCCGCCACGGGTGCGCCTCGCGGGACTGCCGCCGGCCGCCGCCGTGCTGGTGGACGACGTCGTGACGACGGGAGCGACTATCGGCGCCTGCGCCCGGGCGCTGCGCTCCGGCGGCTGCGGCCGCGTCGTGGCCCTGACCTTCGCCCGCTCGTGACACGCGGCTGGCCCCATCCTCGGCGTCCACCAGGGGGCGGTGACAAACCCCCGGCCGCACTTGCTTTTCGCCCCTCGAAGCGCGACCCTATGCAGGCGGCATTGGCAATGCCCCACGGCCCGCACCCGAAGGAGAGGAGCAGCATGCGGATCGAGGTCAGGGGACGGAATACCGAGGTCACCGATGAGCTTCGCGGCCACGTCGAGAAGCGGTTCGCGCGAATCGGCAAGCAGGTGTCCGAGCTCGCGGTGCTGGAGGTCGAGCTGCGCGAGGAGCGCAATCCGTCGATCGCCGACAGCCAGGTCGCCGAGGCCACCCTGCACCTGAAGCGGGTGACGTTGCGCGCCAGCGAGGCATCGCCCGACATGCTCCATTCCATCCACGCGCTGGCCGAGGATCTCCGCCGCCAAGTCAAGCGCCACCGCGACAAGCGCCGTAAGCGCGCCCAGACCCGGCGCCTGATGGCCCGCGTCCGCGGCCGCCCCGCATAAACATAAATCCGTCGAAAGCCTCGCCTGCGGCTACGCGTCCGGCTTTGCCGGACGACCGGTCGCCTTCGGCTCCCTTGACGGGCTAGGGCTCGGACCTGACCCGGCAGGTCCACACGCCACTACCGCGACTTCGTCGCTA
>JBBPIK010000051.1:0-2690 GCA_038040415.1 Actinomycetota bacterium
TTCCGGTTCGCCAACGGGCTGTTCGAGCCGATCTGGAACCGCAACTTCATCGACTCCGTGCAGATCACCGCCGCCGAGGACATCGGCATCGGCAGCCGCGCCGGCTACTACGACACATCCGGCGCCCTGCGCGACCTCGTGCAGAACCACATGCTCCAGCTGCTGTGCCTGCTGTGCATGGAGCCGCCGGTGAACTTCTCGGCCGACGAGGTGCGCGACGAGAAGGTGAAGGTGCTGCACGCCATCCACCCGCCCAAGCCCGACGAGGTGCCCGACATGACGGTGCGGGCGCAGTACGTCCGGGGCGTGTCCGGTGGCGAGGAGGTGGGCGGCTATCTCGAAGAGGACGACGTCCCCGAGAACTCGCGGACCCAGACCTACGCGGCGCTGCGCCTGGAGGTGGACAACTGGCGCTGGGCCGGCGTGCCGATCTACCTGCGCACCGGCAAGCGGCTGGCGCGCAAGGTCACCGAGATAGCGGTCACGCTCAAGCCCGTGCCCCACCTGGCCTTCCAGCAGGACGGTGGCTCGGTGGGGGTGCAGCCCAACCAGATCGTGCTCACCGTGCAGCCCAACGAGGGCGCCTCGATCTCGCTCGGGGCGAAGATCCCCGGCACCCGCATGCGGATCCGGCCGGTGATCATGGAATTCCTCTACGGCACCGCGTTCATGTCGGAGTCCCCCGAGGCCTACGAGCGGCTGATCACGGACGCCATGCGCGGCGACGCCACGCTGTTCACCCGCGACGACGAGGTGGAGGCCCAGTGGACGATTGTGGACCCGGTCCTCGAGGCGTGGGCGGCCGACGACTCGCCGCTGCCCGAGTACGAGTCCGGCTCGGAGGGTCCCGAGGAGGCCGACCAGATCCTCCGCCCGGGGCACCGCTGGAGGCAGATCTAGCGATGGGCACCAGCGACGGCGTCTGGTCGGCCCAGGACACCAAGCCGAGCGATATCGAGGCGGCGCTGCGGGAGCTGCTTCGCCAGCGCCACGAGGAGAGCGACGCCTTCGTTCCCGCCCGGGTGCTCAACCTCGTGGTGGTGGCCGACCGCGAGTGGCGGGGGGAGATCCAGAACCGCCTGGACCGGGTGGGACGCTTTCACGCCTCGCGCACGATCCTCTGCGCGGTCGAGCCGCGCCGCGCGACGATCGACGCGTTCGCCACGGTCACGGCCACCGAGGGCGGCGACGTCAAGCCCGGCGAGTTGTCGGTGGGCCAGGAGGAGGTGATCCTCGATATCGGCGAGGGCCACCTGGAGGCGCTCCAGACGATCGTGGACCCGCTGGTGGTCACCGACCTGGCCACGCTGGTGTGGGCGCCGCACGGGCACCGCGAGGCCGTGGACGCCCTGATCGACATCGCCCAGATCGTGCTGCTGGACTCGGTGAACGAGCCCGACCCCGCGTCGGCAGTGGGTCGCGCCAAGCAGCTCGCCGAGCGCGCCTACATCGTGGACCTCGCCTGGCTGCGGACAACCCCATGGCGCGAGCGTGTGGCCTCCACCTTCGACCCGCCGCAGTGGCGGGGCGAGCTGTCGAAGGTCAGCTCCGTCACGGTGCGCCACCGTCCCGACTCCGCCATCGCGGGGCTGCTGTTCGTGGGCTGGCTGGCCACGCGCCTGGGCTGGCAGCCCGGCTCGATGGTCACCCAGAACGGCTCGATGCAGGGCTCGGCGCGCTCGCGCCGCCAGGACGTGAAATTGCGGCTGGAGCCCGACCTCTCGATGAGCGCGCCCGGGCTGGCCGGGATCACGGTCGAGACGGCGTCGGGCACGTCGATCTCGCTCGACCGCGGCCCGGGCGGACTCACGGCGCGCCGCTCCGACCGCAAGGGCCGCGAGTGGGAGTGGACCGTGATGGGCGCTTCCCGCGGCGAGTCGGGGATCCTCGGCGAGGGGATCCGCCAGGCGCTGCTGCGCGACCACACCTACGGCCCCGCGCTGAGCGCCGCCGAGGCCATGATCTCGTGAGCCGGCGGATAGAGGTCGTCGACGACGTGGCCAAGGTGGCCGCGGAGCGGATCGCCGCCGCCGTCCGCGCCGGCGGCCACATCGCGCTCTCCGGCGGATCCACGCCCCGCGCCGCCCACGAGCGCGTGGCGGCGATCGGCGACCTCGACTGGTCGGGCGCGCAGCTGTGGTTCGGCGACGACCGCGCCGTGCCGCCCGAGAACGAGCACTCCAACTACCGCATGGCCAGGGAGAGCCTGCTCGACCGCATCGACGGCGCCGTCCCCGAGGTGCACCGCATCCCCACCGAGCTGGGCTACCGGGAGGCCGCCGCCGCCTACGAGCGCGAGCTGGGCGAGGCCTTCGGCACCGGTACCCCACAAGGGGGCACAGGCGAGCCGCCCGCGCTCGACCTCGTGCTGCTGGGGATCGGTCCCGACGCGCACACCGCGTCGCTGTTCCCTGGCGCCCCGCAGCTGCGCGAGCGCGAGCGCTGGGTCGTGGGGGTGGACACCCCCGGCATGGCCCCGCTCGTGTCCCGCGTGACCCTTACTCTTCCCGTGCTCAATGCGGCCCGCGAAGTTGTGTTCCTGATATCCGGCGAGGACAAGGCCGAGGCCGTGGCCCGGGCCTTCGGCGACTACCCGGCCGGCCCCGAGTCGCCCGCCAGCCTCGTGGATCCCGTGGACGGCTCGCTCACGGTGCTCCTGGACGCCCCCGCCGCCTCGCGCCTCGAGGACG
>JBBPIK010000051.1:2790-17211 GCA_038040415.1 Actinomycetota bacterium
TCCCGACTCGAGCGCACTCCGGTGCTTGGAGGATCAGGCAGATGGCCGGGAACACCGTCGGCGCGGGCCCGTTCCCGCCGATCGCCCAGTACGCCTTCCTGTCGGACTGCGAGACGTGCGCTCTCGTGGCCCCCAGCGGAGCCGTCGAGTGGCTGTGCCTGCCGCGGTTCGACTCACCGAGCGTGTTCGGGGCGATCCTGGATCGAGACGCCGGGATGTTCCGTCTCGGGCCCGCGGACGTCGACGTGCCCGCTGACCGCCGCTACCTGCCCGGCACGATGGTGCTCGAGACCAGCTGGGGCTGCCGTGGCGGCTGGATCGTGGTACGCGACGTCCTGCTGATCGGGCCCTGGCATCACGAGGGCGACCGCTCCAAGACCCACCGCCGCTCGCCCACCGACTACGACTCCGATCATGTCCTGCTGCGTTGCGTCCGCTGCGTGAACGGCGAGGTGCAGGTGCTGCTGGACTGCGAGCCGGTGTTCAGCTACGGCCGCCAGGCCGCATCCTGGGAATACAGCGGAGCTGGCTACCACGAGGCCCGGGCCACGGCCGACGGGACCGATGTCGAGCTGTTCCTGACCACGGACATGAACGTCGGCTTCGAGGGCTCGCGCGCCACTGCGCGCACGTTGATGAAGGAGGGCGACACGGCGTTCGTGGCCCTCTCCTGGTCGGACCACCCCGCTCCCAGGAGCTACGACGAGGCCTACGAGAGGCAGGTGTGGACCGCGCACCACTGGCAGCACTGGCTCGATCACGGCGAGTTCCCGGATCACCCCTGGCGCACCTACCTGCAGCGCAGTGCTCTCACGCTGAAAGGCCTCTCCTATGCGCCCACGGGTGCGATGCTTGCCGCCGCCACCACGTCGTTGCCCGAAACCCCCGGCGGCACCCGCAATTGGGACTACCGCTACAGCTGGATCCGCGACGCGACCTTCATGCTCTGGGGCCTCTACACCCTCGGCTACGACTGGGAGGCCAACGACTTCTTCTACTTCATCGCGGACGTCGCCGAGGCCGAGGAAGGCCAGCTCCAGATCATGTACGGCATCGATGGCCGGGCGAAGCTGGAGGAGGAGGAGCTCCACCACCTGTCGGGATACGAGGGCGCTCAGCCGGTGCGGGTCGGAAACGGCGCCTACAACCAGGATCAGCACGACGTCTGGGGCGCCATCCTCGACTCCTTCTACCTCCACACCAAGTCGCGCGACCATCTGCCGGAGCGCATCTGGCCGATCCTCGTGAAGCAGGTGGAGTCCGCTCTCGAGAACTGGCGTGACCCCGACCGGGGTATCTGGGAGGTGCGCGGCGAGCCCCAGCACTTCACCTCCTCGAAGCTGATGTGCTGGGTGGCGGCGGACCGCGGCACCAGGCTTGCCGAGATCCGCGAGGACATCGAGTGCGCGTCTCGCTGGCAGTCCGCGGCCGACGAGATGCACGCCGACATCTGCGAGAACGCCGTCGACGAGCGCGGGGTGTTCTGCCAGCACTACGACACCACCGCCCTCGACGCATCGGTTCTGCTGATGCCGCTGGTCCGCTTCCTGCCGCCCGACGACGAGCGCATCATGAAGACGGTGCTGGCGATCGCCGACGAGCTCACCGTCGACGGCCTGGTGCTCCGCTACAAGGTGGCCGAGACCGATGACGGCCTCCCGGGTGAGGAGGGCACTTTCACCATCTGCTCCTTCTGGATGGTCTCGGCGCTCGTGGAGATCGGTGAGGTGAAGAGGGCACGGGCGCTGTGCGAGAAGCTGCTCTCCTACGCCAGCCCGCTCGGGCTCTACGCGGAGGAGATCGACCCGCGCTCGGGCCGGCACCTGGGCAACTTCCCGCAGGCGTTCACCCACCTCGCCCTGATCAATGCGGTCATGCACGTGATCCGGGTGGACCAGGGTCGCGCGGCCGGTGGCCCGGGCCCGCTCTCCTGGGACCGCGGGCTGGACCGCGGCCGCGACCGAGCCTGACTAGGTCAGGCGCCCGCGGAGGACCAGCCGAACTGCGTCACGTTGCCCGCCGGCGCAAGAGCGCCGGGCCGGGTGCCCCGGCGCACGAACAGGACCGGGCCGGGCGCCGCGCGGGCGATGTCCGAGCGCGTCTCGCCCAGACCCTCCTCGCGCCAGCGCTCGGAGAGCCCGATGATGAGGATGCCGGCCCCCGCCGCGGCCTCGAGCACGCCTTCGCGACCGGGCTCGGCCATCAGGGGCTGGGCCGAAACACCCGGGTCGTAGTGCTGCACGAGCAGGCCGGCGTCTCCCAGGAGACGGGTCACGCGGCTCTCGTCACTCTGGCCGGCGGCGCCGAGCAGCTTGATCGGCATGCCCGCCGTCGAGCCGAGCCAGGCGGCCAGCTCGAGCGCGGCCCAGTCGTGCTCGGCGCCGCCGAAGGGCACGATGATCGACCGGTCGCCGCCGGTCAGCAGTGCCTCGCCCTCCTTGGTCACGAGCACCGCGACGTCGGAGGGCGCGGTCTGGAGCACGACCCCCACGTCCCCGCGTGGCACCCCTTCGCCCAGCAGCGGCCGGCGGCCGTCTATCAGCACCAGGTCGACCTCTTCGGAGCGCGCCAGGCGGGCGAGATCCCCACCGGTGTTGGCCGAGATGGTGGCCACCTCACGGGCCGCCACCCCCTCTTGCATCAGCTGGTCTCGAACCGCCAGGAGCTCCGTCGCGGCCTCCGCGAGCAGCTTGTTCTCGGTCTGGAGCCCGCCGCGCACGCCTGCGCCACGGGGCGGTTGCAGCAAGCGGGCCAGGATCAGCTCGCGCGGCGGCTGTGAGCGCGCGAGCGGACGCGCGATGGCCAGCAGCTGCTCGAGTGCCGGGCCGCTCTGGGGAGCGACGAGGATCGACCGTTCGGGGACCTGCAGCGCGGGGAACATCGACGTTGCGCGCTCGCGGGCCTCCACGAGCTCCTCCTCCACCGGCGCGCCGAGCTCGTTGCGCGGGTCGAGCAGCTTGAGCGCGGGGCCGGCCATGAAGGTCGTGACGAGAGCCATGATCACGAGCGCCGCGAACAGCGCCTCGGAGATCACGCCCGCCTCGAGCGCGAGGTTGAGCACGATCAGCTCGGTGAGCCCCCGCGTGTTCATGAGCACGCCGATGACCGTTGAGGAGCGCCAGTCAAAGCCCGTGATCCGTGCCGCGATCATGGCCCCGACGAGCTTGCCCACGATCGCGATCGCGATCAGGGCGACGGTGAGCAACCACAGCTCCGGACGGTCGAGCAGCCCGATGTCCGTGCGCAGGCCGGTGTAGGCGAAGAACAGTGGCAGCAGCAGCGTCACCACGAAGTCCTCGACGCGCCGGGTCACGTCCTCGGTCAGCTCCGCCCGGCGGGGCATGATCATGCCCATGATGAAGGCGCCGAAGATGAGCGCGATGCCGATCTCCTCGGTGGTGTACGCCGACAGCAGGATGCCCGCGAAGATGGCCGCAATCCAGCCGGGCGGCACGCGGCCCGCCTCGTCGTAGGCCTCTGACACGCGGGCCAGCAGCGGACGCACCGCGAAGCCCATCAGCAGGCAGAAGGCCACCGCCAGCGCCATCGTCTTGACCACCGCGCTCGCCGAGCCGGCAACCGCCACGGTGGTGGCCAGGGCGATGAGCACCCAGGCGGTCACGTCGTCGATGGCGGCGCAGGCGAGCGCCAGCGCGCCCACGGGGCGCTTGAGCATGCGGCGCTCCACGAGGATGCGGGCCAGCACCGGGAAGGCGGTGATCGACATGGCCACCCCCATGTACAGCGCGAAGGCGAGGAACTTCGTGCCCGGAGGCGCGACCAAGCCGTAGACCGGCACCGCGACCACCACCCCGAGCACCATGGGCAGGGCGACGCTGGCGTTGGAGATCGCGGCCGCCTGTCCCACTCGGCCGCGCAGTTGCGCGGGGTCGAGCTCGAGCCCCACGAGGAACATGTAGAAGATCAGGCCGAGGTTGGCCACCACGCCGATGAAGGGCAGGACGTCCTGCGGAAACAGGAAGCCCTGCAGGTCGGGGAGGACCGCCCCCAGGATCGTCGGCCCGAGCGTGATGCCCGAGACCACCTCGCCCATCACCCGCGGCTGGCCGATCCTCACCGCCAGGGCACCGAACAGCCGCGCGGCGAGCATCACGACCACCACCGCGAGGAAGAAGACGGCCAGCGTCTCGCCGAACTTGCGGGTCTCCTGGGCGGTGAGTTTCTCCTCGGTACCGCCGGAGGAAGCCAGCACGAGGTCGATCTTGCGCCCCTTGGCCTCGCCCTCGAGCTCGGCGGTCCCGGTCTCCGGGCACTCGACCTCTCCACTGAGCACGCCGTCCGAGTAACGGGCCTCTCCCGAGACCTTGCCGCCGGTGACCTCGAAGCCCGAGCCCTTCTCCTCTATCTCGAGCTTGCCGCCCAGGCAGGCGGACCTCGGGCTCAGGGCGTACTCGCCGGCCACCGAGTCGGGTGCACGCTCGACCTTGGCGCCCGGCGGCGGGGGATCGCCGGTCAGCGTCGACTCGAACTGCTCGCCCGCCGCCGTGCCGGTCAGGCGCCCGTCCGCGACCGTGACGTCGAGCTTGCCGTCGCCGCCCTTCACGCACTTCACGTCACCCGTGACCTTGTCGCCGTCGAGCTTGGCCCGAGCCGAGGGGGATCCTCCCTTCGGGGTGCCCAGGTTGATGAACTGACCCGACTGCTTGAGCTCGAACTCCTTGCCCAGGCAGGAGCTCGCCGGGGCGACGGTGTAGGTGCCGGCGACCGCCTTCTCGGTCTTGCGGTCGCCTCCTGTGCCCAGCACGAGGCCGAGCACGACCACGGTGACGACCAGGAGCACGGCGTAGAGGCCGGTTACCGAACGGCGGGATACGTCGCGTTGCTCGGGCTGCGCGCTCATTGCGCGCGCCAAGGCACCGGCGGAGGCGTCTGGGCGAGGACGTCCGTCACGGCGCCACCATAAATCGGTTGAGGGTCCGGCGCAACTGTGGGGCCGGGAAGCACGATTTGCAGAGATGCCGGGGTCGAACCACTCGACAAGGAGTGGGAGGTGCGATTAGGGTAGATCCGAACCGGATCGACCCCACCCAGGAGCCGCCCATGTCCCCCCAGACAAACGGAGCCCACGGACAGCCCGAAGACGTGACGATTGGTGTCGTCGGCAACGGCTTCGGATCGCTGCTCGTCTACGCCACGGCCATCTATCTCGGCTTCAAGCCCGACCAGATCGGCATCTTCGGCGAGGGGACCAACCCCGTCGCCACCTACCAGCAGTTCGCATGGAATCTCGGCCAGACGGTGCTGCGCTCGGAGTCCGAGTCCCACTTCCTGCCCGCCGACTGGCCCACCTTCGCCCAGCTGGACGCCTACGCCCGGCGCGACCCGAGCCCGCTGTTGCGCTCGGCTGAGCGCAAATTCAACCCGGGCGTGCCGGACGTCCTCACCCAGGCGGGAATCGTGGCCAGGCGGCTCGGCTACCCGACGCGGGTGCTCGGCGGTCGCAAGGTCGGCTGGGTCGTGCGCGAGCCGGGGCCGCCCCCCCACTTCACCCTCTACGACGACGACTCCAAGGTGCTGGGTCGCTGCAAGCACGCAATGATCGCCGTGGGCCACGGCCCGCTCGCCTTCCCCGGCGTGTACGGCGAGGCCCGGGAGGACCCGCGCATGGCCGACCGCGTTGTGCAGGCCTACGAGCCCAAGAGCTACTCCAAGGGCGGCCGCTACATAGTGATCGGCACCGGCATCGCCTCGGTGAACGAGTGGGCCAACGCCCTCGACGCGGGCGCCTCGTGCATCGCCCTGAGGCGCAATCCCCAGCCCGACGAGCAGGATCTGAACGTGCCGCGCTGTCTGTTCGACGGCAGCGGCATCGACGAGTTCCAGAAGCTCACCTTCGACGAACGCGTCGACTTCCTGGGCCGGGCGCTGCGCGGAACCTCGCCACAGCGCCGCGGCTGGGGCGCGAAGATCAAGAAGGGGCGCGACGAGGGCCGGTTCGAGGAGGTCATCGGCAACGTGTCCAGCATCGAGCCGGGTCCCGCCGGGCTCAAGGTGCGCCTGAAGCTGCTCGACGGCACCGACCCCGGGGAGCTGCACGTGACCGGCATCGTGTGCGGCACCGGCTTCGTGAAGTCGGCGCTGGCCTTGCCCGTGATCAGGCGCTTGGTGCAGACCTACGACGTGCCCATCGAGCACGAGCGCGTGCGGCTCAAGACCAACTGCGGCGTTCCGCCCCTCGATCGGGAGGACTCGCGGTTGGCCATGATGGGGCTGACGGCCAACACGGTGGTCCCGAACGGGGACACGATCGCCGGCCTGAAGTACGTCGCCCGCCGGTTCGTGGGCGATTGCGCCCGGGCCGAGAACCTGCGCTACCGGGCGTTCCCGGCGCGGCTGGGCATGCAGCTGAGCCTCGCGCGCGAGACCGCCCTGGCCATCCGCCAGATCGAGAAGACGGAGCAACTTGCGTAGAGACAGGAGGAGCTGACCGTGTGCCCGACACCTCAGGGGAGAGTTCACACCAGGGTGGCATCGATGGTGCTGCCAGGGGTGCTCGGAGTCATCCTGTGGCTCGTCACCGGCAACCCGGACTGGTTCGTGCTGATCGGGGTCCTGCTGCTGCTGGGGGTCACGCTCGACTCGGCCATCTACGTGTGGGCCGTCAAGTGGCAGCCGCCCTGGATGACCGGCGTGCTCGCTCTGGTGGAGCTCGGCCTGCTGCTGGTCCTCGCGAACATCCTGAAGCTGGACATCGGGATCGTGGAGGGCATCGTCTTCTACATCGGCGCGTGGCTGCTCTTCGTGTTCACCAAGATCGTGCTGCTGCCGATCTTCTCGCTCACCTATGTCGAGGCGGCCGGTGAGTTCCGCACGACCGAGTGGTCGATCCCGGCGAGCAGGGAGTCCCTGCCGCTGCTCGCCGCCACCGACGGCGCGCAGGCCGCCCCGGGCGGGCTCCTCAGCGAGGCCTCGGGCGCGCACGCCATACCGCTCCAGAAGCAGCCTGGGCTGTCAGGCGCCGCCCACCAGATCCAGAGGCGAGCGACGTGAACCAGCTGACCTTGGTCGAGGAGAGTCCGTCCGCCGGAACGCGCCACCCCGTGGCCGCTGGCGCAACCATCGGACGAGAGGACTGCGAGATCGTCCTGGCGGACTCCGAGGTGTCCCGCAGGCACGCGACTATCCGTGCGCTCGACGACACGCTCGCCATCGAGGACCTCGGGTCCACCAACGGCACGTTCGTGAACGGGCAGCGGCTCACGGGCGTCTCCGCGCTCAAGGACGGGGACGTGATCAAGATGGCGAACTCCACCCTGCGGGTGGAGGCGCAGGTGGACGCCGGAGCCACGCGGCTCAGGCCCATCCCGGCCGCGCCCGCGGAGCCGGAGCCGCCCGCGCCACCGCCACCACCACCCGCTCCGGCAGCAGCTGAGAGCCCCGCTCCGCCGCCGCCCGTCCAGTCGCCTCCGCCGCCAACACCGCCGGCACGACAGCCCCCCGCTCCCCCGCCGCCGGCGCCACCGCAGCCTGCCGCGGCCCCGCCCTCGCCTCCGGCGGCCGCACAGCCCACCGAGTTAGGCCGGGTCCGCGGAGACGTCCCCGCCCCCGAGCCGGCTTCGGCCAGCCGCGTCCACCAGGCTGTGAACCCCGCAGCGGCGCCGTCGAAGCACTCCTTCGACGCCGGCGGAACGGGCGGTACCCGCCGCGGCTCGGCGGCCACGCGGGTCGAGGCCACCGTGGTCGCCTACGTGATCGTCGTGGCCACGGCGATCGGGGTGATCCTCTACATCCTGGCCGAGAAGGTCTAGGGCCGACCGGAAACGTTCCCGGGTCGCCCCTCGCGGCGATCGCGCCTAGACGAGGAAGCCGAAGAAGACCAGGACCGCGATGGCGGCGAGACCCAGCAGCGCGAAGGCGGCGACGCCCGTCTTGTGCTTGACGCGAGGATCACGCAGGGCTGCGACCCGTTCGTACTGCGCGCCCTCGTCCGCGCCGGCGGGCTGGAGGTCTCCTCCACCGCCGGGCACGTAGGCGGGCTCGGTCTCGGTCGCCTTGAATCCCGGCGCCTGCGGCTCCGCCACGGGCTGGGGAAGGTCGCGCTCCTGCACGGGCGCGAGCACCCCGTGGCCCAGCTGGGTGATCTGCGGCATGGCGATCACGCCCGACATGCCGCGCTGCGTCTGCTGAGCGCTGCGCAGCTCGAACACGGTGAGCCCGCAGCGCACGCGGTCCCCGGGCCGTATCTCGCGGGGCCCGTCGATGGGCTGCTCGTTCACGAAGCTGCCGTTGCGCGAGCCCAGGTCCTCCACCACGACCGCCCCGTTGGCAGGGGTGATCCGGGCGTGGCGGCGTGAGACCTCGACGTCCTCGAGCACGACCCCGAGCGTCTGGTCGCGCCCAACTTCGAGTGGCTGGGAGAGCGCAAACGTGGTCCCGGCCGACTCGCCTTCAACGATTTCGAGTATTAGATCGGACACGGCGCCAACTCTAACCCGGTTTGGTCTCGCTCGCCATCGAAAAATGGGGCAGACCGTAAACCCCGGCTCGGGTTGACACCGGCGAGTGGCGCGAGGTATCGGTACGGTTTCAAGATGGAGATGAGCGCAACCCCACCCGAGGCCCCGCCCCCACCGGGGAAGCTGCGTCTCAAGGTCGTCGAGGGAAACGCCGCCGGCACGGTGATCGAGGTCGAGGAGGAGTTCGTGATCGGCCGCCAGGCCGAAGGGGACGGCACTCTCGCGAGCGACGTCGAGATCTCCCGCCAGCACGCCCGTGTCTCGGCCGAGAGCGATGGCCGCTTCGGCATCGAGGATCTGGGCTCGACGAACGGCACCTACGTCAATGGAAGGCGACTCCAGGGTACGACCACTCTCGAGACGGGGGACAGGATCGAGGTTGGGGCGAGCGCCCTGGTCGTGCAGTTCAGCAACTTACAGCCCACACCGACCGGTTCCGGCACGATCGCGCCGCTTCCCGGCGACGCGGAGCTCGGGGCCGAGCCGACGTCACCCGAGGTGCAAGCACCGCCCGGGAGCGAGACCGACCCAGCCGAGCTTGGGCGCCCAGCCCCCTTGCTTCCCTCCTTTGCCATCCGAATCGAGGTGAATCTCGAAGTCGGGAAGGCCGTGGTCTCGCTCGACGAAGCCTCGGACGAGGTGAACCTCGTCTACGAAGATGGGCGCTGGCGCCTCAGCTGAGGCTAGACGCTTACTGCTCGGCCGCCGCGGCCATCTGCTCGGCCAGCTCGCCCGCCGATTGCTGACGTCCCGCGGCTTCCTTGTCAAGGGCCTTCAGGATCGCGGAACTGACCCCCTTGGGCAGCTCGGAGCGGTGGTCGGTGGGGTCGGCCGGCGGATCCTGGAGGTGGGCCCAGAGGACACGCATGCCCTGGCGGTCGGCAAACGGAGGCGCCCCGCAGAGGCACTCGTACATGACGCACCCCAGCCCGTAGGTGTCGGCGGCCCCCGTAATCTCCTCGCTGCGGATCTGCTCCGGCGCCATGTAGTCCATCGAGCCCAGCGCCTGCCCTGGCCTCGTCAGGAGGCTTCCCTGACTGTCCTTCGCCAGGCCGAAGTCGGTGATGTAGGCGGTGCCCTCCTCATCTACGAGGATGTTCGCCGGCTTGATGTCCCGGTGGAAGAGACCCTGCTCGTGCAGGGCGTCGAGCCCTGAGGCCACCTGCCGGCAGACGCGGACTGCCGTGGCCAAGTCGAGCTGACCCTGCGTCTCGATCAAGTCGGCGAGGTTGCCGCCGGCGATGTAACGCTGGGCCAGATAGGGGATGCCCTCGTGCTCGGCTTGGTCGAGCACCTGCACCACGTGGGGGTGCCGCACCTGTTGGGCGATGCGTGCCTCGCGGTCGAAGCGGCGCCTGAACGTGTCGTCGCTGGCGAGCTCCGCCTTGACCAGCTTCAGCGCCACCGCCTGCCCGTCCGGGCCGGTCGCGCGGTAAACCTGGCCCATCCCCCCGACGCCCAGCAGGGATTCGATCCGGTACGGACCCACGCTCTGTCCGACGCGACTGTCGGCGTCTGCTTCTGGCCCTTGCTCGTTCAAAGCGGAAGGCTTGCGCCCAACCCCGATCCATGTTCAACTGTCACCTGAGCATCAAAATAGGTCAGCCCCCAGAAACTCTAGGTCAGCCAGGTGTTCAGGGTGAGCGTAAGGTATCTGGCCTCGTAAGGTATCTGGCCTCGTAAGGTATCTGGCCTCGAAAGAAAGACTCGAACTGAGGACTCCGCTCATAATCACCGCCCTGGCACTGCTGCTGGCCGCGCCTGTGGTCGTGGACGCCGCGCCGCCGGGTGCCCCCCTCAACGACGACTATCTCGAGTCGCTGCAGCTGAACGCTCCGGGGTCCAGACTCGAGCGCACGAACACCCTTCGCGACGTTCGCGACACCACCAGGGCCTCGGTCCAGGGCGATGTCTTCGCGCCACAGAAAGCCGGCGGCCCCGTGGGCGGCCCCGCGGAGCCGACGACGTGCCCCGGATCCTCCGGCAGCTATGGAAGGACCGTCTGGTACGACTTCTATCCCGACGCGAGCGGCTTCGCGCAGATCCAGACCAACGGGTTCGACGCCGCCATCGCGGTGGTCCCGTTCAACCCGAGCACAGCGGTGCCGAGGTTTGGCCGGAGGCGGTGCATCAACGATTCCTCGAGCACCGCCGAGAAGCTGCTCGCGAGGGTGATCAAGGGCCGCGCCTACACCGTTCAGATCGGCGCCGTCGGCGACGCGGGGGGCAACCTGGAGTTCCTGTTTGACTTCGTCGCCGACGCCGACGGCGATGGCGTGCCCGACGACAAGGACAAGTGCGACCGCTTGCGCAGCTCCTCCGGTGACGGCTGCCCGACGCGCCTGCGAGCCAAGGTCACGCTCAGGGCGCGGCCGCTCGCCACCGGCATCCAGTTGCTTGGTCTGAGCGTCGGCGCTTCGCGCGGCTCGCGGGTGTCGGTGACCTGCAAGGGGTGCCGCCCCCAGGCCAAGCGGGCGAAGACCGTGAGCTTTGGGCGGCTGCGCGGCCAGCGGCTGAGGGCCGGCACCAGCCTGGTCATCCGGGTCGTGAAGAAGAAAGCGATCGGCGCGTACGTCAAGTACCGGATCACGCGCGGGAACTTCAAGAAGGTCGAGCGCTGCCTCAACCCCGGATCGAAGAAGCCGAGACGCAGGTGCGGCTAGCGGGGTCGAGCCGCTCGGGTCTGGTCGTGGCGCTGGTGGTGGTGGCCGCCGCATTCAGCGGGGCGTTTGCGGCCGGCAAGGCGGGCTCGGGTGACGGCGGAGCCGACGGAACGGCCGCCGAGAGGATTCAGACCGGCTCGGGATCAACCAAGCTGCCCGGGCTGGCGGCGCCGGCGACCCTGCCGGCTCTCCGCGCGGCTCCCGAGCCGGCGGGCGGCGGAGGCTCCGGCGGCGCAGCTCCGGGCCCCGCCCCGTCCGCTCCTGCAGCGCCAGCAGCGCCTGCCCCCGCACCTGCTCCGGCTCCTGCGCCGGCCCCGGCGCCCGCGCCCGGCCCGGTCATCGAGGGCTAGCCACCCTAGGCTCGGAAGCTGGTTTGCTCCCCAAGGGCACGACTGTCGCCGGGTACCGAATCGATGGAGCCCTCGGAGAGGGCGGCATGGGCATCGTCTACCGTGCGACGCAGCTGTCGCTCAACCGCAGCGTCGCGCTGAAGGTCCTCTCTGCCGATCTCGGAGACGACCCGGCCTTCCGCGAGCGCTTCCGCCGTGAGGGGCTGCTTCAGGCGGCGATCGACCACTCTCACATCGTCACGGTCTACGACACGGGCGAGACCGAACACGGCCTCTTCCTCGTCATGCGCATGATCCGGGGGCCGAACCTGAAGGACATGATTCTCGGGCGCGAGCTCGACCCCGGCCGTAGCCTGCGCCTTCTGTCCCAGGTGGCCGACGCCCTCGATACCGCTCACGACGTGGGTCTGATCCACAGGGACATCAAGCCGCAGAACATCCTCATCGGTTCGCGCGACCATGCCTACCTCGCTGACTTCGGCCTGACGAAGGCGCCTGACGAGGCCGGACGGCTGACGGCGACGGGACAGTTCGTGGGCACGATCGACTACGTCTCGCCCGAGCAGATCCAGGGCGAGCCGGCGTCTGGGCGGAGCGACATATATTCGCTCACAGGGGTGCTCTATGAGTGCCTGGTCGGCACTGTGCCCTACCCCAAACCGGCCGAGGCGGCCGTGATCTTCGCGCACATCTCCGAGCCCCCGCCTCGACCAACGGAGGACCGCCCAGAGGTGCCGAAGGCCATCGACGAAGTGATCGCCAAGGGAATGGCGAAGGCTCCCGAGGACCGCTATGCCTCGGCGGGCGAGCTGCTCCGCGACGCCCATCGCGCCTTCGGGCAGGCCGTGGGGGCGACGCCGGGCCCGCTCGCCACGCCGGAGGAGACTGGCGTTCGGGGCAACGGCGATCAGACCAGGCCGGCCGGCGCGACCGCGGTCTCCGCGGAGGAGCCGGCCAGGGGCGTGACCGCGGCCTCGCCGGCGCAGGCCGCGCCCACCGCACCCGCCCGGAGGCCGGCCGCGGCCGGCGCCACGGCCCCTGCGGGTGAGGCGCCCACGCGAGCACGATCCGTTCCCATCCTCGCTGTGGCCGCGGTGCTTGCGGTGGGGGCGGCGGTGGCGGGCTTCGTGATCGGCGGCTCGGGGTCGGAGTCCGAGGGCGGCGAGCTGCCCAACTCGGCGTCGGCCGGCAGCCTCGGGCTGTCGTTCCCGAGCGACTGGAACCGCGTCACGAAGGAGCCGAAGACTCCGGGGATGCGGTTCTCGCAGCCGATCGTCCTCTCCGCGAGAGGCGTTCCGGGTGCCCGGCTGATCGCGGGCGAGGTCGACGGAGCCGGCCCTACGCTGCTGCCCGACGGATTTCTCTCGCGCCTTCGGCGAGAGCCCTCCCGCGAGGACACGGTGAGGCTCGGCCGGCTACAGGCGTACCGCTACGCCGGGTTGGCGCCGAAGGGCGCCACGGGACGGATGACGGTTTACGTTGGGCCCACCACCGAGGGCGTGGCGGCGGTGGCTTGTGTGGCCGCGCCGCGTACCGTCGCCGAGTTCGCTCCCGAGTGCGAGCGGGTGGCCACCACGCTGGAGCTCTCGGCGGGAAGGCCGCTCGCGCTCGGGCCGAGAGAGGATTACGCGCGAGCGGCCCGCGCCGCCCTCGAGCGGCTCGATGAGGCGGCCGGTCCCCCCGCGGGGCGCCTGCGCAGCGCTCGGACCGCACCGGCCCAGGCCAGGGCCGCCGCCGATCTCGGCGACGCCTACCTCGACGCCGCGCGCGCCCTCTCCGGAGCACCGGTTGGCCCATTCGAGCGGGACGCCAACTCGCGACTCGCGGGATCTCTGCGTCAGGTCGCGAGCGCCTATGGGCGAGCGGCGGCGGCGGCGCGCAGCGGCGAGGGAGAGGCCTACGCCGCCGCGGGCCGCGCTGTGAGGCGCGGCGCGGCGGACCTGAAGCGAGCGCAGGCCGGGTTGCGCAACCTCGGCTACTCGGTCGAATAATGCTCGGCGGGCGACACCGCCTGCGCGTGCTCCTCTTTGCGGTGGTGGCGGTGCTCGGTGCGGGGCTGGGGGTGCTCGGCTACGCCACGAACGCCCTGCGCTCGCTCGAGCTCAACACCGTCGACACCCGTTTCTCGATCCGCGGCGAGGAGAAGCCGCGCGACGATCTGGTTGTCGTTGGGGTCGACACGAAGACGTTCGAGAACCTCAGGGGGGTGGCGCGATGGCCGTTCACGCACGACTTCCACGCCCGCCTGGTCGACCGCCTGCGGCGCGATGGGGCGAAGGTGATCGGCCTGGACATCCAGTTCGCCGAGCCGAGCAACACCGACCCGCAGACGATTGCGCTGCTCGACGCGATCGAACGCGCCGGGAACGTCGTCGAGTCCACCACCGAGATCGACGAGCTCGGCAATGGCAATGCCTTCACCTACATAGGGGTCCCCCCTAGCGTCGAGAAGAGCACGAAGCGCCGCGCGCTGACCGACTACATCGAGAAGGACCTGAACGCCGTCATCGCCTACGGCAACTTCCCCACCGACTCCGGCGGCGTCCTGCGGCGGGTCAACTACGACACCCAAGGACTCAAGACATTCTCCGTGGCCGTCGCCGAGAAGGCTCGCGGGCGCCCGATCGAGCCGGCCTCCCTGGGCGGCGACTCAGCCTGGATCGACTACTACGGCCCAGCCGAGACGATCCGGCAGGTGTCCTATTCGGACGTTGTCCAGGGCAAGTTCAAGCCGGGCGAGTTCCGGGACAAGATCGTGGTGGTGGGCGCCACGATCCCCGTGCTCCAGGACGTGCACGCCACGTCAACGTCGGGTGACGGCGAGATGGCCGGCCCCGAGATCCAGGCCCACGCTATCGCCACCGCGCTGCGCGACTTTCCGCTCAAGGATTCCTCGAACGCGCTCGACGTCGTCCTGATCGTCCTCCTCGG
>JBBPIK010000052.1:0-17127 GCA_038040415.1 Actinomycetota bacterium
TGGGCGGCGCAGCGAGCTCCTCGTCGATGATCTCGTTGCAGAGATCGATGCACTCATCGCAGATGTAGACGCCGGGCCCGGCAATCAGCTTCTTGACCTGGCGCTGCGACTTCCCGCAGAAGCTGCAGAGAAGCTGCTCGTTGGAGTCGGTTGGGCGTGCCACCGCTGTTCTCCCTTCAACGACTACGCCGGACCGTCACTCACCGCAGGTTACGACACGAGCGGCGCCGGCTTGGATTCTGATTGTTACTCGGTAGGGACGCGCGTCCCTGCACGGCGCGGGCGGCGTTGCAAATCGCCGTGCCCGGTAAGGTGCGCGCCGAACAGGTTCGGGGGAGGCTCGAGCCGGGGCAGATGGAGGGACGAGTGAAGCGCATAGTCATCGGTGCAGGCCTCGTCGGCACACTGGTGTTCGCGGCCGTCGCGGTTGCCGCCATTCGGCATTACCACGGCACGGTGCGGGAGGGCGGCGACCTCAGGTTCGTGACCAAGGTGCGCGACGGAGAAACGATCAAGGTCAAGAGGTTCGTCTTCAGCGGCGTCCCGATGGAGTGCGACAACGGCTCCTCAACAGTGGGTGACGCTGGCTCCCCTCCACCGGCGATGAGGGTGAACGACGAGCGCAAGTTCGGCGGCAAGTTCACCTCCTCGAACGGTCGCAAGCATCTGCGCATTCGCGGTAGGTTCCGGAATGACGACCAGAACGCCCGGGGCATCCTGCGCGTCAGCGGCAGCTTCGGAGGCGGCGCGACCAACTGCCACACGGGCAAGGTCCACTGGAGCGCGGAGCACGGCGACTGACCCTGGGCAAGAGAGCCCGGCCCGGATGCGGGTCGAGGCCGGGTCCGGCGGGGTGGTCGTCAGTGGTGCTCGATCACCCGGTCGACGATGTTGTACTGCCTGGCCTCTTCGGCGCTCATGAAGTAGTCGCGCTCGGTGTCCTTGGCGACCTTCTCGACCGGGTGCTCGGTGTGCTTGGCGATGATCTCGTCGAGGCGTTCGCGGACTTCGATGATCTCCTTGGCGTGGATCTCGATGTCGGCCGCTGGGCCCTGGAAGCCGCCTGAGAGCTGGTGGATCAGGATCTTCGAGTTCGGCAGCGCCATCCGCTTGCCTTTGGCGCCGCCGGCGAGCAGCAGCGCCCCCATGCTCATCGCCACCCCGCAGCAGATCGTCTGCACGTCGGGCTTTATGTACTGAACCGTGTCGTAGATCGCGAGGCCCGCGTACACCGAGCCGCCCGGCGAGTTGATGTACATCGAGATGTCCTTGTCGGGGTCCTCGGACTCGAGGTGGATGAGTTGGGCGACGACGAGGTTGGCAATGTCCTCGCTCACCGGCGTGCCCAGGAAGACGATCCGCTCGTTGAGCAGGCGCGAGTAGATGTCGAAGGCGCGCTCACCGCGCGAGGTCTGCTCCACGACCATGGGAACGAGCGGACTCATCGCGCGGCAGTCTATAAAAGCGGCCACGCCCGCCCGCGCGTTAGCGATCCTCGCCCGGGGTCCAGAGGTCGGATTCGCCGCCCTCCGTCCTCTCCTTCTCGGGCGTCCACAGCTTCTCGCGGGCGGCGGCCTGCCCCTGCGGAATCGGCCTGGCCGAGCCGGCGATCAACTCGGCCGCCTTGCGCAGCCGAAGCTCGGAGCGAAGCAGCGCGTCGCGGCCGTTGGCCCGAAGGCGCTCCAGCAGCCGCTCCGGGGCCTCCCCCTCTTCCCCCGGTTGGAGGGCCTCCAGCAGCTCCTCGTCCGAGACTTCGATGCCCTCGGACTCGGCGACCGCCGCCAGGGTGGCCTCGCGACGCAGCGCCCGCTCGGCGTCGGACTCCAGGTCGGTGATCGCCTGCTCGCGCGTCTTGCCCTGCATCTGAAGGAAGGCCTCGGCGTCTGCACCTCGCGAGGACAGCGAGCGCTCGAACCGCTCCCACATCTCGTGGGCGCGGGCATGGATCAACTCCTTCGGCAGCTCGATCTGGGCGCCGTCGGCCGCAGCGTCGACTGCGGCCTCGCGGAACTCGGCCTCGGTCCGGCTCTCGAGCGCGGCGGCGATCCGCCGGCGGAGCTCGTCGCGAAGCTCGTCCAGCGTCTCGAACTCCGACGCCTCGGCGGCGAACTCGTCATCGAGGTCTGGGAGCTTCTTCTCCCGGACCTCCTTCACCGTGACCGCGAAGCTCGCCTGCTTGCCCGCCAGGCTCTCGGGCCTGTGGTCGTCCGCGAACCGGACCTCCACCGTCACCTGGTCCCCGGCCGCGGCGCCGGCGAGCGCCCGGTCGAACTCGGGCAGCAGGCTCTCGGCTCCCAGCTCGACCATCAGGTCCGTGGCCTCCGAGCCCTCGAACGCCTCGCCGTCGATGGTCCCGGAGAAGTCGATCACGACCAGGTCGCCGGCGGCGGCGGGGCGATCCACGGGGTCCAGGCTCGCGAACCCCTCGCGCAGACGATCGAGCTCGGCCTGGACTGCCTCGTCCGGGACCTCGACCTCAGCCCTGCCCACCTCCAGCCCCTTGTACTCGCCGAGCTTGGCCCCGGGCCGCACCGCCACCTCAATCGAGAAGGAGAGCTCCTCGCCGGCGCCCGGAAGCGAGGTGACGTTCAACTCGGGGTCGCCGACGGGGGCGATGCCGGTGTCCAGCAGCGCCCGCTCGTACCACTCCGGGAGCGAGTCGCGGAGCGCCTGCTCCAACACCGCCTCCCGTCCAACGCGCTGGATCACGAGCTGTGGCGGGACCTTGCCCTTGCGAAAGCCGGGCATGCGCATGTCGCGGGCGATGGTGTGGGCGGCGTGCTCCAGCCGATCCTCGACGGCGTCCGCCTCGATTCCCACCTCGACGCGAACGCGCGAGTCGCCCAGCTCGGTTATCGAAGTCTTCATCGCCGCCTGAGCTTATTGGTCGCCCCGCGGACCACGGCGGCCATGAAGTCGAGGAGGAATGCAAGGAACCTCCCGACCGGTCCCGTCACGAGCCAGGCGAGGAAGCGATCCTTAGCGGTCACGTCCGCAAATACGCCCCGTGCCGACGGGTGCGACCACTGGCGGCCAAGCCGCGCACCCTACTCACCGGCGATCCGCTCTCGGAGCCGCTCGCCCTGGCCGGCGGCCACCGCGCGCGCGGCGCGGCCTTCGTCCAGCGGCACCCCGCGCTCCGCCGCCAGGTCGAGCAGGGCCTGACGCTCGTCGCTCTGCTGCGCGGCGCGGAAGAAGAGCCAGGCGAACAGGCCCATGGTCACGAGACCCTGCTCGACCATCATCACGGCGCCTGCGGCGCCCTGGTCGGCCAGCGGCGAGATCCCGTGCGTCGCCTCACCCGCCGCATAGTCGGGATAGAGCGGAGACCCGGCCCACAGCAGCACGTTGGCGAGCAAGGCGCCACCCAGCCGGACCACGACCACGTAGACCAGGCGGGCGCCGTTCCCGAACCACTCGGGCTTCGGCAGCGGGCCCAGCAAGGCCATCCACATGGCGATCCCGAAGCCGGCGAAGCAGAAATGCTCCAGGGCGTGCAGCGCCGGGCTCGTGATCGCCGCCTGGTAGAGGCCCGGAACGTGCCACAAATAGAGGTTGGCGAGCCAGAGCGGCAGCGCCACGGCCGGCTGGCTCAGCGCGCGTAGCCAGCCGAGGCCCCGAGTGGCGAGGAGCGGCTGAAGCAGCGGCCCGGTGAGGCCCAGCACGATTCCGAGCGCACCGAGGTCCGCCAGCAGAAGGTGCTGGGCCATGTGGGCCCACAGCAACTCGTAGTCGAGCGCCGCGAGCGGCGAGACCAACGCGATCAGGATCAGCAGGAGCCCCAGGGCGAAGCTGGCCTGACGCCAGACGGGCACCGGCCGGCCATCCAGCGCCAGCGAGCGGGCGCGGGCGGCATACAGCGCCGCCACCACCAGCACGGGCGCGACCTGTAGTGGCTCGAACGCCCCCTCCAGGTGGGCGACCGGGAGTTGCACGCACTCAGGTTAGAGCCACTTGATCCGCTTGAAGAAGCGGTGAAGCACGAGCGTCGAGGCGAGCATCCCGAGCAGCGCCAAGGGGTAGCCGACCACCAGCCGGAGCTCCGGCATGTGCTCGAAGTTCATCCCCCAGATGCTGGCCAGGAAGGTCGGCACGGCGATGATCGCCGCCCAGGCCGAGATCGCCTGCACGGCCTTGTTCTGCTGCACGCCGATCAGCGACAGGTTCGCCTCGAGGATGCTGGTCAAGAGCTCTCGCTGCGAGTGGATTTGCTCGTCGACCCGCCGGGAATGGTCGGCGACGTCGCGGAAGTAGCGGCGAAGCCCGTCCGGCATCATCGGGAAGGCACCGTGCTCGAACGCCTCCAGCGGCCCGAGCAGGGGAAACACGGAGCGGTGGAACTCGATCACCTCGCGCTTCAGGAAGTAGATGCGCTGGCTCGAGTCGCCGCCGCCGGAGAACACCTCCTCCTCCACCTCCTCGATGTCGTCGTCGATCCCGGCGGTGACCGGCTCGTAGTCGTCGACCACCTGGTCCAGCACCGCCCAGGCGACCGCGGCGGGCCCTGCGTCGAGGAGCTCCGCGTGGGGCCCTTCGAGTCGCCGGCGGGCGGGCTTCAGGTCGCTCGCCTCGCCGTGACGCACCGTGATCGCGTAGCCGCGTCCCAGGAAGATGTGGATCTCGCCGAAGTGGACCCGCTCCTCGGCCTCGTCGTAGCGGGCGGTCTTCAAAACGATGAAGAAGTGGCCCTCGTACTCCTCGAGCTTCGGACGCTGGTGGGCGTGGACGGTGTCCTCGACGGCCAGCTTGGGCAGGTCGAACGCACGGCCCGCCGCCGCCAGCTCCTCCTCGGTCGGCTCCAGCATCCCCAGCCAGACGAATCCCTGGCCGCCCTTCAGGCACTCCAGGGCCCGGTCCAGGTCGATCGAACCCTCGTGCTGGCGCTTGCGGTCCTCGTAGTAGGCGCAGTCGACGATCATGGCAATGGCGGCAGGGGGCGGCCGGCGTGGACGCCGCTGAGGGCGTGCCCGGGCGGACGCGTGTCGATTGCCCGATTCACCACCCATCCCGCCGTTCCTGCCGCTCAACCCCGCACGTCCCGCTCTCCTCACCTGTCACTGGGCGGCTTTCTGCCGGTATGCGGCAATAACCCGTCCATGCCGCGGGCTGAGAACCGACGAGTGAGGAGTTGTCCGGAAATACCACGGTCAATCGTTCACTCGACGGGCAGACGTCAATGCCCTCCGACTATCGGAGACCGCCGGCAAGCCGATAACGAAAGCGTGAGGGTTCGCCGATACAGGCCACGCTGGTGGATCGGGGCCGTGTGCGTCGCGCTCCTCGGCCTGGGGCTCGGAGCCCCGCCCGCGCAGGCCGCCCAGCCGCCGAAGGTCGGCGGCTGCAGGGTGTTTCCTGCCTTCAAGGGACCCCTCACGGCGCGCTCGGCCGCGAACCAGACTGCCTGGAACCAAAGGGTCTCGCGGGCCCCGATCGACCGCAACTCGAGCGACTACGTGGCCCGGATCACCAGCCTCGGCGGCAACCAGGTGGTGCACCCCGACTTCGGGGGAAACGGCCGCTACGGGATCCCCTTCACCACGGTTGGCCGGGACCAGCGCCGGGTCCGGGTGAACGTGACCGGGTACCCGGCCGAGAGCGACTTCGGGCGTGCCCCGATCCCGCCCAGAGCGCCAATCGAGAACGGCTCCGACCGCCACGTCCTCGTCCTCCAGCGTCACCGCTGCGACCTGTTCGAGATCTTCGACGCCCGCTACATCGGCGGCCCCGGCCACCGCTGGAACGCGGGTTCGACCGCCCGCTTCGACCTCCGCTCCAAGAAGCTTCGCGACGACGGCTGGACCTCGGCCGACGCGGCGGGTCTGCCGATCCTCCCCGGGCTGGTGCGCTACGGCGAGGTCCGCGCGGGCCGCGTCCGCCACGCGATCCGGGCCACCTTCGCCGAGACACGTCGCGCCTACATCCATCCCGCCACCCACTACGCCTCGAGCCAATGCCATCCCGACCTGCCGCCGATGGGGCTTCGCCTGCGGCTGCGGCGCGCTTACTTCGAGCGAAACCTGCACCGCTTTCCCCGCGGCAGCCAGTCGCGGGTGATCTTCCGGGCGCTCTTCCACTACGGGATCATCAACGCCGACAACGGAGGCAGCGGCTCGAACTGGTTCATCACCGGCGCCAGCTCGAAGCGCTGGAAGGACGCCGACCTGAACCGCCTGAAGACGGTTCCCGGAACCGCCTTCGCGGTGGTCGATTCGCGGGCCCGGATCAGGACGCCGTGCTAAGTGAGTAAGTCGGAGCCGACGGCTAGCTGAAGCTGACCCGGGCCGGCTCGCGCTCGGTGTCGTCCGTGATCTCGAAGAAGTCCCTCTCCTCGAAGTTCCGCGTCGAGGCGACGATCGAGTTCGGAAACACCTGGATCTTCGTGTTGTACGTCTGCACGTTCGAGTTGTAGATCCGGCGCGCGGCCTGGATCTCGTCCTCGAGCTCGGTCAGCTCCCGCTGGAGCTGCTGAAAGTTCTCTGTGGCGCGAAGGTCCGGGTAGTTCTCTGAGATCGCGCGGAGGTCGCCGAGCATGGAGCTCAGCCGGCCCTCGGCGGCGCTGGCCTCTGCCGGACCCTGCGCCTTCATAGCCTCCGCCCGCGCCTCGGTCACCTTCTCGAAGGTCTCGCGCTCGTGGGTCGCGTAGCCCTTCACGGTCTCCACCAGGTTCGGCACCAGGTCGTGGCGGCGCTTCAGCTGCACGTCGATGCCGGACCAGGCCTCGTCCACGCTGTTGCGTGCCCCGATCACCGAGTTGTTGATCCCGATGAAGATCAGGACGAGAAGAACGACAAGCGCGACGATGACGATCACTGCGACCATGGCCGCAGCTTACAGGGCACCTTCCAGCTTGAGCAGGAAGCGCTTCATCTGCGGGCCGCCGCCGTAGTTTCCGATCTCGCCGCCGGCGCGAATCACCCGATGACAGGGAACCACGATCGGGAGCGGATTCGAGCCCAGAGCAGTGCCCGCCGCCCGGAAGGCACGGGGGTTGCCGGCCCGCTGGGCGGCTTCGCCGTACGTGATCACCTCGCCGAATGGCACCCGGGCGGTGGCTCGCAGCACTCGCCGGTAGAACCCGGAGTGGCTGAGCCGCCAGTCGAGCGGCAGCTCGAAACGGTCCCGCCTTCCCTCGAAGTACTCGTCCAGCTCGCGGCGCGCCTGGTCGAGGCGGGCGGGGAACTCGAGCACCCGCGGCGAGACGTCCTCGGCCAGGCGGGCGAGCACCTCCTCGGTCCGCTCGTTGGGAAGCGCAACCCGCACCAGGCCCTTGGGCGTGGCCGCCACCAAGCCCGTGCCGAGCGGGGTGTCCACAGTTGCGTAAGCGAGGTCCACGAGGCCCTCCTCGTTGGCCCTCACCATCAGCCGGTCGACGAACTTGCTCATCTCGCCATCTCCTTCAGCTCCGCCGCGCTCGCGCGCAGCTTCGTCAATGCCTCGTGGACGCTCTGCCGCGCCGCCTCCTCCGACGTCCCCAGGGCCGCGCCGACCTCCCGGTAGCGGAGATCGACGGCGAACCTCAGCACCACCGCGGCGCGCTGACCCGCGGGAAGCTCGGCCACCGCGGCCCAGATCTCGCTGTGCCGGGGGCTCATCCCGAGCGGTCCGTCCGCCGAGCCCGCCCGCGCCCGGCCGCCCTGGCGGTCGATCAGCTCCTGGGGCTCAGCCACGGGCTTGGCCCGGCCTGTCCGGGATCGGTGGTGGTCGATTGCCTTGCGGCGCGCGATGGTCAGGACCCAAGCTCGCAAGTTGCGCGGCTCGGCGCGCGGATAGGCCCGCAACGCGGCCAAAAAGGTCTCCTGAAGGCAGTCCTCGGCATCGTTCGGGCCCACCATCCCGCGCAGAAAGGCGCCGACGGGCTCCAAGTGCTCGTCGAGGAACGCCTGGAACGGGGGCAATGCGTGGGCCATGGCGCTCATGCAACTACAGAAACGAATCGGGCATGGAAAACGTGAGGCGGCGCCGCCGAGGCCCGCTAATCCGCCTCCGCCTCGACGATCAACGCCTCGATGCCCTGGACCCGGACTCGGCTCCCCTCGGGAAGGCTGACGTAGACGCCGCCCTCGCGCTCGAGCTGCGCGCGAGGGCTCATGAGGATGATCCCCGAGAACCGGCCCTTGCCGTCGAAGCGCAGGTAGTGGGACTCGGGCGTTGGTGTCCTGGTGCCTGGCGCGGGAAGGCCAATCGCTGCGTAGAGCACGTCGCTGGACGGGTCGTAGGTGACGTGCGTGAACGTGTACGGCCCAGCCCTGAGGCTCACCCGTTTCAGGCTAGCGGTTGCGACTTGAACCACAGCAATCGCGCATTCGAAAAAAGGAAAACCCTCGAAAACGCGCGAAATGGCAACGGTAGTGAAAGAGGACGCAGGTTCAATCGGCACGATTCATGCCTTGGCGCTGGCCGTAGACGCCAAGGACCGTTACACGCGCAACCACTCCGAGCGGGTGGCCGTCTACGCCGCGGCGATTGCCGTGCGCATCGGGCTTCCGATCGAGTACATCGAGCAAATCGGGGTCGCCGGCACCCTGCACGACGTCGGCAAGATCGCCATCCCCGACCGGGTGCTCCTGAAGCCGACCGCCCTGACCGAGGCCGAATCCATTCTCGTCCAGCGCCACCCTGAGGAGGGCGAGCGAATGGTGCGCGCCCTCGGCATGGCCGAGATCGCCACCTGGATCCGCCACCACCACGAGCGCTGGGATGGTGAGGGCTATCCGGACGGGCTGGCCGGCGAGGGGATCCCGCTGCCCAGCCGCATAGTCGGCGTCGCCGACGCCATGGACGCGATGACGACCGGCCGCGCCTATCGCGAGGCAATGAGCCTCGAGCAGGCCGCCCAGGAGCTGCTGGAGCAGGCAGAGAGGCAGTTCGATCCCGAGGTTGCCGGCTGCCTGGTCGAGCTGCTCAACGAGGGAACCCTGAGCCTTCCCCCGCCTGATAGCTCCTTCCAGAGATGGCGCCGCTCACTCGCCGGTGGCGTCGTCGATCGCGAACCAAGCACACTCCATGTCGACCCGCGCCCCTCGGAACGGGATCCCCTCGGCTTCGAGTAGCCGCCGTTGACGCACCCCCTTGGCCAGGGACCCATCGGCGCGCACGACCCGCTGCCATGGGACATCAGGGTCCTCGCAGGCCGCCATCACAGCACCGGCGAAGCGAAGCGCCGCGGGACACAGGTCGCCGTAGGTCGTCACAAAGCCGGCGGGAACCGAGCGCACGCGCCGCAGCACCAAGCGGGCGTGGGCAGAGTCGAGCATCTGGGCCAGGATCACGCGGCCTCGGAGTAGGCCGGCTCCGCGCCGGCTCGCTCGGACTTGGTCGCCATCTCCGCCTCGGCCTGCTCCTCCGGTCGGAGGACCGTCGCGGCGACGACGACGGCCGCTGCCACGAGGCCGGCCCCGATCAGGAACGCCAAGTGGTATCCGCTGGTCAACGCGGAGGCGGTGGCCTCTCCGCCATCAATCAGATGGTCACTGCGCGACGCCGACAGGGTCGCGAGCACGGCGAGTCCCAGCGCACCGCCCACCTGCGCGGAGGTGTTGACGAGGCCGGAGGCGAGGCCCGCGTCACTCTGGGTGGCGCCCGACATCGCCAGGGTCATCAGCGCGGGAAAAGAGAGGCCGGCGCCAAGCCCGAACAGGATCATCGGCGGCAGGACGTGCTCCACGTAACTGCCCTCCACCGGGGCACGCGTGAAGAGGACGAGCCCGACAGCAATGAGACTCATCCCGGGGAGCAGCGTCTTCTTGGCGCCAAAGCGCATGATCAGCGGCTCCGTGTATCGGATCGAGAGCGTCCCCATCACGAGCGTCACCGGCAGGAACGCAAGGCCGATCTCCAGTGCCTCGTAGCCGAGCACCCGCTGTAGGTACAGGGACCCAAGGAAGAACATCCCGAACATCCCCGCGACCGAGAGCGCCTGGACCACGTTGGCCCCTGAGACGTTGCGCGAGCGGAAGATCCGCAGTGGCATGATTGGGTTGTCCGTTCGCGCCTCACGCACCACGAAGGCAGCGAGCAGCAGGAGGGAGCCGGCGCCGAACCCAATTGCCGCGGCCGAGGCCCAGCCGTGCTCGGCCGCCGGGGAGACGATCGTGTAGACGCCGAGCATCAACGAGCTCGTGATCAGGACCGCGCCCGCGATGTCGGCTCCCTTCCCGAAGCCGATGCCCTCGTCGCGCTGGAGCAGTCGCACAGCCAAGATCGCAGTGGCAATCGCGATTGGGATGTTGACGAAGAAGATCCAGTGCCAGTTGATCGCGTCGGTCAACAGACCCCCGGCGAGCAGGCCGACCGAGCCGCCACCGGAGGCGACAAAGGCATAGACGCCGATGGCCTTCGCCTGCTCGCGCGGCTCGGGGAACATCGTCACGATCATGCCGAGGATCACGGCAGAGGTCATCGCGCCGCCAACTCCTTGGATGAAGCGGGCCGCGACGAGCATCTCCTGGCTCTGCGCAAGGCCGCAAAGGAGCGAGGCGACCGTGAAGACGCCGAGACCGGCCAAGAACATGCTCTTGCGGCCGAGGAGGTCGCCGAAGCGCCCGGAGAGCAAGAGTAGGCCGCCGAACGCGATCAGGTAGGCGTTCACCACCCACGCGAGGCTCGACTGCGAGAAGCCGAGGTCATCCTGGATGGAAGGGAGCGCCACGTTCACGATGGTGATGTCGAGGACGATCATCAGCATCCCGGCGCAGAGCACGTAGAGGGCGATCCAGCGGTTCTTGTCGGTTCCTAAGCCGTGCTTCGTCATCGCGTTTGCCTCCTCTGCGTCAGTGCTTCTCCTTTGGCTGCCAGAAGGCGACCTCCGCGCCGGCGGGGGCTGCAACGACGCTCCGCCAGCCGGCCGGTCCCTCGCGGGGCTCCAGCAGCACGGAGCCGCCGAGTTGGCGCGCCCGCTCCGTGACCTCGGCGATCTCGGCGACCTTCACGTACGGTAGCCAAAGCGGGTTCTCGGTATCGCATTCGACGATGCCGCCGCCGAACCCCGCGCCCAGCCCGAGCGCCCAGTACGTTCCGCCGCCGGCGTCGATCCGCTCGGGGCGCCAGCCACATACCCGGGCGTAGAAGCCGCAGGCGCGCGGCAGGTCGCCGGTGTGCAGCTCCAGGTGGATGACTGGTTTCGACGAGGCTCGCATTGGGTCCCGCCCCCTTAGACCGGCGGCAATCCTCGGACTAATCGGTGGGAGCGATGAATTCGGGGCATCTGCCCGGTCTAACCTCCTGGAGAATGAGCGCCGCCCCCACAAATCCAACCGCGCAGGATCACGAACTGCTCGAGGCGGCCCGGGGCGGCGACGAGGGTGCTTACCAGCGCCTCGTCGAACCCCATCGCGGCGAGCTCCACGCTCACTGCTACCGGATGCTCGGCTCGGTCCACGATGCCGAGGACGCGCTCCAGGAGGCGCTGCTCAGAGCCTGGCGAGGCCTGCCCAAGTTTGCGGGGCGAAGCTCGCTTCGCTCCTGGCTCTACCGGATCGCGACCAACAGCGCGCTCGACGCGATCGAGAAGCGGCCCAAGCGCGTGCTGCCGGTCGACTACGGGCCGCCGATCGATCCCCACGACGGCCCCCACTTGCCCCTCGCCGAGTCGGTTTGGGTCGAGCCCTACCCGGACGAGGCCCTGGGCCTGGAAGGCGGGTATGCGGCACCCGAGGCGCGCTACGAGCAGCGGGAGGCGGTGGAGCTCGCCTTCATCGCTGCGCTTCAGCACCTGCCGGCCACGCAGCGGGCGGTCCTGATCCTGCGGGAGGTGCTGGGCTTCTCGGCCAAGGAGGTCGCGGAGACGCTGGAGACGAGCACGGCGTCGGTGAACAGCGCCCTGCAGCGCGCCCGCAAGGCGGCCGACGAGCGCACGCCCGAGCTGAGCCAGCAGGCGACGATGCGCTCGCTCGGCGACGACGGCGTACGCGAGGTCGTGCAGGGCTACGTGGACGCATGGGACCGCGGCGACATCGACGCGGTGGTCGCGATGCTGACCGACGACGCCTGCTTCTCGATGCCCCCGGCTTCGAGCTGGCACAAGGGTCGCGAGCAGCTGACCGAGTTCTTCGGGGTCGGGCCGCTGTCCGGCGACTGGCGCTGGCGCCACGTCTACGTGCCAGCCAGCGCTCAACCGGCGCTCGCCTTCTACTGCTGGGACGAGGGGGCGGGAACCCACCTCCCGTTCGCGCTCAACGTGCTCACCGTTCGCGATCGGCGGATCAGCGACGTCACCGCGTTCATCTGCCGGGCAACGGACTCTCGCGACCTCGATGCCTACCGGCGCTGGCCGGAGGAAGCCATCGTCCCCCAGAGGTTCGTCGACTTCTTCGAGCGATTCGGCCTGCCCGACCGCGTGGACTGACTGGGAAGCAAACGACGAGGAGAGGAGTTAGCCATGTTCGCGAACACGAAGGCATACAGCGGCTTCGCCGTGGACGACCTCGCGCAGGCCCGGGAATTCTATGGCCAGACGCTCGGGTTGAAGACGTCGGACGTCTCCGAGGAAGGCGGCCTGATGTCGCTCGACCTCGCCGGTGACCGGCCGACCTTGGTCTATGAGCAGCCGGACTGCACGCCGGCCAGCTACACGATCCTGAACTTTCCCGTGGAGGACATCGACAAAGCAGTCGACGAGCTGGCGGCGCGGGGGGTGCGCTTCGAGAGCTACGACGGCTTCGAACAGGACGAGAAGGGCATCGCTCGCGGCGCGGGGCCGTCCATCGCCTGGTTCAAGGACCCGGCCGGCAACGTGCTGTCGGTGCTCCAGGAGCCCTAGACCACTGCTCCGTTTCGGCGAGCTGGGGGTTCTCGTTCATATGGATCGAAAAGTCCCAACTCGTCCCTGATTTCGGCCCCTCGCTGTTAGCCGCCGGAGGCAACGGCTGCGGGCCGATTTCAGGGCGCCTCGTGCGGGCGGATTAGCTTCGCGTGGCCGATCCCCATCTGCCGAGCCGCCGCGACCGTGGCCAGGAGGAATCCCGCCACGAGCAGGCAGGGCAGCGCGTCACCGGCCCCGCTGGCCGCGGCGCCGCCGCCTATGCCGCCGAGGACCTGTCCCGACGCCCATGCCACGTTGATCAGCCCGGCGGCGAGCCCCTGGTGCAGTCCGGTGGCGTCGGCGGAGTCGCTCAGCATCGCCAGCGCCGGCGCGAAGCAGAGGCCCGCCCCCAGGGAGCAGGCGATCAGGACGGCCAGGATCACGCCGAGCGTCTCGGCCGCGGGGACGAGCGCGATCGCGGCGGCGCAGACCAGCATCCCCATCGTGTACGGGCGAAGCCTGCCGACCCGGTCGGAGAGCCGACCGGCCAGTGGCGCGAGCAGCGCCTCGAGCCCCGCTCCCACCATGAAGCCGGCGGCGACCAGGCCGGCGCCGCCGCCGAGCTGATCGATCCGCAGCGGGACGAGCACCTCGATCACGCCGAACATCGCAGAGGGCGCCGCCACGTACCAGGTCGCGCGCAGCACCGAGGGGCTGGTGATCGCCGCCCCCGCCTCGCGCAGGCGATGCTGCTCGCCCCGCGCCGGCTCCGGTATGCGCAGAGCCGCGAACGACAGCGCCACCGTCAGCACCAGGACCGACGCGAAGACGGGCTCCGTGCCCGCCTGTGCAGCGAGGGCTCCGACGCCGGGCCCGAGCAGCGCCCCTGCGATCGCGATGCCCAGCACGTTCCCGATCACCGAGCCGCGCCGGCTCTCCGGGGTGGCCATGATCAGCCAAGTCAGCGCTCCGGCCCAGGCCAGGGCGCCCGCCACCCCCTGGACGAAGCGGGCGGCGTCGAGCAGCACCACGTCTTGCCCAAAGCCGAAGACGAGGCTCGCCACCCCGAGCAGCAGCAGCCCCGCGACCAGGGTTCGCCGCGGACCCACCCGCGCCGCCATGAGCCCGGCCGGCAGCGAGGCGGCCAGGGTGCCGGCCGCGTAGGACGCGGACAGCACGCCGGCCGCCGCCTTGGAGAGCCCCAGGTCGTCGACATAGTCCGGCAGCAGCGGGGTGATCGCCGCGTAGAAGACGACGTCGAGGAAGACGACCGTTGACCCAAGCAGCAGCAGGCGGCGCATCGATCCATCCTGCCAGCCCCGATGGCGGTGCTGGGTCGTCCGGGCGGCGGCGCTAGCCCGTGATGGGCGTGCTCCGCAAAAGCCCCCAGTTGCCCGCGTTGTCGCGGTAGAGCACCGCTATGTGCCGTCGCGGTCCGATCTGGGCGCCGCTGAACGTCCTCGAGACCGCCTGCCCGGGGCCGCCGGTGGCGACCGCGTTGGCAATCACGCTGCCGTCGTTCGGGTCGCCGATCGGGGCGTTCGAGGCGAGCACCTGGTACTTGGCCTGGCCGCCGTGGCTGCCGCAGAGCCAGTCGTCGCCCGGCTGATTCCAGCTCACGGTCACCGACCCGCCGGCGTTGCGCCTGGCCACCAGGCTCCTGGGAGTGGCGGGCGGGCGCCCATCGAACCGGTAGTTGGCGCTGCCGTGCTCGTCGTGGTGGAAGGTCCACCACTCGTTGTTGGAGCCGCCGCACGTCGGAACGGACGTTTTCCATAGGAACGACCAGCCCTCGCGCGTTACCGCTGCGACATCGAGCTTGCCGTCGCCGTCTGCGTCGCCCACCGCGGGCGTCGACTGAGTCCACCCGCCGGTGAACTTGGGCCACCCCGCTGCCTCCCCCCCGGCGGGACCGTACGCGTGAAGCTGGTACAGACCAGTGCCGACGAGCGCCTGACGCTGCGGCCCGCCCCCCGCCACGCGGGCTATCGAGGCCTGCGAGAGGAGCTGGAAGTCGTCGGTGGCCCGCGGATAGCCGGGGAGGGCGGCCCCCGTCGCTGGGTTCCAGGCTTGCTCGACGTGGCAGAAGGGGAGGTTCTGGTTCACGGCGAGGAGGTTCGCGACGCCGTTCAGCGTCAGCCCGCCCTTGACCACGTCCGGGGTACCGTCCCCGGCGAGGTCCCCGATGGACGGGTAGTCGGCGAGGTTGATTACCTCGCCTTGGTCGGGGCAGTTGGCGGCGGCGTCCTCGAAGGTGCGGATCGTCGAGCCGTCGCCGTCGACGAGCTTGGGTCCCTGGCCGGAGAGCGAGGTCGCCGCGGAGACGGAGACCTCGTCCTTCCCGTCGATGTCTACATCCAGGACCGCGGCGTCATTCCCGGGGAGGACCATCGGCAACAGGTCGCCGGCGAGCACCCCGACCTGGACCGGCCAGCCGCTGACCATGCTCCCGTCGCCGTTCACCGCATACACGGGATTGGAGCCGGTGGTCGAGCCAAGGAAGGCGTTGAAGACGTCGAAGATGGTCCCCGGCGGCTGGGGGTCGCCGGGGACGACCTCGTTCGTGGCCACGACCACCTCGCGTGGGAGTTGCCCGTCGAACTCGGCGATCGCGGGCGAGGTGACGATCTCGGCGCCCGCTGCGCCGGGCGACGACAGCTTCACCGGGAACCCGGGCAGCGGGTCGCCGCTGCCGTCCCAGGCGTAGAGATGCTGGTCGAGCGCCCCCGCGACGATGTCCAGCTGCCGATCGCCGGTGAGATCGGCGAGCGCCGGTGAGCCGAGGAAACCGCGCTTGAGATGGTTTTGCTCCGTGAGCTGACGGTCGGAGGCGTCGAAGCACGGATGGGGAGCGCCGGGGTTGCAGGGATCGGAGAACGACGGGGTGATGCGGACCGGGAAGCCCGGCGAGCGTGTGCCGTTCAGGTTCCAGGCGTAGACGTGCTCTCCCGCGGTGGCGACGATCTCCGCCTGGCGATCGCCGTCGACGTCGCCGATCGCGGGAACGCGAAGCGATTCCCGCGGCGCCGGGAGCGAGGCGTCAATGGGGTGGTTCAGCACCAGCCGCATCCGGTTGGTGATCACCGGGTTGCCGCCGTTGAAGCTCTGCACCGGGGTGCCGTCGTGGTGCAGGGCGTAGAGCTCGCCGCTCGAGGTCGCCAGCAGGACGTCGAGCCTGTTGTCGCCGTCGACGTCGTAGAGGCGGGGAGCGGTCTCGCCGCCCGACCCGCTGACGTGCGCGGCGGCGGAGGCTCCCGGGCCGAGCGGCTTCGGCCAGCCGGCGAGGTTCCCGTCGTCGCGGTAGGCGAAGAGCGTCTTGCGATAACGGCCGATGTTGGCCGGGTTGGCCGCCTCGCGGACGGTCAGGCGGATCTGGAAGGCGTGGCGCTCGGGGTCGGGATTCGGGTAGGGATCGGCGGGCCAGGCGCCGTCCGCGGCCGCCCCCGCGGGCCGGCCGGCGTCGTTTGCCACCTCACCGTTGCAGTTGTCGGCCAGGCTGGTGAGCAGCGACTTCGAAAGCGTTCCCAGGACGCCGTTGACGGGGCCGGTCCCGTTGGCCCCGGGAACGTTCTGGAAGCTCGAATCCGGGGCGTCCTGGCCGCAGGCGTACTGGAGCGACCAAGCTCCCACGTCCCCCGCGTGCGGGGCGGCCGCGCGGCCCCGGACCTGGAGGCCGGCTGCGGGCACCCGCGCGACGTTGATCGGCGAGAACCAATCCGGCGCGTCGAGCTGGGCCTCCGGCGGGATGCAGGTGCGCCGGGTCCCGCAGCGCCAGCCCGCGGGGATCGGCTGGCCCGGCCTCAATTGGATCCGGGCCATTGCCGCCGCCATGTTGACCCGCCCGTAGCCGAAGTGCGGGTCCCAGCCAGCGGCGGCCTTGTCGGGCAGGCCGATCGCGCCGGTGTTCGCCGGCAGAACGTCCTCGGCGGTCATCGTCAAGAGCTGGCGGGTCTCGTTGCCTCGCAGCCCCGCCGGAAACGGGCCGCCGGCGAAGGTGGTGCGGGCGTACGACTCCAAGAGGCCGGCGACCCCTGCCGCCTGGCCAGTGTTCTCGGAGCCGGTCGATCCCATCAGGACGATGTCGGCCTTGCCCCCGTACTGGGTCAGGTTGGAGTTGCGGAAGAAGCTCGTCGTCAACGGCTGCGCGGTCGGGGTGACGCCGATGCCGGCCAACCCCCCCAGGAGCTGCTGGCAGCCCTGCTGGAACTCCTCTGGCGGGTCGTCCGGGAACCCCTCCGGCGGATCGATCCCCGGCAGGCCGCCAGGCCCGGTGCAGGTGTTGTTGGGGGCCGTGTCCGGGTACGAGCCGGCGACATAGACGGCCTCGTCGTAGTTCGTCGGGTAGTTGTGGTTGGCGCTGTTGATGTCGCTCGAGACGAGCATCAGCG
>JBBPIK010000129.1:0-3923 GCA_038040415.1 Actinomycetota bacterium
CCGCGGCACGGTTGTACGCCGACGCCGCCCGGTCCGCCCCCAACCTCGCCGAACGTCACCACCTCACCCGGCAGGCAGCGCGGATCAGTCAAGCGCTGCGTGGGTGATCCTGTTGGTCAACCAGTCCCATAAGGCGATGGTGAATCGGGCTCGCCTCCGGCTCGCTACCGTTGCCCTGTGAGCACGCAGCGAGTGCCTGGTGGGGTGGTGCACAGGTTACCCGCAGACCTGCGCGAGGCGCTGATCGACAACACCACGGCACTCGATGCTTGGAAGGACATCACACCCTTGGCGCGCAACGAGTTCATCTGCTGGGTCGAGGATGCCAAGCAGGAGACGACCCGAGAACGTCGCATTCGCCGGACCCAGGAGGAGCTGGAGGATGGCCAGCGCCGGCCCTGCTGCTGGCCGGGGTGCAAGCACCGCGACCGCACCGGCAAGTAGCGGCTGGCCCTCCGGTATTCCCGCAATGGCGTCCATCGGATCGGGCACCCCATGGCACTGACACGGATTAGTGCCCTAAGCCGAACCGCCTCCGGACGAGGACAAGCGCGATCTGGCCGGGTCGACGCCGGACGGCGGCAACCTCGCCGAAACATCGCTGGCGACCGCGCCCGCGGCGGCAACGGAAACTGGGGAACGCCGTTCGCGGCTGGGTCTGGTGCGCCAGCCCGATCGCGAGGAGACACCTTCATGGCGCCTTTGTTCATCGGATATGCCCGCGTGTCCACCGACGAGCAGGACTTGACTGCGCAGCGCGAAGCGCTAATCAGCAATTGAACCTTGCTTCCGCCGTGCTCGGGCCTTACGGTCTTCGCAGCTGCCGGACACCGAGAGGAGGTGAGCAGATGGCGCGCACGGCCCGACGGGCCCGCTCTTGGCAGCGAGAGACGACGCGCGCTGTGTAGATGCGCGCTCACGCGCTCTGCGGAGGTAGGGCGCTCGGTTTCAGGGGAGGAAGAAGATGGCTCTGCAAATTGGCGACACGGCACCGGACTTCGAGGCTGAGACGACGGAAGGCCGTATCCGCTTCCACGACTGGATCGGCGACTCATGGGCTGTGCTGTTCTCGCACCCGAAGGACTTCACGCCCGTCTGTACGACGGAGCTCGGCTACATGGCCAAGATCAGGCCGGAGTTCGACCGCAGGAGCGTCAAGATCATCGGACTCTCGGTCGATCCGGTCGACAACCACGCGAGGTGGGCCCGGGACATCGAAGAGACGCAAGGGCACGCGCCGAACTATCCGATGATCGGCGACGCCGACTTCAAGGTGTCGAAGCTGTACGGCATGCTTCCCGCCAGCGTTGGCGGCGACCCGCTCGAGCGCACGCCGGCCGACAACCAGACGGTGCGCAACGTTGTCGTGATCGGCCCGGACAAGAAGGTCAAGCTCGTGCTGGTCTACCCGATGACGACAGGCCGCAACTTCGACGAGGTGTTGCGGGTGATCGATTCGCTGCAGCTCACCGCCAAGCACAAGGTCGCGACGCCGGTGAACTGGCAGCAGGGCGAGGACGTGATCATCGCCGGCTCGGTCTCCGACGACGAGGCCAAGGAAACCTATCCGCAGGGCTGGAAGGCGCCGCGACCCTACATCCGGATCGTGCCGCAGCCGCGCTGATCGGCGTCATCACAACGACGCTCCAGATGTGAGCGGCCTCGGCATGACATGGCGTCGGATTCCCGCGTGGTTGGAGCGACTCGCCGAGATCGGCGTGTCGCCCTCGGACTCGGACGAGCTCCGGCTTCGCAAGACGGTGCTGACCCTGTCCTCGATCCTGATGGCGAGTCTCTCGTTCGTATGGGTCGCGACGTACGCTGCTCTCGGTCTCTGGGTGTCGGCCGCGATCCCGTTCGCCTATCAGGTCGCATCGGCGGCGAGCATCTACACGTTCGCGCGCACGCAGCGCTACCTGCTGTTCCGCCGCAGCCAGCTCTGGATGAGCCTGCTCCTGCCCTTCGCCTTGCAGTGGAGCCTCGGCGGCTTCCAGACCTCGTCGGCAGTGTCGTTGTGGGCTTTCACCTCGCCGCTGGGCGCGCTGCTGTTCGTCGGAGCGCGTCAGGCGGTCCCGTGGTTCGTCGGCTTCGTCGGCCTCGTTTGCGTGTCCGCCGCGATCGATCCGGCCCTGGCTGCCAGCGCGCCCGACATCGCAGGCCGGCTTGTCGTGACGTTCCTTGCGCTCAACGTCCTCGGCGTTACCACCACGGCGTACGTGCTGCTTCAGTACTTCGTACGCGCGCGCGAGCGTGCCATGGCGGAGCTCGAGCGTCAGCACCGCGCCCTCGCGCTCGAGCAGGCCAAGTCGGAGCGCCTGCTGCTGAACGTCCTCCCAGAACCCGTGGCGGCGCGGCTCAAGGAGGAGGACGGGATCATCGCGGATGCATCGCCCGGCGTGACCGTGCTGTTCGCGGACATCGTCGGCTTCACGCCGCTGTCCGAGCGTCTCTCTCCGTCGGAGGTGGTCGCCCTGCTGGACCGCGTGTTCGCACGCTGGGACGCGCTCGCCGCCCGCCAGGGCGTCGAGAAGATCAAGACGATCGGCGACGCCTACATGGTGGCCGCCGGCATCCCGCTCCCATGCGACGACCACGCCGAGGCGATCGCCGAGATGGCGCTCGCGATGCGGCCCGAGGCCGCGCGCTGCGCGGTCGAGAGCGGACGGCCGCTCGAGATCCGGATCGGCATCGACAGCGGGCCGGTCGTCGCCGGCGTGATCGGTCGAGCCAAGTTCATCTACGACCTGTGGGGCGACACGGTCAACACCGCCAGCCGCATGGAGTCGCACGCGGCGCCCGGCACGATCCAGGTCACCGAGCGAGTGCATGAGCGTCTGCGAGACCGCTATGACCTTCGGCCGCGCGGGACGATCGAGGTGAAGGGCAAAGGTCCGATGACGACCTACCTGCTGGTCGGGCGGCGCCCTGAGTAGGCTACCCCGGCGCGCCGCGACCTTCGCGCCAGGGCAGCGCTATCGCAAACGACAGAGCCGTCCGTGGGTGGGGCTTCCGGTCTTCGTCCGTTGCGAGAGTCTGCCAGGAGCCGCTGGAGACGCCCGCATCCGTCCGACAGCGGGAGCGGTGAGTGTCGCGTTAGAGGATCGGCTTGCGAGACGTCGCTGCCGCTCCGCACGGGGCCAGGGTTCATCCCGAAGCGACGCGGCTGAGTTCGGTGGCTCGTCCGATTCCCCCGAGTAGGGTCTTGGACATGCCGGGACCGCTCGACGGCAGGGTTGCCCTCGTAGCGGGGGCGACGCGCGGTGCCGGGCGTGGCTCGGCCGTGGCGCTCGGGGAGGCGGGGGCGACCGTGTATTGCACCGGCCGCACCACCCGGGGGCGGCGTTCGGAGTACGACCGGCCGGAGACGATCGAGGAGACCGCCGAACTTGTCACCGCCGCTGGCGGCGTTGGAATCGCGGTCGCACTTGACCATCTCGAGGCGGCTGGGGTCGAGGCGCTCGTCCAGCGGATCGACACCGAGCTCGGGCGCCTCGACGTGCTGGTCAACGACATCTGGGGGGCGGAGCGTCTGTTCGAGTGGGACACGCCGGTATGGAAGCACGACCTCGAGAAGGGTCTGCGGATCCTGCGCCTGGCGATCGACACCCACCTGATCACCAGTCACTTCGCGCTGCCGTTGCTGATCCGCGAGCCCGGCGGGCTGGTGGTCGAGATGACTGACGGTACTCGCGACTACAACGTCGAGCACTACCGGGTCTCGGCGTTCTACGACCTGGCCAAGACGGCGGTCATCCGGTTCGCCTTCGCGCAGAGCGAAGAGCTCGGCCCGCACGGGTGCACCGCCTTGGCGCTGACGCCGGGCTGGATGCGCTCGGAGATGATGCTCGATAACTACGGGGTCACCGAAGCGAACTGGCGCGACGGGGCGGCCACGAATCCGCACTTCGCCGCGATCTCCGAGA
>JBBPIK010000053.1:0-17070 GCA_038040415.1 Actinomycetota bacterium
CCGATCTCGCGCTGGTTGACGATGCACTTCTTGTGCGAGTGCAGGAACTCGATCGGGTCCTCGATCGTCAGGATGTGCTCCTCGCGCTCGGTGTTGATCAGATCCACCATCGAGGCCAGGCTGGTCGACTTGCCCGAGCCGGTCGGCCCCGTCATCAGCACGAAGCCGCGGGGCTTGCGCGTGAACTCCTCTAGCACGAGCGGCAAGCCGAGCGACTCGAGGCTGAGGATCTCGGCCGGGATCAGGCGGAAGGCGGCCGAGATCGCCCCGCGCTGGAAGAAGCAGTTGACGCGGAACCGGGCAACTCCGGGGATCGCGTAGGCGAAGTCGAGTTGCTGCTCGTTCTCGAACCGCTTGCGCTGGGAGTCGTTGAGGATCGAGTAAACGATCTCTCGCGTCTCCTGGGGGCTGATCGGCGGGTAGTCGTCCATGGGGACGATCCGCCCGCGAACGCGGACGGCGGGCGGGAACCCCGCCGTCAGATGGACGTCTGAGGCCCGCGCCTCCACCATCTTGGTGAGCACGGCAGCGAAATCGAGGCTCATCGAACCTCTAGATCGTCGGCAGGGGCAGGAAGCTTGAGAGCGTCAGGCAGAGACCCGAGCGATTTCCTCGATCGAGGTGACGCCGTCGCGGACCTTCTGCAGTCCGTTCTCGCGCAGGGTCAGCATGCCCTGCTCGCGGGCCGTGGTGGCGATTTCGGCCTCGGACCCCCCGCCGACGGTGAGCTCCTTGATCTCCTCGCTCATCGGCATCACCGAGAAGAGGCCGATCCGCCCCTTGTAGCCCGCGTGGCCACAGCGGGTGCAGCCGACGGGTTCGTAGGCCTCCAGGTCGGCGCCGACCCGGAAGCCCGCCGCGGTCAGCGCGTCCTGGAGGATCGCGGTGCGCCGCTTGCAGTAGGCGCAGAGCTGGCGCGCCAGGCGCTGCGCGACCACGCAATCGACCGCCGACGCCGTCAGGAAGCCCTCGATCCCCATCTTGGTCAGGCGCGCGACCGCGCCCGGGGCGTCATTCGTGTGCAGGGTCGTCAGCACCATGTGGCCGGTGAGCGCGGCCTCGATCGCGATCCGGGCGGTCTCCTCGTCGCGAACCTCACCGACCATGATCACGTCGGGGTCGGCGCGCAGGATCGAGCGCAGGCCGCCTGCGAAGGTGAGCCCTGCCTTCCGGTTCACGTTGAGCTGGTTGATGCCCGAGATCCGGTACTCCACCGGGTCCTCGATCGTGATGATGTTGCGCTCCACGGCGTTCAGCTCCTGGAGCGCCGCGTACAGCGTCGTCGACTTCCCGGAGCCGGTCGGCCCGGTCACCAGGACCGCGCCGTAGGGCTTCGTGAAGGCCGCCTGGAACCGCTCCCGGCCCTCGCCCCCCATCCCGAGCTCGTCCAGGGTACGCATCGCCTGCTCCTTGTCGAGGATGCGGATCGCGCAGCCCTCCCCCCGCTGGGTCGGCAGCGTGGTCACGCGCAGGTCGATCTTGCGGTCCTCGACGTTGACGCCCACGCGGCCGTCCTGGGGCACCCTCTTTTGGGCGATGTCCATGTCGGCCATCAGCTTCACGCGTGAGACCACCCCGGAGATCATTCGCTTCGGCACCCGCGCGGTCTCGTGCAGCACCCCATCGACCCGGAAGCGGACCCTCATCTCGCCCTCGTCGGGCTCGAAGTGGATGTCGGAGGCGCCCTCGCTGACCGCTTGGGCGAGCACCGAGTAGACCAGCTTGATCACCGGCGCGTCGTCGGCTGACTCGCGCATCTCGGTGACCTCGGCCTCGCCCTCGAGGTCCTCCTCCTCGGAGACCGCTTCCGAGACGGCGCTCTCCAGCGTGGTCATGCGCCCGATCAGGGCCTCGATGTCGTCCTCGGCGGCCACCGCGACCTGGCAGTTGAGGCCGGTCATCATCTGGATGTCGTCGACCGCCAGCACATTCGCCGGGTCCGCCATCGCCAGAACCAGCGTCTCCTGGTCGACGTAGCCGACCGGGATCGACTTGTAGCGCCGCGCGGCGGCCCCGGAAAGCAGGTTCGATGCGCCGATGTCGACGTTGTAGATGCTGAGGTCGAGGTGGTCCAGGCCATAGCGCTCGGCGATCGCCCGCGAGAGCTGCTCGCCGTCGATCACCTTGTGCTCGCGCAGGAGTGCCTCGGGGGACTTGCCGGCAACGCGCGCCTCGTTGACCACCTCGTCGACGCGCTCACGCGTCGCGTAGCCGAGCTCGACGATCACGTCGGTGACGAACATCCCCGAGTGGCCGCGGTGCATGGGCGCGGTGAGCCCGTTGGCGGCGGCCTCGGCGCGATCGTCGTCGAGCTTGCGAGCGGTCGCCTCGCCGGTGTCGGGCACTGGTTTCAGGTGGTCAGGGCGCTTGGTCAAGATTCGGGTCTGGCTCTGGCGGCCCGGCGCATCGTCTCGATCGGGGGGTCCTGTCCCGTCCAGATCCGAAGCGACGCGGCCCCCTGGCGAACCAGCACCTCGAGCCCGTCGACGACCGTGGCGCCGTGCGCTCTCGCCACTCTGGCGAGCTCCGTCTCCGCGGGCCCATAGGCGAGGTCCACCAATTGGTGTGTCTCGCCCAACGAATCGGCACCGATGGGCAGGCTCTTGAGGTCCGCACCCCCCTGACCGGACGCACCCATGCCCACCGTCGTCGTGTTGACGATCAGGTCGAAGCCGCCGGTGGACAATGGCTCGTCGCCCGACGGAAGCGCCACCGCGCCGAACTGATCCGCCAAGCGCTCGGCCTTCTCGGGGGTGCGGTTCCAGATCGAAACCCGGGCGCCCTCCGCAACAAGGGCCCAGGCGACCGCGCGGGCCGAGCCACCGGCACCGAGCACCAGCGCGCGCTCGCCCGCGGGCGGCGCCGGGAGCGAGTCCAGGAAGCCGCGGGCGTCGGTGTTCTCAGCGGCGATCCGTTCCCCAGAGAAGCTGAGCGTGTTGGCGGCGCCGATCGCGCGCGCCGCCTCGGAGGCCTCGTCGGCCAGCCCCAGGGCCGCGACCTTGTGCGGAATTGTCACGTTCGCGCCCACGAAGCCCTCGGTCGCCATCTGGCGCACGAGCCTCGGGAAATCCGGAGGGGCTACCTCGATCGCCTCGTAGGACCACTCGCCGGCGAGCCCAAGCTCGGCCAGGGCCGCGTTGTGCATCGCCGGCGAGCGCGAGTGCGAGATCGGCTGGCCGAGGACCGCGAGCCGCTTCCGCGTCACGGGCAGTCGGCGGGGGTGGGCGCGTTGCCGCCGTTCGCCGCGCGGGCCTCGTCATAGGCGGCCTTGGCCTCGTTGAACTCGGCCTCGGTGGTGGCGAAGGTGTGCTCGCCGCAGGTGTTGGGCTTCACCACGTAGTACAGATATGGCACCTGCGCCGGACGGGCCGCGGCCTCGATCGAGGCGAGGCCGGGGTTGCCGATCGGCCCAGGCGGCAGCCCTGGGTTCTCGTAGGTGTTGTATGGCGAGTCGATCTGGAGCTCGGATGGGCTGATCGGCTCGAAGAAGTTGCCGCTCGCGAAGCGGACCGTGGCGTCGATCTGGAGCGGCATGTCGTTCTGGAGGCGGTTGTAGATCACCGCCGCGACCAGCTCTCGCTCCTTCGGCACCTGGACCTCACGGTCGATCATCGAGCCGATGATCAGCAGGTCGTAGGTGGTCAGGTTCTTCGAGCGCGCGTAGCCCGTGTCCACCTGGGAGACGTTCTGCTCGAAGGCCGTCAGCTGGCGTGCGACCAGGTCGTCGGCGGTCGGACGGCGGGGCAGCTCGTAGGTCGCCGGGAACAGAAAGCCCTCGAGGCTCTCCGGGCTCTGTGCCCCGAACTCGGCCGGGTCGAAGCCCTTGAAGCTCTCGCTCGCCTTCAAGTAGTCCCCCCGCAGGTCGGCCTGCTTGGCGATCTCGGCGATCTGGCTTCGGTCATAGCCCTCGGGGATCGTGACCGTCTTGGCGGGCGGAGCCTCGCTCGCGACTTGGGCCTCACCTCCGTTCCTGAGCCCTCGGATCGCCGCCACGGCTCCGACCACCAGCGCGGCCGCGGCCAGCAGGGCTCCGAGGGCGAACAGCCGTCGGCGCGAGTACACGCTGCGCTCGCGTGACCCCCGCCTGCGAGCCTGGCGCTCGCGGTCATCCATCATTCCGCCGACTCGTCCGGAATAACTCCGCCGGAAGCCTCGCCTTCGGCTTCGTTCCCGGCGGGTTTGGGCGCGGACGGGGCGGCAGGTTCAGCCGCGTGACCCGCGACTTCGTCGCTAGCCCGGGCGGGCGCGTGGAGGTCGCTCGTTTCGGCCGCGTGACCCGCGACTTCGTCGCTGGCACGGGCGTGCGCGTGGAGGTATGACTCGAGCAGGTGGGCGGCGGCCAGGGCGTCGGGAGGGGCGGCCGCCCCGGCGCGGGCTGAGCGCTCGGCCAGACGGGTGGTCAATCGCTCGTCGTAGGTCTCCACCGGCAGGTCGAGGATCGCGGCGACGGCGTCGCGAAACGCCCGCGCCTCAATTGCCTGCGATCCCTCGGCCCCGCTGAGGGAAACCGGCAGCCCAACGACCACCAGCTCCGCACGATGCTCGGCGGCCAGCTCCGCGACCGCTCTCGGGTCGGGTGGCTCGATCACCCCTAGCGGGCGCGCGATCGTGCCGGTGGGATCCGAGATCGCGCAGCCGGCGCGCGCGGACCCGTGATCGATCGCCAGGACGCGCATCGGATCAGGGCCGGCGGCTATGCGCCGAGCCCGCGCATGATCGCTTCGCGAGCCACTCGCAGCGCCTCCTCCAGGCGACTAGGGTCCCTTCCTCCGGCCTGGGCCACCGTGTCACGGCCCCCTCCCCCCCCGCCGACCACCGCTGCCGCCTCGCGAACGACGTCGGACGCCGAGAGCCCACGCTCGACGGCGCTGTCGGCGAAGCTGGCGACCAGGGCGACCTTGCCATCCTCGGCGCCGCCCAGGACGACGGCCGCATCGCCCAGTCGCGCCTTGATCCGGTCGGCGAGGTCAAGCAGTGCGCCTTGGTCGGCCCCGCTCCCCTGGCTGACCACGATCTTGACGCCGGCGACTTCCTCGCCCTCGGCGCCGAGCCGGTCGGCCTGCTCCTTGGCCTGGCGGGCATCGTCCTCGCCCTTGAGCTGCTCGAGCTCCGCCATCCGCTCGGCTGCCCGGCGGGCCGCAGCCAGCGGGTCGCGGGCCGATCCGAGCAGCGCACCTGCCTGCTCGAGCGCAGCGCTTCGCTTGCGGAACCAGTCGATCGCCGCCGGCCCGGTTAGCGCCTCGACTCGGCGCACGTTGGCAGCGCTCGAGCCTTCCGAGGCGATCGCGAAGATCCCCACCTCGGCGGTGTTGGCGACATGCGTGCCTCCGCAGAGCTCGCGCGAGACCTCGTCGACCTCGATCACCCGCACCCAGTCGCCGTATTTCTCGCCGAACAAGGCCATCGCGCCGAGCGCCTCCGCCTCGGCGCGCTCCATGTGCATCGCACGCACCGAGCGGCTTGCCTTGATCCACTCGTTGACTCGATCATCGATCTGGCCCAGCTCGTCGTCGGTGAGCGGAGCGCCGTGGGTGAAGTCGAAGCGCAGCTTGTCCGGACGCACCGCCGAGCCCGCCTGGCGGACGTGGGTGCCCAGGGCCTCGCGGAGGGCCGCGTGCAGTAGGTGCGTTGCGGTGTGGTTTCGCATCGTCGCGTGGCGGGTCGCGTGCTCGACCTCGGCCTCTACGCGCGTGCCGGGAACGGGAGCGTCGCCCTCCAGCCGCACCACCTGGTCGTCGCCCACGCGATAGACATCGGCGACTCGTGTCATGTGGCCGTCCCAGCGGATCGCGCCGGAGTCGGCGACCTGGCCGCCGCCCTCGGGATAGAAGGGGCTTTCTTCGAGCTTCGCCAGGGCCACTGCCGCGCCACCGTTTCCGGCCACCTCCTCGGCGGCGATCACGGCCGTCTCCGCGCGGAGCGTCTCGTAGCCGACGAAGGTGGACGCCGGCGCCGCGGAGGCGAACGAGATCACCGCCCGGTGGCGGTCGGGAATCGCGGGCTCCGCGCCGGTGCGCGCCCGCACCCGCTGCTTCTCCATCAGGGCCTCGAAGCCCGCGTCGTCCACGGACAGCCCCTGCTCGGCGAGCAGCTCCTTGGTCAGGTCGTAGGGAAAGCCGTAGGTGTCGTGCAGCTTGAAGGCGTCGGCGGCGTCGATCCAGGACGTGCCCTGCTCCTCGGCCTCGGCGACGAGCTGCGCCAGCAGGGCAGTGCCGCGGTCGAGCGTGCGCCCGAATGCCGTCTCCTCGTCCCCCACCCACCGCATGATCGTCTCCCGCTGCTCCCCGAGCTCCGGATAGGCGTCAGCCATCATCTCGATCGTCAGCTCCGCGAACCTGGCAAGCCACGGCGATTCCAGCTCCAGGGCTCGACCCTGCTGGATCGCGCGGCGCATCACCCGCCGCAGGACGTAGCCGCGCTCCTCGTTGGAGGGAACCACCCCATCGGCGATCAGGAAGGTCATCCCGCGGGAGTGGTCGGCGATGATTCGCATGGCCCGCGTGGTCACGCGGTCGTGGCCGTAGGAGCGCCCCGAGAGCTGCTCGGCGAGGTCTATCAGCGGCCGGACGCCGTCGGTCTCGAACACCGATCCCGCCCCTTGCAGGATCGCCGCCATCCGCTCCAGGCCCATTCCGGTGTCGATGTTGTTCTTGGGCAGCGGTGTGAGCGAGCCGTCCTCGTGCAGCTCGTAGGTCATGAAGACGTGGTTCCAGTACTCGAGGAAGCGGTCGGTGTCGTCGCCCGGCCGATCGTCGGCATCGCCGTACTCGAGCCCACGGTCAAGGTGCATCTCCGAGGACGGACCGCAGGGCCCGGTCAAGCCGGCCTGCCAGAAGTTCTCCGATCGCGGTAGCGGCACGATCCGCTCCTCGGGAATCCCACGCGCCTTCCAGATCTCGATCGCTTCCTGATCCGGGCCCAGGCCGAGCTCCTCGTCGCCACCGAACACGGACACCCAGATCCGCTCGGGATCGAGGCCGAAGACGTCGACCGAGAGCTCCAGACCCCAGGCGATCGAATCGTCCTTGAAGTAGTCGCCGAAGCTCCAGTTCCCGAGCATCTCGAAGAAGGTCAGGTGGCGGCGGGTGTTCCCCACCTCCTCGATGTCGGGCGTGCGGAAGCACTTCTGGCACGAGGCGATCCGCTCGCGCGGCGGTGCCTCTTCGCCGCGAAAGTAGGGCTTGAAGGGCTGCATCCCGGCGATCGTCAGCAGGGTCGACCTATCGTCGGCAGCCGGGATCAGCGACGCCGAGGGCATGCGCAGGTGCCCTCGCTCCTCGAAAAAGGACAGGTAAGCCTCGCGGAGCTCGCTGGAGTTCACGGCATCCGCAGTCTAGGACGCGATGGTGGCGTGACCGACCACCAGCTCGCCATCCATCAGGCAGGCGGCCTGGCCGGGGGCGACGCCGTACGCGGGCTCGGCCAGCTCCAGGCGAAGCTCCGGATGCCGGCCGGCTGCGCCCTCGACTGCGCAGCCGATCGGGCGCGATCGGTAGCGGAGCTTCACCCCGTCCACGCGGTCGCCGTCGCGAAGCAACGTCGCATCGCGAACCTGGACCCGCTGCGTCGCCAGCGCGGTGCGCGGTCCCACTACAACTCGGTTCGCGCCCGCGTCAGTGGCGAGCACGTAGAGCGGCTGGCCGGCGGCAACACCCAGGCCGCGGCGCTGCCCGACGGTGAAGTTGTGGTGACCCCGGTGGCGCCCGACCACGCGGCCGCTGCGGTCGACGATCTCCCCCGCTCGCTCGCGCAGGGGCGCGTGCCGCGCGAGAAAGGAGCGCTTTCCTTCTCCTGCGAGGAAGCACAGGTCCTGGCTCTCCCGCTTGGTGGCGACCGGCAGGCCCGCGCTCGCGGCCAGCTCGCGCACCTGTGCCTTCGTCAGATCGGCGAGTGGGAAGCGAAGCGCGGCCAGGGACTCCGGCCGCAGCGCGGAGAGCATGTACGTCTGGTCCTTGGCTGCGTCAGCCGGTACGGCGAGGAGCGGGCCGGCGCCGTCGTCGACCACGCGGGCATAGTGGCCGGTGGCCAGAGCCGAGGCACCGACTCGCCGCGCGAGGGCGAGCATCGCGTCGAGCCGCACCTCGCCGTTGCAGACCACACAGGGGTTCGGCGTCCGGCCCGCCTCGTGGCCGCGCAGAAAGCCATCCACCACCGTGTCGCGGAAGGCCGACTCCAGGTCGAGCGTCAGGTGGGGCAGCCCCAGCCCGTGGGCCAGCGCCCGTGCATCGACGACCGCCTCCGGCGAGCAGCAGCTTCGCGCCCCGTCGGTGTGGCGGTCGGCCCACAGCTTCAGGGTCACCGCGACCACCTCGGCGCCGCGGCGGCGCTCCAGCAGCGCCGCGACAGCCGAATCGACTCCGCCGCTCATCGCCACCAGCACGCGTTCACCGCCGGCGGGCGGGTCAGAGAGGACTTCGTCCGACGAGGCCGCGGCGCTCAACGCCCGGTGAAGCGCGTCGGCGGCCAGGTCGGCGGCGTGGCGCCCCTGTGGCGAGAGCCCGCCCAGCGCGGCGGAAACCCCGGCCGAGCCGAGCCGAGCCGCGCCCAGCACGCAGGCGCCCTCGGCGGCGTCGGCGACCGCGGCGCCCGCGGCAATCGTCGCGGCGCAGCCCTCGGCGTCGAAGCGCGCCGCGGCCACGCGACCTCCCTCAATCGCGAGCGAGAGGCGAACCAGGTCCCCGCACGGGGGTCCCCCGGCAGCGCCGCTGTAGGCGCGGTCCGGCGCCGGCCCGCGGCGTGAGTCATCGCCCAAGTAGTGCTCGAAGTCCTCTGCGCTCATCTTCGCTCCCCGAGCGTAGCTGGCCGGGAAGCGTGCCTACCGCCGACCCAGCGGGCGCAGTCGGCGAGGCCGCTACCGAGGGTGGTAGGGAAGGTTCGTCGGGCCCTTGTAGAGAGCGTCGCGGATCGCCTGGTCGACGCTCTGCGGTCCCCGGAACCCGTAGCTCAGGGTCGCCTTGGGCATCCCCTTCGTGAGGTGCCGCGGCTGCAGCACGATCAGCGCCGGGACGCGGTCCACGTTCACGCCCTGGGTGATCCGGGAGTAGCGCGCGATGTGCCCGGCGTTGGTCACGAACAGCGCCAGGTCGCCCTTCCCACCAAGCCTCTCGACCTGTTGCCGCAACCGTTCGTCATCGATCCCACGGCGCCTGAGCACGAGCAGGACGATCGTCTTGTCGTCGCGGTAGGCCTTGACCACCGGCCTGGGAAGCCCTGGCCCGGCGACGAACTCGCCGACCTGAGCGTCGCTCGTCGACGGCGCTTCACCGGAGCCGGTCGAGGGGTCCGGCGTGGTCGAGCCGGCGGAGTCGATCGCCGGCGCCGGTGTGGCGGTGGCGCTCGAGGCGGTCGTTGAGCTGCTGGACGCGTCGCCGCCGCTCTTACCCGCCGCCCTGGTCAACAGCAGGAAGCCGACGACCACCGCAAGCACGCCGAGCACCGCGATCTGCGCGATCGGGTTCTCGTTCAGTGACTTCCTCACGAGCCGCCCCCCCACGCCAGCGGCGCCCGAGCCCGAAAAAGACAAGGCCCCAACTTGCCGACGCCGCTCGGCTTGAGAACCCTTCTCAGAAGGTGGGCGTCTACCGGACAGGCCACGAATGGCATGCCGGAAACCGACTCCCAAGCCGAAGGTGCTGGCTCACAATAGGAGCGGCTATCGAACAAGTTCGAGCCTTGCGTGACCATACCAGTCAATCGCTAGCTCGACAGACGGCGGGGAAAGCTTAAGGGCGGGGCCAGGAACGGCAGCCGGCTTGCCTTGAGAGCACCAACGGAATGAACCCCCCGAAAATCAGCCGCGTTGACGGAGCTGGATTCCCAGCTCGCGAAGCTGCGCCTCGTCCACCGGCGCCGGTGCGCCCGTGAGTGGGTCGGCGCCGGAAGCGGCCTTCGGGAAGGCGATCACGTCGCGGATCGAGTCGGTCCCGTGCAGCTCGGCGACCCAGCGGTCGAGGCCGTAGGCGATTCCACCGTGCGGCGGCGCCCCGAAGCGAAGCGCCTCGAGCAGGAAACCGAACCGGGCCTCGGCCTCCTCAGGGCCGATGCCGAGCACCTCGAAAACGGCGCGCTGCACGTCCGGCTGGTTGATTCGGATGGAGCCGCCCCCCAGCTCGATCCCGTTCCAGACCAGGTCGTAGGCGAGCGCGCGCGCCGGTGCGGGGTTGGCGGGGTCGAGCTCACCGGCGGGCGAGGTGAACGGGTGGTGGAGCGGGTCCCAGCGTTCGTCGGCCTCGCTCCACTCGAACAGCGGCCAGTCCACGATCCAGCAGAACGCCTGGCTGCCGGCCGGCACCAGGTCGAAGCGCTCTGCGAAGCGCTGGCGCAGCGCTCCCAGGACATTGGACGCAGCCTGCGCCCGGTCGGCCACCAGCACCACCAGGTCGCCCTGCGAGGCCTCGAGCACCTCATTCATGGCCGCAATCTCCTCCGCGGACAGGAACTTGGCCACCGGAGAGCGCCAGCCATCCGCCTCCACGATCGCCCAGACGAGTCCCTTGGCGCCGAGCTCCTGAGCCTCGGCGACCAGCCCGTCGAGCTCGGCGCGCGACAGCTCGCGCCGGCCGGCGTTCAGGCCGCGGACGGCACCGCCGCCCTCGATCGTGGCGCGGAACGCGTTGAACTCGGTCTGGCGGACGCACTCCGTGAGGTCGCGAAGCTCGAGCCCGTAGCGCGTGTCGGGCTTGTCGCTCCCGTAGTCCGCGATCGCCTCGTCGTAAGGGATCCGTGGGAACGGCGGCGACGCCTCGACCCCGAAGTCGCCGAGCACCTGCGCCAGCAGGCGCTCGTTGAGGTCGAGCACGTCCTCCACCCCCACGAACGACATCTCGATGTCGAGCTGGGTGAAGTCGAGCTGGCGATCGGCGCGCAGGTCCTCGTCGCGAAAGCAGCGGGCGATCTGGTAGTAGCGCTCGAAGCCGGCGATCATCAAGAGCTGCTTGAAGAGCTGGGGCGACTGCGGCAGCGCGTAGAAGGAGCCTCGCTGTAGGCGGCTGGGAACCAGGAAGTCTCGCGCCCCCTCGGGCGTAGAGCGGGTCAGGACCGGGGTCTCGATCTCGAGGAAGCCCTCGCCATTCATGAACTGCCGGATCGCTTGGGCGACACGGTGGCGAAGCTCGATCGCGGACTGCATCCGCTCGCGGCGCAGGTCGAGGTAGCGGTGGCGAAGCCGCATCTCCTCCCCCACCTCCCCCGAGAAGCTCTCGATCTCGAATGGGGGCGTCTCGGCATCCGCCAATACGGTCACCTCGGCGACGCGAACCTCGAACTCGCCCGTCGGCAGCTCGGGATTGACGGTTTCGGGGTCGCGGCGCACGACCTGGCCGGCGACGCTGACCACGTCCTCGGCGCGAAGCTCGTGGCCGAGCTGCAAGGCGCCGCCGGCTGCGTCCGGGTTGAAGACGAGCTGGACGATGCCCGTGCGATCTCGCAGATCGACGAAGATCAGCCCTCCGTGGTCGCGCCGCCGGTGAACCCAGCCGGCCACCCGCACCTCCGAGCCGACCCTGTCCTCCAGCACCTGTCCGCACCAGACGTCGCGGTAGGCGTTCGGCCGCAGAGCCGGGAAACCGGAAGCAGATGCGGTCAAGGTCGGGCGAGCTCCTCGACGACTCGCGCGAGGTCGATCTCCCGCTGCTCACCGGAGCTCATGTCGCGGAGCTGCGCCCCACCATCGGCGTCAATGATCACGGTGTGCGCGACACCGAGCCGGTCGGCTTGCCTCATCTGCCCCTTGAGGCCGCGGTCGGCGAGATCGAGCTCGGCGCGCAGGCCCGCGTGCCGCAGCTCGGTGACGAGCGCCAGCGCCCGCTCTCGCTGACCGTCGGCCGCGGCGACGAAGGCGTCGTGCCGCCGAGTCTCCTTGTGCTCGCCGAGAGCCAGCAAGATGCGCTCGACGCCTGCGGCCCAGCCCGCCGCCGGGGTCGGCGGCCCGCCCAGCTCATCGATGAGGCGGTCGTAGCGGCCGCCGCCGCCCACCTCGGCCTGGGCGCCCAGCTGGTCGCACTCGAACGCGAACACGGTGCGGGTGTAGTAGTCGAGCCCGCGAACCAGGGTGCCGTCGAGCTCGTAGGCGATTCCGGCCTGGTCCAGCAGGTGGCGCACGGCCGTGAAGTGCTCGGCGTCGTCCGCGTCGAGCCGCTCGAGCATGGTGGGCGCCTTCGCCATCACCGCCCGCGTGCCGGCATGCTTGGAGTCGAAGGCGCGCAGCGGGTTCTCCTCGATGCGCTCGCTGACGTCCTCGGCGAGCTCGTCCCGATGCTCGCGCAGATAGGCGGCGAGCTCCTCGCGATAGGACGCCCGCGCCTCCGGCGAGCCCAGGCTGCCGAGCCGCAGCCGCAGGGCGGGGACCTCCAGGCTGCGCAGCAGCTCATCGAGCAGCATGATCAGCTCAGCGTCCACCAGCGGCGAGCCGGAGCCGATCGCCTCGGCGCCGAGTTGGTTGAACTGGCGAAAGCGACCCGCCTGGGGCCGCTCGTGACGGAAGTACGGGCCCAGGTGCCAGAGCTTCACCGGCTGCGGCAGCTTCTGCATGCCGTGCTCCAGGTAGGCGCGGGCGATCGGAGCAGTTCCCTCCGGGCGAAGCGTGACGTTGCGGCCGCCAAGATCGTCGAAGCTGAACATCTCCTTGCGGACGATGTCAGTCGACCCCCCGACCCCGCGCGCGAACAGCTCGGTGTCCTCGAAGATCGGCGTCTCTATTCGCGCGTAGCCGGCCCGCTCGAACAGGTCCCGTGCGGTCTGATCGATGCGCTCGCGAGCGATGGCCCCGCCCGGGAGGACGTCGAACGTGCCCTTCGGGGCCTGGAAGCGACTGGCCATCTCGGCGCGAGCTTAGAGGGTGGGCGAGCGGCTACCGGGCGAGCTCGGCGAGGAAGGGGTTGGTGGCCTTCTCGGCGCCCAGCGTCGTTATCCCCATGTGCCCCGGGTAGACGGTGGTCTCCTCAGGAAAGCCCTCGACCAGCCCACGGATGCTCTCGATCAGGGTGCCCGAGTCTCCGCCGGGCAGGTCCGTGCGGCCGACCGATCCCTTGAACAAGACGTCACCGGAGAACAGCGCCGAGTGGTCCGGGATCGCGTAGGTGACGTGCCCGGGGCTGTGGCCAGGAGTGAAGATGACGTCGATCCCCAGGCCCGCAACCTCCAGGTGCTCGCCCCCGGCGACCGTCTCGTCGGCTTCGTAGCTCTCGTACGGCCCGAAGCCGGGCCAGGGAACGTAGGACATGATGTCGGCGAGCACCGGCACCTCGATCTCGGGGCAGTACACCGGCGCCCCGGTCGCTCTCGCCACCGGGGCGACGGCGCCGATATGGTCGAAGTGGCAGTGCGTGAGCAGGATCGCCTCGATCGCGATCCCGAGCTTCTCCACTGCCGCCAGGATCCGGTCGGCCTCGTCCCCCGGGTCGACGATCAGCCCCCGGTCGGCGTCTTCGAGACGGGCGACGTAGCAGTTCTCAGCGACCGGACCGACGGTGAAGGAGCGGACGTCCATGGCTCCTTTGAGGGTAGCGGCCGGGGCGGTGTGGCTACTCGCTCTGGGCGCGACGCCGCCTGGCTGCCTGACGGCGGTTGTAGAAGAAGCGATCGAAGGAGTAACCCATCGGGATATAGATCAGGAGCATGAAGGCGGCCAGGGCCAGGGCCTGAAGCAATGGGCGCCCGAAGAGGGTGGCCAGCAGCACGAAGAAGATCCCGGCGCCGAGCAGGCCCCTGTTCACCGCGCTCGACCAGGTCGGCGGCAGGTCGCGCTTGGAGCCCATCTGCTGCTTGGCCCGCGCGCGTGCCTCCTGCCGGCTGCGCGGACGGCCCCTTCGGCCGCGGCGGTCGATGCTTCCTGACTGGGTTCCGCGGTGCTTTCTTCGACGGCGGGTCTGGGCCATAGCGGGAAGATACCCTGCGCGCTGAACCGCAGACTGGGGAATGGATCCGAGGTGAGTGATGGCGACTGATTCGGCGAGCGCGGAGCGCCTCGGGCGCGAGCTCGAGGCGCTGCTCGAGGTGGAGAGGTTTCCGCCCCCCGAGGAGTTTCGCCGGCGAGCGCTGGTCAGCGACTGGTCGCTCCACGAGGAAGCCGACCGCGACCTGGAGGGCTTTTGGGCCAGGCAGGCCGAGGAGCTCCTCGACTGGTTCGAGAGGCCCCAGCAGACCCTGAACGACTCGGACGCCCCGTTCTACAGGTGGTTCGAGGGCGGCAAGCTGAACGTGTCGCACAACTGCCTGGATCGCCACGTAGAGGCCGGCAGGGGCGACAAGGTGGCGTTTTTCTGGCGCGGCGAGGAGGGCGAGGAGCGCGAAATCACCTATGCCGACCTGCACCGCGACGTGCAGCGGTTCGCGAACGCGCTGCGCGACCACGGGATCGGCAAGGGCGACGTGGTCGGCATCTACCTGCCCATGGTTCCCGAGCTGGCGGTCGCGATGCTCGCCTGCGCGCGGATCGGCGCCCCTCACAACGTCGTCTTCGGCGGCTTCTCCCCGGACGCCGTCAAGGAGCGGATGGAATTCTCGGACGCGAAGGCGCTGGTGACGATCGACGGCGCGCGGCGCAAGGGCAAGACGGCGCCGATCAAGCAACAGGTGGACGAGAAGATCGGCGACGTCGGGGCGATCGAGACGATCTTCGTCGTCCGGCACACCGGCGAGGGCTGCGAGATGACCCAGGGCCGCGACGTCTGGTTCCACGACGCGCTCGAGGCCGCCGACGAGCGCTGCGAGCCCGAGCCACTCGACGCCGAGCATCCGCTGTACGTGCTGTACACATCGGGATCGACGGCGAAGCCGAAGGGCGTCCTGCACACGACCGGCGGCTACCTGGTCGGCGTCAGCTTCACGCACCGCTACGTCTTCGACCTGAAGCCCGACTCCGACGTCTTTTGGTGCGCCGCCGACGTCGGCTGGGTCACCGGCCACAGCTACATCGTCTACGGGCCGCTCTGCAACGGCGCCACGAGCGTCATGTACGAGGGAGCACCGGATTACCCGGACAAGGAGATCTGGTGGTCGCTCGTCGAGCGCTACGGGGTGACGATCCTTTACACGGCGCCGACCGCAATCCGCGCCTGCATGAAATGGGGAGCGGAGCATCCGGGCAAGCACGATCTCTCCTCGCTGCGCCTGCTGGGGACCGTCGGCGAGCCGATCAACCCGAAGGCGTGGCTTTGGTACCACAAGGTGATCGGCGCCGAGCGCTGCCCGATCGTCGACACCTGGTGGCAGACGGAGACCGGCCACATCCTGATCAGCCCCCTCCCCGGCGTCACCGAGACCAAGCCCGGGTCGGCTACCAGGCCGCTGCCCGGAATCGACGCCGCCGTGGTCGACGATCAGGGCAACGAGGTGACCGACGGCAGCCAGGGGCTCCTGGTCATACGGCGGCCGTGGCCCGGGATGCTCCGCACCCTCTACAAGGAGGAGGAACGCTACACAGAGACCTACTACAGCCGTTTCGGGAGCACCACCTACCTGGTCGGCGATGCCGCCCGCAAGGACTCTGACGGCTACCTCTGGATTCTGGGACGGGTCGACGACGTGATCAACGTCTCGGGCCACCGGCTGTCGACCGCGGAGATCGAGTCGGCGATCGTCTCCTACGCCAAGGTGGCCGAGTCGGCGGTGATTGGGCAGACGGACGAGACGACCGGTCAGGCGATCTGCGCCTTCGTGACCCTGGAGGGCGAACTCGATGGCTCCGATGAGATCGCGGGCGAGATCCGCGAGCACGTCGCCACCCGGATCTCGAAGATCGCACGACCGAAGCGGATCATCTGGGCGGGGGACCTGCCGAAGACCCGCTCGGGGAAGATCATGCGCCGCCTGCTGCGCGACATCGCCGAGGGGCGCGAGCTCGGCGACGTGACCACGCTTCGCGACCCGGACGTCATGGAGCAGCTCGAGCGCAAGGTCCAGGAGCGCCAGGCGAGCGAGGACGGCGGCTGAGCCCGCCTACACGCGCACGCGCCGCTCGATCACTTGCCGGGCGGGGTCGAAGCCGCTCAGTGGCGGGTCTTCGGGGAGGCCGTCGAGGGAGGCCTCGGGGACGAGCCCGACGATCTCGGCGGCCACCAGGCCCGCGCCGCGCGCCGCCGCCAGCGCGCCCACCCTCTCGATCACAACCGCGAGCGGCACGGCGATCGGGTCGTGCACGTTGGTCGACACCTGCGTCCGCCCGCGGCCAAGGTCGATCCCGAGCGCCCGCACCCCGGGCAGCCCGCCGCCTGACTCGCGGAGGCGGTCGACGATCTCGCGGACAACCTCGATTGTTGCGCCCTCCAGCTCGACGTTGAAGGCGGCCAGCGGCGGGCGGGCGGTCACCAAGGTGGCCCCGGCGCTGGGATGCGGCTCCGCGGGCCCGAAGTCGGGCCGCAGCTCGCCGGCGTCGAGCCGCCGACGCAGCTCGACCAGCCCCCCGGCGCGAAAGAAGGCCCGCTCGCGGCGAGAGGGGTGATTGGCCAGCTCTCCGTAGAGGAACACCGGCACATGCGCCTGCGCGGCGATCCCGCGGGCGGCGGCCAGCGCCTCGGCCCGAGCGGCGTCGCGATCTTGGGTGCGAAGCCAGACCACGGGGCAGACGTCGAGCGCACCGACAGCCGGGTGCGCCCCATCGTGCTGCCGCATGTCGATCGCCTCAGCGCAGGCCCGCGCTCCGTTGGCGAGCGCGTCCTCGAGCGAGTCGGAGGGGCCGCTGAGCGTCAGCACGGTGCGGTTGTGGACGGGATCGGAATGGGTGTCCAGCAGCGCGGCGCCGGTTGCGAACGCAGTCGAGATCGCCTCGATTCGCCCGCCGTCGCGGCCCTCGGAGAAGTTCGGCACCGCGAGCAGCACGCGCCTGATCCCGCTCAGACGACCAGAGCGCCGTTGCGGACCACGGGCTCGCCGTCCACGGTGACGTCCGGCTTCAGCACGTTCTCTCGCTCGCGCACCGCCAGGCAGTCGCGGACCACCGCCCTGACCGCCTGATCGAGCTCGCTCACCGACGGCAGCCTAGAGCCTGGCAGCCAAACGACCGCCGCTACGATTCGATCCCCCGCCGGAGTAGCTCAGCTGGTTAGAGCAGCGGAATCATAATCCGCGTGTCGC
>JBBPIK010000130.1:0-3902 GCA_038040415.1 Actinomycetota bacterium
CCCTCAGCTTCCACGAGACCAAGAACGTCACCTGTGGGGAGGGGGGAGCGCTGCTCGTCAACGACGCGGAAGCGGCTCGGCGCGCGGAGATCGTCTGGGACAAGGGCACCAACCGCGCCGAGTTCGAGCGCGGCGAGGTGGACCGCTACACCTGGATCGAGGTCGCATCGTCGTTCGGGCTGGGCGAGGTCAGCGCCGCCTTCCTCTGGGCACAGCTCGAGCGGGCCCGCGAGGTCACCGAGCTGCGGCTGGAGATCTGGAACAGCTACCACGACGCGTTCGCAGAGCTGGAGCGCGAAGGGCGCCTGCGACGGCCGCTGGTCCCGCCCGACTGCGAGCACAACGCCCACATGTACTTCCTGCTGCTGCCCGAGCCGGACCTCCGGGCACGTTTCATCCAGGAGCTGGCCGAGCGCGACATCCATGCCGTTTTCCACTACGTGCCACTTCACTCGTCGCCGGCCGGCCGGCGTGTGGGGCGCGTGGGGAGCGGGCTCGAGAACACCGAGCGCCTCAGCGAGCGACTGGTGCGTCTGCCGCTCTGGGCGGCGATGCCCGACGAGGCAGTGCACCGCGTGATCGAGGCGACCCGCGATTCCGTGAATATCCTCGCCCGCTAAGCGCCGGGCAGAGGCGCGAATATCCTTTGCCCATGGGAACCCGGCCCACCGAGAAGCCCACCATCGCTCCTGTCGTCGGCCCCGACGACGAGCGGGTGTTCACCGACTCGGGAATCGAGATCGAGCCCGTCTACGAAGAGGGCGACGTCGCGCCGGGCCTCGAGGAGCGGCTCGGCGAGCCCGGCTCCTATCCCTTCACCCGCGGCATCCACCAGCACATGTACCGCGACCGGCTCTGGACGATGCGCCAGTACGCCGGCTTCGCGACCGCCGAGGAGACCAACACCCGCTACCGCTATCTGATCGAGCACGGCTCGACCGGGCTCTCGATGGCCTTCGACCTGCCCACCCAGCTCGGCCGCGACTCCGACGACCCCCTCTGCCGCGGCGAGGTGGGTCGGACCGGGGTCGCCATCGACACCGTCGAGGACATGCGGATCTGCTTCGATCAGATCCCGCTCGACGAGGTCTCGACCTCGATGACGATCAACGCGCCGGCGGCGATCCTGCTGCTGCTCTACGAGCTCGTGGGCGAGGAGCAGGGCGTGAGCGCCGAGAAGCTGCGCGGCACGGTCCAGAACGACGTGCTGAAGGAGTACGTGGCGCGGGGCAACTACATCTACCCGCCCGAGGCGACCATGCGCCTGACCACCGACATCTTCGAGTACTGCCGCAAGCAAGTCCCGAAGTGGAACACGATCTCGATCTCCGGCTACCACATCCGCGAGAAGGGCTGCTCGGCGGTGCAGGAGGTCGCCTTCACGCTCGCCAACGCGATCGCCTACGTGGAGGCGGCCCTGGACCGGGGCCTCGCGGTTGACGACTTCGCCCCTCGGCTCGCCTTCTTCTTCAACTGCCACAACAACGTCTTCCAGGAGATCGCCAAGTTCCGCGCCGTGCGGCGGATGTGGGCACAGATCATGCGGGAGCGCTTCGCCGCCGACGAGCGCGCGCAGACGATCCGGTTCCACACCCAGACCGGCGGCGTCACGCTCCAGGCGCAGCAGCCCGAGGTCAACATCATCCGGGTGGCGCTCCAGGGCTTCGCGGCGGTCTGCGGCGGCACCCAGTCGCTCCACACGAACGGCTTCGACGAGGCGCTGGCACTGCCCACCGAGCGCTCGGCGCGGATCGCGCTCCGCACCCAGCAGGTGATCGCCCACGAGTCAGGCGCCGCCGACACCGCCGACCCGTTCGCCGGCTCCCACTTCATCGAGTCGCTCACCGACGAGATCGAGGCACGCGCCTGGGAGCTGATCGACAAGGTGACGCAGCTCGGCGGCTCGGTGCAGGCCCTCGAGTTCATCCAGCGCGAGATCGAGGAGTCCGCGGCCTCCTATCACGAGCGCAACCGCAGCGGCCAGGACGTCATCGTCGGCGTCAACAAGTACGTGACCGAGGAGGTCGACGACGTGGAGATCCTGCGGGTGGATCCGGAGGCGGAGCGCCGCCAGGTCGACCGCCTGAAGCGGTTCAAGGAAGGCCGCGACCAGGCGGCGGTGGACGGGCGGCTGGCGGAGCTCCACGAGGTCGCCGAGGGCGAGGGCAACCTGCTCTATCCGATCAAGGACTCCCTGCGCGCCGGCGCCTCGATCGGCGAGGTCTGCGGCGCGATGCGAGAGGTGTTCGGCGAGTACAAGGGCGGCGCGTTCTTCTAGTGGGGGACTAGCGGGGTCCTGGTTCAGAGGAAGGAGTCGGCTGCGGATGGCAGAAGCCCGGAACCATGGAATCCAAGACCAAGCGGACGCTGGTCAAGTCCGCCCCCGAGCTGTGGGAGCTGGCAGACGACCTGGCACGCATGGAGGCGTGGATGGCGGGCGTCGTGGGCAGGTCGCAATCCGTTTCGGTCGAGGTCACTCACCGCGAGCGCGAGCGAATGCTCGCCTGGCGCACGAGCGAAGCCGACCTGGGGAGCGCCCGGATCGCCCTGGAGCTCGCCGAGAAGGAGTTCGGAACCTCGGTCTCGATCGTCGCCCAGCACTCGCGGCCCAATCCTCGCGACGTGGACGCCGCCCTGGAGCAGCTCCTAGATGAGCTCGGATCGCCCGAGCGGCGCCCCTTCGAGCGAGCCTGAGCCGAGCCTGGCCCCACGCGTGAAGGCGCGCGGCTCAGAGCTCCTCGACGCACTGGAGCGCCACCTGCCCGGGTCCCGAGGCCACGCCGACGGAACCGCCGCCTACGCGTTCGCCGCGGCCGTCGAGCTGGACCTCGAGCGCGACCACGCGGAGGCGGTGCGCGAGACCGCGAGGTTGCACGAGGTCGGCAACGTCTACGTGCCGGCGGCGGTGCTCAAAAAGCCGCCCGGCGAGCTGACGCCGGAGGACGTGGCGCTGCTGGATTCCCGCTTCGTCAGGGGGGCCGAGCTGGCGCGTGGCGCGGGCGTTCCCGAGCAGGCCTGCGAGTGGATCGGCGCCATCCGGGAGCGCTTCGACGGTGGCGGGCCGACCGGCCTTGCCGGCGAGCAGATCCCGATCGAGTCGCGGATCGTGCGCGTTGCCTGCGCCTGCGACAGGGCACTGGCAGCACCGGCGCCCGGCGGGGCCTCGGCGGACGAGCGGCGGCGGAGCGCGGTCGACGCGCTTCGTAAGGCCGGCGGGTCCGAGCTCGACCCCCACGTGACCGCGGCCCTGGCCGCGATGCTCGAGCGCGCCGCCGCTGCGACATAGAATCGGCGCGCAGTGCGCCAGAAGTTCCCCGAGTCCCACGAGGAAAAGCTCGCCTATCTGCGCGAGCTGCGCGAGCAGGCGGTCCACTCCGCCTCCGAAGAGGCGGTCTCCAAGCAGCACGAGAAGGGCAAGCTCACGGCCCGGGAGCGGGTCCACAAGCTCCTGGATCCCGGCTCGTTCGAGGAGCTCGACACCTTCGTCCGCCACCGCACCTACGAGTTCGAGATGCAGAAGCGCCGGCCCTGGGGGGACGCGGTGGTAACGGGCTGGGGAACCATCGACGCCAGGCCGGTGGTCGTCTTCTCACAGGACTTCACCGTCTTCGGCGGCTCGCTCGGCGAGGTGATGGCGGACAAGATGTGCAAGGTCATGGACCTGGCCGCCAAGATCGGAGCCCCGGTGATCGGCATCAACGACTCGGGCGGGGCGCGAATCCAGGAAGGCGTCGTCTCGCTGGGCGCCTACGGCGACGTCTTCGTGCGCAACGTCCAGTGCTCGGGGGTGATCCCGCAGATCAGCCTGATCATGGGGCCGTGCGCGGGCGGCGCCGTCTATTCGCCCGCGATGACCGACTTCATCTTCATGGTCAAGGAGACCTCGCACATGTTCATCACCG
>JBBPIK010000131.1:0-3859 GCA_038040415.1 Actinomycetota bacterium
CGCTCTCGACGCCGTTGACCGGGTGGCTTGGGCAGCGGGGCCATCAGCTCTCCCTGTCGCGCGAGATCCTTCCCGGGCGGTGTCGCAGGTAAGCGCTGGGATGCGGCGAAGACCCGTCCCTGTGCTTTCCCTTGCTCTCGCAATGCGGGGGCTCGCCCGGGCAGTCGTCGCCGTTTGGCGTGATCCTCAGACCAAGGCCCTGCCCCTCGTCGCTGGGACCTTGATCCTCACCGGGACGATCTTCTACTGGCACTTTGAGGACTGGACCATCATCCAGGCCCTCTACTTCTCGGTCATCACGCTCACTACCGTCGGCTACGGAGATTTCGCGCCGACTACCGCCGGGACGCAGATCTTCACGATCATCTACATCCTCACCGGCATCGGCGTGCTTGTCGCCTTGCTGACCTCGGTCGCGCAGCAGTACATCAGGGGGAAGGCCGAGGGCAGCCGCCCACGCGAGCGCCTCAGCGCGATGAGACACCGCCGCGAAGGTGGCTGAGCCGCGCTGTATGTAGAGCTGCATCTCCGCCTTACCTGTGATTGAGTCCCTCCTCACAAGCCCCAGAACGCCCTGCGACGCCACGGCCACGACTGGTCGGAGAAAGAGGCCCAAACCATGCCCGGACGCACTCCTCGCCTGATCATTGGATTGCTGGGGATACTCGCCGCCAGCGCGTTGATCGCAGCCGGTTGCGGTGACGATGACTCCACGACGACCACCGAAACGACCGACGCTTCGGCTGAGGAACGAATCGATGCGGCCGTTGAGTCGTGCACCACGCAGGCACAAGGTCTCCCAGACGCCGCTGGTTCCGCCTTGCAGTCCGCTTGCAGCACGGTCGGTGACAGCGCGAAGCAGGCATTGAGCGAAGGTGGCGACCAGGTCGATGAGGCCCTGTCGCAGGCTGCTGAATCCTGCAAGAGCACGGTTTCGCAGCTTCCAGATGGTGAAGCTCAGGACGCGCTCAGCGATCTGTGCGCTGCAATCGAAAGCTAGACCCAGCCGACGACCTACAAGGGAGAGACATAGATGCTGCTCGCCGCCGACTACCCACTCCTCAACATCATCTGGACGATGCTCGTGTTCTTCGGGCTCGTGATCTGGCTCCGGCTTCTGTTTACCGTCTTCGCCGACCTCTTCAGCCGCACCGACGTCTCGGGCGGAGGGAAGGCGGCATGGTCTGTGTTCGTCATCGTGTTGCCGTTCGTAGGCGTGCTCGTCTATCTCAGCTCGCAGGGAGTGCAGATGGCGGAGCGCCTGGCGGAGCGCAGCGCGAGGCGGGGGAGCCCCGCCCCACCCACCTAACGGCTTAACGGGCCCCTCAAAGCCGCCGGGCTGCGGGAGTAGACCGCTTACTTCAGGCCCGTCTTGTGGATGCGTCCACACCCTGCCGAGCAGTCCTCGCCGGTCCTGCGAGGGGGGTCGAAGGGGGTCGATCCCCAGGGTCACGCTGCCGTCCCCGTAAGCCGCTCGCGCCTCTGACGCCGCCGCTCTTGCCGCTCGGCTTGCCTGTCGGGAGCCGGGGTCGGCTGGGCTTGCAGCTCTTCGACGGTCGCTCGCACGGCTGCGAGTTGCTTCACCGCTGCGTTCCTTGCCGCACCGAAGTTGGGCAACGCGGCGGCTGGCTCGCGGCCCAGCATCCTGCTCCGCTCGTCGGCGGGCGTTGTCTCGCGTCGGGCCGTGACCGCGTGCAGCTCGCGCCAGATGCCGACCTCACGGGCTAGATCGTCGAGCTGGGCGCCGAGGGTGGCGAGTGTCGCGTCGACTGCGCTCGCAGCCTCGGTAACGCGCGGCGCCTGCAGGGCGTCCAGCTCCTCACGGTGTTGGACGAGCAGCGCTCGGAAGCCATCGGCAGCCTCTCGGGCAAATGCGTTCGCGGCGTCCAGTCGGCGCCGAGCTGCCGCGTGCTCGGCTTTGCGGATCGGCTCGGTTCGCTCCGGGGTCGGCTTGCCCGCTTCGACCGCAGCCCGAACCGCTGCCTTGTCCGTGGCCGGTGCGGCTTCGACCGCAGCCCGCGTTTCGAGTGTCTCTTGCTGCGCAGCCCGCACCGCGTCCGCGGCTTTGGCAAGGCGATCGGTCGCCTCGGCCAGGGCCGGGATCGCCAGATGGTCGGGCAGGATGCTGGGGGCCTCGCTCTTGGTGGTCATCGGTGTTCTCCTTCGGTGTCGGGATTCAATTCGTCGTCAGTGAAAACGCGCATGCGCTCCACCTCTGCCTCGGTCTGCACGTACTCGGTCGCGTAGTCCTCGGCCTCGCCCTTGCCGCCATCGGCATCGCCGGGAGGCTTGCTCGGCGCGTCCTCGGGCTCGGGGTCTGGCCCGAATAGGCGCTCGCGGAAGGCGACCCGTCTGGCGGCCTGGCCGGGCCGTTCCTCGCGAATCAGGTCATTGAAGGTGCGCTCACTCATGGCGTCCGTCCTTTCAGATTGGGGTTCGAGGGGAAGCTGGCGCCGAGCGGGGGTGAGCAAGGAACCACCCGCGCCCTGCGCTGCGACACGTCGGCAGTAGAGGCCGGGCCGCGCCTCGACCCGCGGGCAGGGCTGCGCTCGGGTCGAAGGTCTGAAGTCGGGCCGATCACGGTCGGCCTCCGTTGCGCCCGGCGAGCGCCTTGGTCAGATCGTCCAGGCGACGGTCGATGTGACGGACGCTGCGGGCGACGATGACGAGCAACTGGTCGCGGGCCTCGGGGATCTGGCGCCCGCACTCGGCGCAGTAGAGGTTGCCGTTCTCCAGTCGCCGGTCGGGGAGGGCGCAGTCGCAGAAGGTGCCGGTGGGGTCACCGCGGGTCATGCGGTTCCCTCCGGTGGGTACCGCGTGGGTACGGGATGGGTACGGGACTGACCCTGATTGACCCCGAGTGACCTACTCGCCGAGCACTTTGATGACCAGCCGCTTCGCACGGCGGCCGTCGAACTCGGTGTAGAAGACCTGCTGCCAGGGGCCCAGGTCGAGCTGGCCGTCGGTGACCGGCACGATCGCCTGGTGGTGGACGAGCAGGTTCTTGAGGTGGGCGTCGCCGTTGTCCTCGCCGCCACGGTGGTGTCGGTAGTCGCCGGGGTCGGGTGAGAGCTCCCGCGCGACCTCGTTCGCCGGCTCCTGCCAGCTCGGGGGCGCCAGCTTGTCGAGCCATTCCAGCGTGTCGGCGTGGAGGCCCGGCTCGTCGTCGTTCACCCAGACGCCGGCGGTGATGTGCATGGCGGAGACGAGCGCCATCCCCTCGGCGATCCCAGCCTCGTCCACGGCCGCCTGCACGTCGTCGGTGATGCGGATGAAGCTGCGCCGCTCCGGGACCTCGAACGTCTTGTAGACCGTGTGTGACTTCATCCGCGCCGCACGCTAACGAGAAGCGCGCGGGCGCGGCCCCGCGGAGCCGCTAGGCGGTTGCGGCCCCGCCGTCGAGCCGGTCGATCAGCTTGAAGATCGCCTGGGTCTGGGCGCGGATCTCCCCGATCAGCTCACCGAGGGCGGTGGCTCCCTGCCGGAAGGCAAGCTCGTTGCGGCGAATCACCTCGCGGTTGAGTCGTATTTCCTCCCGGGTGAGTTGCACTTCCTCCCGGGTGAGTTGCACTTCCTCCCGGGTGAGGCGGACTTCCTCCCGGATCTCGTCTATGAGCTCGTCGGCTCGCCGCTGGTGCTCCCTGCCCTCCAGGCGGAGCTCCTTGATCTCAGCTAGGAGCTTGCGCGAGGTCATGCCAACATTCTGGCACCGCAATCCGCGCGAGAGGCGTCTGCAATGCCCACACGGTGGGTCAAGTGCGCAGTCAGGATGCGCCAGGCGAGTTACCGCTCTCGCCCGGCAAGGGCGGGCCGGCTCCCGGCGGGCCCGTGAAGCCTGCTCCCCTGGCGTTCTCCTCGC
>JBBPIK010000054.1:0-16181 GCA_038040415.1 Actinomycetota bacterium
GCCCCCATCAGGCGGCCGAGCTCGAAGTCCTTGGGGGTGAACACGGCCGCCACACCGGCGTCCAGGAGCGGCTGGCGGTCGTCCTCGGGGATGATCCCGCCGACCACGACGGGGGCGTCGACGCCGGCCTCCGTGAGCAACCGAACGACCGCGAGCACCAGCTCGAGGTGGCTGCCGGAGAGGATCGAGAGGCCCACCACGTCCACGTCCTCGTCGCGTGCGGAGGCCGCGATCTGCTCGGGCGTCAGGCGAATCCCCTGGTAGATCACCTCCATGCCGACGTCGCGGGCGCGGACGGCGATCTGCTCGGCGCCGTTGGAATGCCCGTCAAGGCCCGGCTTGCCGACCAGGATGCGAAGCCGGCGGCCCAGCCGCTCGGAGACCTCGTCGACGCGCGCCCGAGCGGCGGCGAGAAGGTCGCCATCACCGCTCTCGGCTGCGGCGGCGACCCCGGTCGGCGCTCGGTAGTCGCCGAAGACGTCGCGCAGGGTCCCCGCCCACTCGCCCGTCGTGGCGCCCGCCTTCGCCGCCTCGATCGTCGCCGGCATGATGTTCGCCGACTCGTCGCGGGCGACCTCGGCGAGCCGCGCCAGGGCTCGATCGACGCCGGCCTGGTCGCGCTCGGCTTTCCAGCGCGCTAGCGCCTCCACGCGTTCGCGCTCGACCTCCGGGTCGGGCGTCAGGATGCCCCCGTCGGCCCCAGCCGTCAGCGGCGAGTCCTCCGTCTCGGTGAAGCAGTTCTGGCCCACCACCTTGATCTCGCCGCGCTCGATCTTGGCCACCCGGTCGCGGTGGGACTCGACCAGCCTCGCCTTCATGTACGGCACCGCATCGACAGCACCGCCGTGCTCCTCCACGATCTCCATCTCCTGGCGCGCGCCCTCGGCCAGCTCGGAGACCAGGCCATCCATCACCACGGACCCCTCGAAGATGTCCGGATAGTCGAGCAGGTCGGTCTCGTTGGCCAGGATCTGCTGGATCCGCAGGCTCCACTGCTGGTCCCACGGCCGCGGCAACCCGAGCGCCTCGTTCCAGGCGGGGAGTTGGATTGCCCGGGCGCGAGCGTCGCGGCCCAGAGTGACGGCGAGCGCCTCGAGCACTATCCGCGGCACGTTGTTCTCTGGCTGCGACTCGGTGAGGCCGAGCGAGTTGACCTGGACCCCGTAGCGCATCCGCAGGTACTTCGGCTCAGTGACGCCGTAGCGCCGACGGCCGATCTCCTCCCACAGGCGCCCCATGGCGCGGAGCTTCGCGTGCTCCTCGATCAACCTCACGCCGGCGTTGACGAAGAATGAGATCCGGCCGAAGACGCGGGGGAAGTCGCTCTCAGACACCTGGCCGCGGCGCTTCGTCTCGTCGAGCACCGCGATCGCCGTGGACAGCGCGTAGGCGATCTCCTGCACCGGCGTGGCCCCCGCCTCCTGGAGGTGGTAGCTGCAGACGTTGATTGGGTTCCAGCTCGGCGCCTCGTTGACGGTGAACGCGACCGTGTCGGCGATCAGCCGCATGGAGGGCTCCGGCGGGAACGCGTAGGTGCCGCGGGAGAGGTACTCCTTGATGATGTCGTTCTGGGTCGTGCCCGTGAGCTTCGAGCGCTCGATCCCGTTCTCCTCGGCGACGGTGGCGTAGAGAGCGAGCAGCCACGCGGCGGTGGCGTTGATCGTCATCGAGGTGTTCATCTCGTCGAGCGGGATGCCGTCGAGCAGCGTGTGCATGTCGCCCTTGTTGACGATCGAGACGCCGACCTTGCCGACCTCGCCCCGGGCCAGCGGGTGACCGGGGTCATAGCCGGTCTGGGTCGGGAGGTCGAAGGCGACCGAGAGGCCGGTCTGGCCCTTGGCCAGGTTTCGCCGGTAGAGCTCGTTCGAGCGCCGCGCGTCGGAGTGCCCCGCGTAGGTCCGCATCACCCAGGGCCGGTCGGGCTCCGGGAGGCGATGTTCGCTCATACATGGAATTGTAAGTTCGGAAGCGCCATGACCCGAAAGATCCTTGGACCTCCTCGCCCGAGGGAGAGCGTTCGCCAGCGCAACCTGGCCCTGTTCGACGGTCCCTTCGGCCGCCTGTACGCCTTGTACATGGAACACGAGGCGGCCAGCCGGGTGATCGGCCGAGCCGTTTGGGGAGCTGACGTCCGTCCGTACTACGAGAGCATGGGGCGAATTGCCGCAGTGCCCGCGGGCGGCCTGGTCGTGGACGCGCCCTGTGGTGCGGGCGTCGCCTTCCGCGGGCTGGCGCCCGAGCACGAAGTGCGCTATCTGGCCGTGGACCTGTCTCAGAGCATGGTTGCCCGTGCCCGCGCCACGGCCGCGAGGCGGCGCCTCGACAGAATCGAGTTCGTGCAGGCCGATGCCACGGCGATCCCCCTCGAGTCCGGGGTGGCGGACCTCTTTCTCTCCCACTTTGGCCTCCACTGCTTTCCCGATCCCCAAGCCGCAGTGGGAGAGGCGGCTCGCTGCCTTCGGCCGGGTGGACGTCTCGAGGGCAGCATGATCGCCCGCGGACAAAGGATGCGCCAGCGGATTCTGGTCCGGCCGGGCGGGGGTGGCCTCGGGCCCGGTGGCACGGTCTCGGACCTGTCCCGGTGGTTGGACCGGGCCGGGCTGACAGAGGAGCGAATGGAGGAATCGGGCTGCTTCGCGTACTTCTCAGCCACCCTCGCGACCTGAGTCGATGTCCCGTCTAATCGATCTCACGCATCTGGGGCGCGACCGCGTGATCGCCGCCTACGAGCTCGACGGGCTGATCGTCGATCCGGGCCCCTCGTCGTGTCTCGAGGTCCTGCTCGCCGGCCTCGAGAGCGAGCCGCGCGGGCTACTGCTCACCCACGTCCACCTCGATCACGCGGGCGCGTCGGGCTCGCTCGTCCGGCAGTTTCCGCGGCTGCGCGTCTACGTGCACGAGGTCGGCGCGCCGCACCTGGTGGACCCGGCGAAGCTGCTCGACAGCGCAAGCCGGCTGTATGGGGACCAGATGGAGCGCCTCTGGGGCGAGGTGCTTCCGGTGCCGGCCCCCAATGTCGTCGCGCTCGGCGGGGGAGAGCGGATCGAGGGCTTTCGCGTCGCCTATACCCCGGGTCACGCGAGCCACCACGTCGCCTACCTCCATGAATCGACCGGCGACGCTTACGTCGGCGATGTCGCCGGCGTGCGCATTCCTCCGCGGGAGCTCACGGTTGCGCCGACTCCGCCGCCGGACATCGACGTGGAGGCGTGGGAGCGCTCTTTGAAGACCGTCGCCGAGTGGTTCCCGCAACGACTCTGCCTCACTCACTTCGGCCGCGTTGATGACGTCGACCGGCAGCTCGAGCGCCTGCAGGAGCGGCTGCGAGCCAACGCCGAGCGCGCCCGCAACGACGATCGGGAGAGTTTCCTGGCCGAGGTGGAAGCCGAGATCGAAGCCGAGGTCGACGCCGGGGTGGCCGAGCGCCTGCTCCAGGCGGCCCCGCCGGAGCAACTGTGGCTCGGGCTGGAGCGCTACTGGAGGAAGCGCGCGGAGAGCGCTGCCTGAGGTGGCCCGTCGGGCCGCGGTCGGACCACTTGGCTACCCTGCACGGACCTCGAATGGAACCTCGCCGCCGCACGAAATCGACCGTCGCCCTGCTGGTGGCGGCCCTCGCCCTCGGCCTCGCGCCCACCGTCGTGCTGGGCGCGGTATCGGTCTACAAGAACAACTTCTCGAGCAAGGCCGAGGGAAAGGAGCTCCGCCATTCGAGCGGCAAGCACTGTGACAAGAGGTGGAGGGAGAAGGCCAAGAGAGTTCGCGCGCGGCGCAACAGGGGAGGGGGCACCTGTGGCTACCGGCCGCCGGTCGAGGGCGACACCGATGGCCCGAATCACGACTTCCAGGCGAAGCAAACGCTGCTCAAGACCACGCCGAAGGGCCTCAGGAAAAGCACGTACGTGACGGTCGCCGTGCGCTCCGGCAAGAACTCCGGGTACGAGCTCCGCGTCTTCCCCAGGAGGCACAGGTTCGAGCTGCGCCGCTCCCCGTCGGGCGGCGGAGGCGGCTTCCCGGCCCAGGGTCGAAGCCGGGCGATCAAGGGGGTTGGCGAGCCGAATCTCCTGCGCCTGAAGGCGGTGGGCAACCGGGTCACGGCAACGGTGAACGGGAGGCAGCTGGCCGAGGTGACCGACTCGAGCCCGGGTCAGGTGGGCGGGCGCAAGCTGGAGGTGGGCGTGGGGAGCACCAGGCGCTCTGACAAGCGGATCGTCGCGACCTTCGACAACCTCAAGCTCCAGGTCCCCAATCCTTAGCCGCCCTGGGCCGGGGTTACCCTCGGGGAGGCTAGTAGGGAGGGGGAAAGAACAGCTGCATGAGCACTGAGACGCTCGAGCGGCCCCGCACCGGCGGCCCCGGGTCGGGGCTCGGCGGCAGTTGGCTGGTGATCGTCCTCAACGACGACCGCAACACGTTCGACCACGTCGCCAAGACGCTGGCCCGGGTGATTCCCGGGGTGACGGTCGACGAGGGCTACCGGTTAGCCGACCAGATCCACTCGAGCGGCCGAGTGATCGTCTGGAGAGGGCCGAAGGAGCCGGCCGAGCACTACTGGGAGCAGCTCCAGGCCTCTGGGCTCACGATGGCGCCGCTGGAGCAGCACTGAGCCGCTCAGGCAGCCCGCTCCGCTCAGGCGCTGTTCGAGCCGGCCTCGACGCCTGACGCGTCGACGATCAGGGTGTGCCAGCTCGGCAGGAGCGGCTTGTTGTAGTAGTTGAGTGCGGCCTCGCGAAGGGCCGCGATCTCATCCGAGTACCAGTAGCGCTCGAAGTCGGCACGGTCGTCCCAAACCGTGACTTGGCGGAAGTGGAGCGGGTCGTCGATGTCACGAGTCAGGCGGCACGACCTGGCTCCGAAGGCCAGCGCGCGGTCCAGGGCCGGCCTCCAGATCTCCAGCCATCGGTCGGCCCGGAAGGGATGGATGTGCCAGTCGATGTAGTTGAGGTCGGGCACCCGGATCGGCTAATGGGTCGTTTCCGCGCGGCCCACTAGGTGCCAACCTCGGCGCGGATCGCACCCGGTCCCTCGGCGTGCTTGCCCCCGTCCTCGTCCGTGGCGCCGACCATGATCGAGATCTTGCCGAGGTGCCTGTTCTCGTGCAAGAGCTGGTGTGCCTCCGGGACGCCCTCGAAGCCCATCGCCTGCCAGAGCACCGGCCGGATCTTGCCCTCGGCCATCAGCTGGTTGGCGCGCATGCACTCGTAGGCGTTGGCGAAGTGGGAGCCCAGGATCTCCTTTTGGCGCATCCACAGGTAGCGGACGTCGAAATCCAGGTTGTAGCCGGAGGTCGCGCCGCAGATCACGACCTTGCCGAACGGTTTCACCACCAGCACCGAGGTGGGGAAGGTCGCCTGGCCGACGTGCTCGAAGACGATGTCCGGGGCGTCGCCGAGGATCTCCTTGACACGCTTCGCGAACCCCCGGGAGGCCTTGAAGCGCTCCTTCTCCTCCTCGGGCGACTCGCCCCCCTTGCGCATCATGCCCGCGAACTCGCCGCGGTTGATGTAGTCGACGGCGCCGAGCTTCTTGACCAGCTCGCCCTTCTCGTCCGAGGAGACGACGCCGACGGCGTTCGCCCCCGACACGGCGCAGAGCTGGGTGGCGAACACGCCGAGGCCGCCGGCGGCGCCCCAGATCAGCACGTTGTGGCCGGCCTGGAGCCGGCAGCGGTCGATCAGCATCCGGTAGGCGGTGAAGTAGGTGAGGCCGTAGGCCGAGGAGTCGACCCAGGACAGGTTTTCGGGCTTCGGCAGGAGCTGCTGCGCCTGCACCTTGGTGAACTGGGCGAACGACCCCCACGTGGTCTCGTACCCCCAGATCATCTGGCTCGGGGCAGCGAGCGGGTCAAGGCCGTGCACCTCGACGTCCTCGTAGGAGGCCTGGTTGCAGTGGACCACCACCTCGTCACCTGGCTCCCACTTGGTGACGCCCTGGCCGACCTTCCAGACCACGCCGGAAGCGTCCGAGCCACCGATGTGATGGCCCCACTGGGGGTGGTCGCCGTAGTTGAACACGGAGACGGGCTTGCCGAGCGACGCCCAGACGTTGTTGAAGTTGACCCCGGCCGCCATGACCCGGACGATCACCTCGAAGGCGCCCGGCTCCGGCAGCTCGACCTGCTCGAGCTTGAAGGCGTCCTTGGGCTCTCCCTCGCGCTCGGGCCTGATCACCCAGGCGGCCATCGTCTCCGGCAGCTCGCCCGGCTCGACGTCCAGCTTGGAGACCTCAGATACGTCAACGGCCACGGCGGGGCATCCTATCGTCAGCTTCCCGTCCGGTCCGGCGACTACTTTTGTGAGTCCTCATGGAAGCTTCGGAGAAGCCACAGCTACCCCTCGAGGGGGCGCCGGGCCAAGGTGACGGCGTCGTGCGGGCGCTCGACGACCGGCTGGTGATCGAGCGGCTCACGGTCAGCGACGAACGCGCGGCGCGAATCGTCCGCGAGCGCGCTGAGATCGGCCAACAGCCGGCGCGCACGGTCTCCGACGCAATCGAGATCGGCGCGCGCGTTCTCGACCGCGAGGACGTCGGCGCGGAGGTCGACTTCGTGCGGGCGGAGTTCGAGCGCGCCTCTGGCGAGGCCCGGAGCCAGCTGATCGAGCAGTCGCGCGGCGTCGTGGAAGAGATCCAGCGTCAATTCGAGCGCGCCTTCTCGGCTGAAGGCGGCTCGCTGGCGCGGGCCTTTGGCGAGTTCGAGGACGGGCTCGCCGAGCAGATCGCGGCCCACTTCGGCGCCGACCGCTCGACCGCCGTCCAGCATCAGATCAAGGAGCAGGTCTCAAAGCTGGTGGAGGAGCGCCTCCAGACGCTGGTCCGCCACTTCGCCTCCGACGACGCAGCCAACCCATTTGCCGACGCCAAGCGAGCCATCTCACAGACCGTGGCCGAGTCCACCCGCCGCCAGGAGGGGCGCGTGCAGGCGGTCGCCGAGGCGCTGCAGCGCGTGGAGACGAGCGTCGTGCAGCTCACCGCCCAGGCCGAGGCCAAGCGGGCGCTCACCGAGGCCGAGGACGCGGGAACCCGCAAGGGGCGCAGCTTCGAGGAGCGCGCCCATGCGGCGATCGAGCGGATCGCACAGGCACGCGGCGATTGCGCACACCACGTCGGCGACGAGCGCGGCGAAGGCGGCTCGAAGAAGGGCGACACGGTGGTCGAGCTCGGCGCTGCCGACGGCAAGCCCTTGGGCCGGATCGTGTTCGAGGCCAAGGACGATCAACTCTCCCGCAACAGGGCCTGGGAGGAGCTGAACGGGGCGATGGCCGAGCGCGACGCCGACTTCGCAATCCTGGTCGTCGCGGGCGAGGAGAGCATCCCCGCCAGGCGGGAGCAGCTGGTCGAGTACGAGGGCAACAAGATGATCGTCGCGGTCGACTCCGAGCTGCCGGACGAGCTGGGGCTGGACCTCGCATACCGCTACGCGCGGCTGCGCGTGCTGACGGCGCGAGACCGCTCGCTCGAGGTCGACGCGGCGGGGGTCCGGGACGCCGCCGAGGCTGCTCGGTCCGCGCTCAAACGCGCCCAGGGCGTGCGCTTGGCGCTGACCAACGTCGACAAGAGCTCCGCCAAGGCGCGCGAGGGCATCGAGGGCATCGTCGCCGACGTCGAGGCGGAGCTGGCGCGAATCGAGGGCCTGGTCGCCGCGGCTGGATAGCGTCTTGCGCCCGCGGCCCCTTCGAGGCGGTACGCTTTTGCGTGGGGGTGAGCAGGGAATCAGACAGCCTTGCGATGGGGCGAGGGGTGTCCCAGGGAGCCGGCGGCAGGTTGATGGGTGCGCTGCGCGGCGATCGCGCCCTGCGTGACGAGGACTTCGAGCGCCTCTACGAGGAGCAGGCCGCACCCCTGCTCTCCTTCCTCGCCCTGCGGACCGGCGATCGCGCGCTCGCGGAGGATCTGCTGGCCGACACGTTCGAGCGCGTGCTCCGCAAGCGAGCCACGTTCGACCGTCGCCGCGGGAGCGAGAAGACGTGGCTCTACTCGATCGCCCTCAACCTGCTGCGCGACAACGCACGCCGCAGCAGGGCCGGCCGGGGGGCGACCGAGCGGATCCAGTTCGAACGGGGTACAGAGCCTCTCAGTCGCGAGCTCGACCAGGTCGAGGACCGCGACGCGGTCGGCCGGGTGCTCGGGGTGCTGAGCGTCGAGGAGCGCGAGGCGGTGGCGCTCCGCTTCGGGGCCGATCTGACCGTGCCCGAGATCGCCGAGCTGACGGGGAATTCGCTCACCACGATGGAGGGCCGCGTCTACCGGGCGCTCCGAAAGCTCCGCGTCGAGCTTCAGGCGCCGGATTCCTAGAGTCGGGATTCCGCGCGGTCAGAAATCGGCACCCTCGTTCGTATAAGGGGGTGACCGGAGATGGACGACTTCATGGAACGGCGAGAGTTCGAGGAAAATCCCGAGGACCTGGAGCAGGTGGCCGGCTGGCTGCGAGCCCAGCGCCCCGAGGTCAGTGCGCTCGAGCTCGACCGCATCAAGCAGCGGGCCCGCGCGCAGGCAATGCGCGGCGAGCGGCGCGGTGCGGGCGCCGCGAGGCCACGCCGAGCGTTCTCCACAGCCATCACGGTGGCGGCGCTCACGGTCGGCATCGGCGGCGCGTTCGCAATCGCCGGCCAGGGTCCGCCGTCTTGGCCGCACAGCTCCGGCAGCAGCGGCGGCAGCGCCGCCTTCGACCAGTACTGCCCGCCGGGCCCTGCCGGTAAGAAGTGCCGCAAGGAGCGCGAGAAGGAGTGCTTGAAGCAGGCGGAGCGGGACAAGAAGGACTTCGAGCAGCAGCAGAAGCAGGAGAAGAAGGACTTCGAGCAGCAGCAGAAGCAGGACAAGAAGGACTTCCTAGCGACCAATCCGACCCGGCAGCAGAAGAAGGCATTCGAGGAGCAGCAGAAGCAGGACAAGAAGGACTTCGAGCAGCAGCAGAAGCAGGCCAAGAAGGACTTCGAGAAGCAGAACAAGGCGCAGAAGAAGGCCTGCAAGGAGCACCACCACCACCACCACGACGACTAGCGGCGGGTCGCGAGGTCCGGATACAGCCAGCATGAGAGGGCGGGCCTTCGGCTCGCCCTTCTGGTTGGTTGGGGACGGCGACGGTCAGACGCTGGAGAAGCGACGCGCCAGCTCGGCGCCGCGGCGCTTCCAGAGATCGGGCCGGTCCGTGGCGAAGCGCTCTACGGCCAGCTTGGCCAGCGGCTCAAGGGGATTCATCTGGCGCGCCCTCAGTGCCTCGGGACGCGGGTCGAGCCCCGCAGCGGCTTGCGCCAGCGCCAGGCCGTAGTGGAAGCTCCAATTGTCCGGGTCGCGCTCGACCGCCTCCTGCATCTCGTCGATCGCTTGACGTGGCCGGCCGTCGCGTACCGCGCAATAGCCGAGCAGCTCGTAGGGTTCCGGGCGGGCGCCGAGCGCCGAGATCGACGAGCGCGCGTCGTCGCTGGCGGCCGCGCAGTCCCCGCCCGCGAAGGCCTCGTTGGCCCGGTCGAGCCACGCCTGGGAGCTGAGGACCTCGTAGGGGAGGGCGGCTAGGAGGACCAGCGGAATCGCCAGCGCGAGGCGAACCGGTGTGGCCGGCGCCGCGAACCTCGACGGCCTTTCGGCTCGGGCGGCGATAGCGGCCCCGCCTGCGGCGAACAGCCACAGCGTGACCACCGGCATCTCCCAGTGCCAGTCCACGGCTGCGGCAAGGGCCCAGACAAGCGCGGCGGCGAGCAGGGCGGCGTACAGGGTCCGGCCCTCGCGGCGAACCCGCATCGCCAGGCCGACGAGGATCGCGAAGAGCGCCGTGGCCAGGAGGGCCATTCCGATTCCGCCCAGCTCGCCGAGGGTCTCCGGGTAGAGGCCGTGGGCGTCGACCACTGTTCCCGGGAACTCCCGCTCTCGCTCCCAGGCAAGCTGGAAGGTGCCGCCACCCTTCCCCTCCAGGTTCGATCGCTCGAACTCGTCGATTGACACCCCCCAGTAATCCAGGCGCCCATTGGAGCTGACCGAGGTGAGCCGCCGGCGGAGGTCAGACGTGTTAGCCGGCGTCCCCTCGCTGACCGGGGCATCGGAGGTGAAGCGGTCGTACTGGCGGGAGGCCCAATCGGGCCCCCCGAGCGCCAGGGCGACCGCCACCGCGGCCGCAAGCATCGCGCCCGCTGCGCCGAGGGCTGCCCTGGGGCTGACCAGCCGCCGCGGGCGAGCGAGCCGGGAGTCGAGCCTTAGGAGGAGCAGCCTGACTACCCCCGCACCGGCGACGCACGCCGCGAGGACCCATGCGACGCGATGGCCCTGGGAGACCGCGGCTTGGGTGGTGGGGCGCTCCGTGGCGAGCAAGTCCGCGTTATAGGCGACGACGACCGCCACCACGGTGGGGGGGACGGCGGCCATAAGCCCGCTCATGGTGCCTCGGGGTCGCGCCAGGGCGAGGTAGGCGACGATCCCGATGCCGCCGGCTGCGATCGCGCCACGCGAGAAGGTGAAGTACACCGTGGTCGCCAGAAGCGGGATCGCCGCGGCGCCCATGATCCGCGTCAGCGCCGGGCCCCTGGCACGGGTCGCCATCTGGAGGCAGAAGACGACGCCCACCGAGGCGAGCAGCCCGAGCGCGTTCCAGTAGGTGATGGGGTAGCTGAGCCGCTCGTTGGCGAGGTTGAACTCGATTGGCCAGACGTTGGGCAGAAGCCGCGTCGTCAAAGCGATCGCGCAGACGAAGACGATCCCCGCCGCCAGACCCCAGAGCAGCCACTGAAGCTGTCGCCTGTCGCGGATCACAAGCCCGAACAGCACCAGTGCGACGAGGTAGAGCAGCGCGCGGTTGAACTCGAGCAGCGCGCGGGCGGTCGAGTCCGACCAGGCCCCCGAAAGCAGCGTCCAGACGGTGAACGCGGCCAGCGCCCCGGTGGCCAGGGCGAGCCACGGGCCCAGCCCGGCGAAGGGTTCCTCGGCGAAGCCGATCCAGCCCGCAAGCGCGAGCAGAAGAACGATCGTCACCAAGCCCTGGGTGTTGGGGAAATACCCGCCCGCGTTGAAGGCGAGGTACACGACCAGGGCGCCCGGTAGGAGCGCGAGGATTCCCGCCGACGCCCGTCTGGCCATGCGCGGCGCATCGTAGAGCCACCGTCCCCCGTGCTCGCCGACCGCAGTGCTGCCGCCAGGCGGCGCGTTAGCCTCCTGGTGGTGGACGGGATTCGGGTCCGCGGCCTCGTCAGGCGCTTCGGCAGCGTGGTCGCCCTCGACGGGCTCGATCTCGACGTCGAGCGCGGCGAGATCGTCTCCCTGCTGGGCCCGAACGGCGCCGGGAAGAGCACCCTGCTAAGGGTCCTCGGCACGGTGGTCCTACCCGATCGGGGGACCGCCAGCGTCTGCGGGGTCGACGTGGTCGCCGATCCGGCCGCCGCCCGCCGGCAGGTCGGCCTGATGATCGGCGACGAGCATTCGCTCTACTGGCGCCTCAGCGGCGAGGAGAACCTGGCGTTCTTCGCCGCCCTGCACGGCCTGCGCCGGTCGCAGGCGCTCCGCGACTCAGCAGAGCTGCTCGATTTGGTCGGTCTCGCCGAAGCGGCCGAACGCCCCGTCCGCGGCTATTCGTCGGGCATGCGCGCCCGCTTGTCGCTGGCGCGGGCGCTGCTCGCCGCCCCACCGCTCCTGCTCCTCGACGAGCCGACGCGAAGCCTCGACCCGCTCGCCGCCGCGGAGTTCCGCGAGATGGCGGTCCGCCTGACGCGCGAACGCCGCGCCGGAATCCTCCTCGCCACCCACGATCTCCACGAGGCCGCGGCGGTGTCCGATCGCGTGGTGGTGCTCGCCGCCGGCCAGGTGATGCTGGACGAGAATGCGGCGGGAATGGAGCCCGCGCGGCTCGAGTCGGCGTTCCTCGAGGCCGTGCGGCCGCGGCAGGCCGCCGCCGTTGACCCGGTCGAGTCGTGAAGCCGCTCATGGTCCTGGCGGCGTTCGTGCGACGGGACTGGCGGATCGACCTGTCCTACCGGGCGACCTTTGTGCTGCGGATGCTTTCGACCGTCCTCTCGCTGGCGCTGTTCTACTACCTCAGCCGGGTCATCGACGACGCGCAGTTCGCCGCACGCGAGGACCTGGACAGCGGCTACTTCGGATACGTGGCGGTGGGTCTCAGCCTGCTGCGGATCGTTCAGGTGGGCCTCGCCTCCTTCTCGCGCAAGCTGCGTGAGGAGCAGACGACCGGCACCTTCGAGGCGCTGATGGCCACGCCGGCGAGCCCAGGGGTGATCATCCTCTCGAGCGCGGTGTACGACGTCGCCCGCGCGACCCTCGACGGGCTGCTGCTGATCGCTGCGGCGATCGTCATCTTCGGGCTGGACATCGACGCCAGCGCGGGATCGATCCTGGTCGCGCTGGTGGGGCTGGTCGGCTGCGTCGGGCTGTTCGCTTCGCTCGGCGTGGCGGTGGCAGCGCTGACCGTGATCTTCAAGCGGACGACGGTGCTCCTCGGCCTGGTGCTCACGGCGCTCGCGCTCCTCGGCGGGGTCTACTTCCCGATCGAGGTCATGCCCGAGCCGCTCGAGGCCATCGCCAAGGCGGTGCCGTTCACCTGGGGCCTGGACGTGGTACGCGCATCGCTTCTGGGCGGCGAGGTGGAGCCCGCGCAGCTCGCGGGCCTGTTCGGCTCGGTGGCGATCCTCATGCCGCTGGCGTTGCTGGGCTTCAGGGCGTCCGTCTGGCGTGCCCGCCGCACCGGGTCCCTCGCGCAGTACTGACCCGAGCACTACGCTTGAACGCGTGCGACGGCTGCATCCCGCCAACCTGCGCGCAGCCTGGTGGGCGCTTGGGGCGGCGCGCCGCACTCGACGCCGGCTCGACCTCGAGGGCCTCGAGGCGGCGCTTGCCCCACCGGCTCCGCCTCCGCTTCCTCCCGAGGCCGAGCGGGGCGTTCGCGCGGCGCTCAGCCGTCGTGGCGAGAGCTGCCTGGTGAGGGCGATAGTGCTCCAGTCGTGGGAGGCATCCCACGGGCGCGGGCGCGACCTGATCGTGGGCGTCACGGACCCGGCCGGGTTCAAGGCTCACGCATGGCTGGAGGGCGACCCGCTGCACACCGACGCCGGCCTCGATCCCTCCCGACTCGGCCTGGGCGAGAGAGCCCAAGCGGTCGACGCCGGCGACGACCATGACCCGCCGGGTCGCAGGCAGTTCCACGAGCTCCTGCGGCGTCCCGCGCCTTCCTACGGGCGCTCGCATGGCGGGCATGCGCGTCCTCGGTAGGCTGACGGCGCATGGCTGAGCGTCTGCGAGTCCGCGCCGAGGCGGTCGAGTGGCGGACCGTGGAGGGTGAGATCGTCGCGCTCGACCTGCGCCGCTCGCTGTACTTGGCGATCAACCCAAGCGGCGCCACGCTGTGGCCGGCGCTGGTTGAGGGCGCGAGTCGCGACGAGCTGGTCGAGCGGCTGTGCGCGGAAGGCGGCATCGGCCGCGAGGCCGCCGAGTCCGACGTCGACGGCTTCCTGTCCGAGCTCGCCAGCCACGACCTGCTGGAGGACTGAGACGCCTCGTCTCCCCGATTCCGGGGGTGGCTAGCCGATTCGGCCCTCAGCCTCTACCCGATTCCGGGTAATCGGCTGCTGATTTTGGGCTAACTCCGAGTCGTCGCCGGCCCATCCGGGACGGATAGGGGTTACGCTCGGTGACGGATAGGGGGCCTGCGCTCGGGTTTCCGGCGATGCGGCGCCCGCAAGGGCCAGATCACTAGTCGGGATGAGGGCGGCTCGTTCGTATTAGGGATGAGTTGAAATGCGTTCCCGATGAAGCGAATCGCGCTACGGAGGTCGAGATGTCGTCGAGCAGCATGAGTCGTCGTGACGGAGGCGCCTTCCGGCGCGCAGGGCTGACCGTCGCGCTGGCGCTCGCGGCTCTTGCCGTGGTCCCGGCGATCGCCTCTGCGGCGAGCGTCACCTTCACCACCGCCAACGACACCATCACCTACACCGGCGGCGCGGGCGAGACCAACAGCGTCGTTATCGATGACTCGAGCTCGACCTCGTACACCTTCGCTGAGACCGGGATCAGCGAGTCTCCCAACGTGGCCGAATGCACTGATGGCGGCGATGTCATTACCTGCACCTTCGGTAATGGAAACGACATCGACATCATCGTCGCGAACATGGGCGACATGGGTGACACCGCGAACGCTAGTGGCCTCACCACCGAGGATGTAACGATCAACGGCGAGGCCGGTGGCGACACGTTGAGCGGGGGCAGCGACGACGACGAGCTCAACGGCGGGGACGGAGACGACAACCTCTACGGTGGCAGTGACGGCGCCGACGACATCAACGGCGACGCCGGAAACGACCGCATGGATGGAGGGCAGGGCGACGAGGACGACGACTACGACGGCGGCAACGGCACCGGCATCGACCGTGTCGTCTACGGCATCCTCGACCCCCCAGGGGCCCTCAACTTCAGCTACACCTGCACGTCGCAGCCGGTCAATGTCACCATGAATAACCTTACCGGCGACGACAGCTGCGCAGACAGCTCGAAGGACGATGAGAACGTGCGGGACTCGGTCGAGTCCATCACCGGGAGCACCCTCGGCGACACGATCACCGGCAGCTGCTTCGCCAACACCTTCGCCGGCGATCCCGGCAGCGCCAGCGGTAACGCGGGCGGCAACGACACCCTGAACGGCGATCCCGCGACCGGGTGCGCGCCCAACGGCGCCGACTTCTTCGGCGGCGGCGAGGGCAACGACGTCTTCAACGGCGATGGGGCCGGCACCGCGGGCTTCGACACGGTCACCTATGGATTCCCCTATACCGGGAACACCGGGATCAGCGTCGACCTTGACGACGTCGCGGACGACAACGACGGCTTCGGCAACACCGCCGACAACGTCAACGGCGACATCGAGCGGGTGATCGGCAACACGGGCGGCGACACGATCAACGCCACCGCCGCCGACCAGGCCGTGTCGCTGTTCGGGCGGGCCGGCGTGGACACGCTCACCGACAGCGCCTTCGGCGACTACCTCAATGGCGAGGGCGGGGCCGACACCTACAACTGCCCCAACGGCGGCTCCGACACCTATGTCCAGGACGGCTCGGACACGGTTAACACGGTCATCACTTGCGAGATACCGATGTAGGGGACGCCCCGCGGTGTCTCGGCGCCGACCGGCGCCGGGTACGATTTGGAATGTGCGTGGGGGAGGCGGTATGCGAAACAGGGAAAAGCTCCGAAGGCTGCGGGCGACCGCGGTCCTGACTGCGGCCGGCCTTGCCGTTCTTCTAGCGGCAGCCGGCCTGGCGGCTGCGGCGCTGACGGCCGTGTCGCGGAGCTTCGACGTGGCGAGGGGCGAGACACGCGGGGGGCTCGCGACGTGTGCGCCCGGCCGCACGGCGGTCTCGGGCGGGTTCTACGCGCCCCTGACGGAGCAGGGGCCGGCGATGGTGGCGCTTGACTCGACCCGCTACAGCGCGCGCCAGTGGCGCCTTCGAGCCCGCAATCTCGGTGGGAACGGAACGGCTACCGCGTACGTCTACTGCGATTCCAGTGACGCGGGGCTAGTTACCAGGTCGGCTCAGTTCACCGTCTCAGGCGGCGGCAAGCGCGGCGCTGGCAGTGCGCAGTGCCAGCCTGGGGAGGAAGCCGTCGCGGGCGGCTTCGACTCTCCGGAGGCGAACACGTACCTGATGGTCTCGAAGCGCGCCGACGTGCGCACCTGGAGGGTGGCCGTGTACAACCCGGGTGCCGCTCCTCATCAGTACACCGCCTTCGTCTACTGCGATCCGAGCGAGCCCGGCCTGACGCCGAGAGCCAGGACGATCACCACGAGCGACACCCAGCGGTTCGGCCAGTCGGTGATTGCGCCATGCAAGCAAACGGAGGAACTGCGCTCCGGCGGCTTCTATGTCGAGTTCTCGCGTGCCGTCGACGAGCTCGACACGGACGACATCGGCATCGTCCACGGATCGAGGCGCTCAGGCGAGCGCAGCTGGCAGGCGATCGCCTTTGCGGTCATCGGCCACCCCAAGCTGAGCGCCTTCGCCTACTGCGCATAGGGCGCGGCCCGTCAAACTCTGCCGGATGGCCAGCGGTCCCACGCAGCTCCTGCACGGCCTGCGGCTGAGGGGCGACGTAGAGGTGCCGTCCGCGGCCAGGGTCGGCGACCGGAAAGGCGACATACAAGGAAAAAATGACGCCCCACCAAGCCCACCCACCACGGCGCCCCCCCAGGCGCGCGAGGG
>JBBPIK010000055.1:0-8952 GCA_038040415.1 Actinomycetota bacterium
GGGACCAACGGCCAGCACTCCTTCTACCAGCTGATCCACCAGGGAACGAAGCTGATCCCCTGCGACTTCATCGGCTTTGGCCGCTCGCTCAACCCGCTGGGCGAGCATCACGACCTGCTGATGGCCAACGTGTTCGCCCAGACCGAGGCGCTGGCCTTCGGCAGGACGGCCGACCAGGTGCGCGCGGAGGGCACGCCGGAGGAGCTCGTCCCGCACCGTGTCTTCGAGGGTAACCGGCCCTCGAACACGATCCTCGCCGAGCGGCTCACGCCGCACACCTTGGGATCGCTCGTGGCGCTTTACGAGCACAGCGTCTTCACCCAGGGCGCTGTCTGGGGAATCGACTCCTTCGACCAGTGGGGCGTGGAGCTCGGCAAGGTGCTCGCCAAGCGGATCGTCCCCGAGCTCCAGGCCGACACCGAGCCCGAGCTGGCCCACGACAGCTCCACCAACGCCCTGATCCGCCGCTACCGTGGACTGCGAGCATGATCGCCCGTGGCGGCATCGACCTCGGTGGCACCAAGATCCAGACGGCCGTCGTCGACGGCAGCTGGAAGGCGCTCGGTGAGGCACGCCGGCCGACCCCGACGACGGGAGGCCCGCAGGACGTCGCCGAGCAGATGGCGGAGGCGATGCGGGAGGCGGCGCAGGCGGCGGGAGTCGAACCGGGGAAGCTTGCCGGGGTCGGCGTCGGCTCCCCGGGGATCGTCAACGCACGTACAGGGGTCGTCTCCAAGGCGCGAAACCTGCCCGGATGGGAGGATGAGTTCAAGCTCGGGGCATGGCTCAGCGAGAGCCTTGGGGCGCCGGTTCGGGTCGGCAACGATGTGCAGGTCGCCACCGAGGCCGAGTTCCGCCTCGGCGCCGGTCGTCCCTACCAGTCGGTGGTCGGCGTGTTCTGGGGCACCGGGGTCGGCGGCGGGCTGATCCTCGACGGGAAGCCCTGGCTGGGGCGGGGCGAGGCGGGCGAGATCGGCCACATCGTGGTCAAGGAGGGCGGCGCGCGCTGCCCCTGCGGGCGGCGCGGCTGCCTGGAGGCCTACGCGGGCCGAGCGGCGATGGAGGCGAGGGCCCGGCGCGAGCACGAGGACGGCCGCAAGACCGATCTGTTCAAGATCATGAAGAAGCACGGGCGCGACCGGCTGACGAGCGGAATCTGGGAACGGGCCCTGGAGGCCGAGGACTCGCTGGCAACAGAGCTGATCGATCGGGCCGTGGGGGCACTCGGGACGGGTATCGCGTCGGTGATCAACCTGCTCGACGTCGAAGCGGTGATCATCGGGGGAGGGATCGGGACGCGGCTCGGTGAGCCGTACGCGGAGAAGATCGTCGAGGAGATGGGCAAGCATCTCTTTGTCGACGACAACCCGCCCCCGGTGAAGGTCGCCGCCCTCGGCGACCTGGGCGGCGCGATCGGCGCCGCGCTACAGACCACGCGTTAGGCGGCCGGCGGGAGCATCGCGGCGACCGCCCCGAGGCTCTCCTGATACCCGCGCGCGAACGACGGCATCGGCTGGAGTGCCTCGGCGAACAGGTCCCGAAGGCGACTGGTGGCGGCGCCGCGGCCGATCCTCACCTCGTCTGCATCGGTTCGGAAGGTGAGGTTCTCGATCCCCCCGCACCCGCGCGCTTCGGGTTCGCCCGCCAGCGACAGCGCCACCGCTCCACCGTCCGCTCGCACGGCCTTCGCCTCCGCTCGCCCATCGTCGCGTCCGAGCGGCCCCGGGCGCCAGCCCGCGCGCGCCGTCACCCATCCGGCCAGCAGCAACCCGGTGGACAGGGAGTCGCCCTCGTAGCGGACGTCGAGGCGCGCGACCCTGGGCAGCAGGGCTCGCCGCTCGGGGGGCTCGAAAGCCGCGGCCGTGGCGGCGCGCCAGAACTCCAGCCGACCCCAGGCGAGGTCGTGGACTCGAGCGCTCCGCGCCAGCTCCCCGAGGCGAAGAAGGTCGGAGCCGTCGCCGGCAGTGGAGTCGACCAAGATCTGCTGGGCTCGGTCGAGCAGGCGCGGATCCGGGATGGGCGAATCGCGCTCCGGGAGCCAGAGGACGGTCGGCAGATCGCTGAGCAGCAGGGGAGCGAGCAGCGAGGCCGCGTGCTCCAGGCGGGAGTCGTCGGCGGTCAGCGTCACCCGGTCGTGGCTGACGCCCACCCGGCCGGCCACATCGGGCACCTCGCTTTCGATCACGAGCTCTGCGTCGAGCCGGTCGGCCCCGTGCCGGCGCAGGACGAGCGTTCGTGACGGACTGTGGGCGCCGAGCCCGGCGAGTGCGCCGTCGACCGTGCTGTCGCCCGCCGAGGAAACCGGTGCGACGATCAGGTTCAGGGTGCGGGCCATGGCGTGCCCGTGGCCGTGAACCTGGAAGGAGCGGTTCAGAAGGGCGAGCTCGGCGACCACCCGGTCGAGGCCGACGTCCTTGCCCCTCCACCGGCTTCGCTCCTGTGCCGTCCTCACACAGGCCTCCAGCGTCGTCCGCGTACGGCGAGCAGCTCATCGGCCTCCGGCGGTCCCTGGCTGCCGGCCTCGTACGTCGCGGGCCCCGGCCCCGATTCCCAGGCCTCGAGGATCGGCTGCACGATGCGCCACTCGGCCTCCACCTCGTCGGCACGGGTGAACAGCGTTGCGTCGCCCAGCAGGGCGTCATGGAGCAGCCGCTCGTAGGCCTCGGGCGAGTCGCCCAGGAACGAGGTCCCGTACTTGAACTCCATCTGCACCGGCCTCACGTTCATCGCCTGGCCGGGCACCTTGGCGACCAGGCGCAGCGAGGCTCCCTCGTCCGGCTGCACCGAGAGCACCATCTCGTTGGGCTCCACGTCTCCGATCTCGGCGTTCGCGAAGGGCAGGTGGGGCGCGGGCCGAAAACGAATCGCGATCTCGGTCACCCGTCGCGGCAGCCGCTTGCCCGTGCGGGCGTAGAAGGGCGTCCCCGCCCAGCGCCAGTTATCGATCTCGACCCGCATCGCGACGTAGGTGTCGGTGCGCGAATCGGCGGCGACGCCCTCCTCGTCCATGTACGCCGGGACCTCCTCCCCGCCCACCCAGCCGGCGGCGTACTGGCCACGCACGACGTAGTCCGGGACGTCCTCGGGCCTGTAGCGGCGAACCGAGCTCAGGAGCTTCACCTTCTCGTCGCGGATCGTGTCGGCGTCGAAGCGCACCGGTGCCTCCATCGCCACCAGGGCAAGCAGCTGCATGACGTGATTCTGGATCACGTCCCGAATCGCGCCGGCCGAGTCGTAGTAGGCCGCGCGGTGGCCGATGCCGAGGTCCTCGGCGACGGTGATCTGGACGTGGTCGACGTAGCGGCGGTTCCAGATCGGCTCGAGGATTCCGTTGGCGAACCGCAGCACCTGGAGGTTCTGCACCGTCTCCTTGCCGAGATAGTGGTCCAGGCGAAATACCTGTGACTCGTCGAAGGCGGAGTTCACCTGGCGGTTCAACTCCAGCGCCGAGTCGAGGTCGTGCCCGAACGGCTTCTCGATCATCAGGCGGGTGGGCGGATCGGCGCCCGCGCCCAGCCCGACGGCTGCCAGCGACTTGGCGATCGAGGCGAAGAAGCGCGGGGCCACGGCCAGGTAGAAGACGCGCTGGGTGGGGCCCAGGCGGGCGTCGTCGCGATCGAGCCGCTCCGCCAGGGCCTGGAACAGCTCCGGATTGGAGAAGTCTCCCTGCTCGATCTCGAGCCGTGGCTCGAGCGCCTTCCATGCGTCCTCGTCGAAGCCGGTGCGCGAGTGCGCCTCGATCGCCTCGCGGGCGGTCTTGCGGAACGAGTGCAGATCGTGGCGACGCGCCACCCCGAGCACGCGCATGTGGTCCGGGAGCAGGCCCGCGAGCGACAGGTTGTAGACGGCCGGAAGGAGCTTTCGCGCCGCCAGGTCCCCACCGGCGCCGAAGATGACCAGCGAGGTGGGGTCGGGGAGCCGCTGCTCGACGTCCTGGGCGAACGGGTTCGCCGGCGCCGTGGCGACGCTCACGCCCGTCCCGCCTCCCGCGGCGACGGCGCCAGGGCTTCAGCTTCGTCGGCCAGCTCCAGCCCCGCCAGCAGGGCGGCGCCGCGAACCCCCGCCTCCCTCCCATGGCGGGCGAGCCGGATCTCGGTGAGCTCGCCGATGCCGGGGAGGGCGAACCGCCGCGCCACCTCCGTGGCGGGGCCGAGAAGCAGCTCGCCGGCGACCGAAACGCCGCCCCCGACGACGACCACGTCGGGGTCGAAGGTGTTGAGCGCGTTGGCGATCCCGATCCCGAGGCGCTCCCCCAGGGTGCGCAGCGCCTCGATCGCCTCGAGGTCGCCGGCCTGGGCCGCCTCCACCGCGTCGCCCCCGTCGACCACCCTGCCTTCGGCCGCCAGCTTCCCGAGCGCCGAGGAGGGGCTGCGGTCGGCGATCTGGGCCGCGAGGCGGTCCAGGACCCGCCCGGCGGCCAGCGACTCGAGCGAGCCCGGCTGCGGAAAGTCGCCGGCCCGCGGCACGCCCTCGGCGGCGGCCACGCCGATCAAGGTGTGGCCGAGCTCGCCGGCGGCGCCGGTCGTGCCTCGGTAAACGCGGCCTCCGAGCACCAATCCCCCGCCGATCCCGGTGCCCACGGTGAACATGACCAGGTTCTGCACGATCGGCTGGCCGGCATCGTCGAACGCCTCCGCGAGCGCCGCCACCGTGGCGTCGTTGTCCACGAACACCGGCAGCCCGAGGCGTTCCGCGAGCACCGTCCGAAGATCGAGGTCGGCAAGCGGCAGATTCGCGCTCGAGCGGATCCGCCCGGTCGCGAACTCGACCACCGACGGAACGCCGACGCCGACCGCCGCCGTGCGAGCGCCGCGCAGCGCCTCCACCGCCCCGACGATCTCGTCGACCAGCCCCTCGGAGCTCGAAACGTCGGTGGGCCTGACGAGCGAGTCGCTGAGCCGGGCGTCCTCCAGTGTCGCGACAGCCACCTTCGTGCCGCCCACGTCGACGCCGATGAGCTGGCCACCGAACACCGTCGCTCAATCTACCTCCCTGGGCAGACCGGGGCCAGGGAGCACGGGCCGGCGGGCGTCCCGCTCCCTTGCTTATCCTTGACGTGACAGCCCCCGCCCCCCCGGCGGAGACGAGGCAGACGTCGGTCCGCTGGCGAGGGAGGAGTGAACAAGATGCTCAAGAGGTTCAGGCGCAGGCTCACCTACGCCAACGTGATGGCGACAATCGCGGCTTTTGGTGTCCTGGCCGGCGGCGGTGCCTATGCCGCAACGAAGATCGGCTCGAACGACATCCGCAGGAACGCTGTCCGCTCCAAGCACATCAAGAACGGACAAGTGAAGCGCTTGGACCTCGGGCGGGGCGCGGTCACACGGGAACGGATCGCGAACGGAGCGGTGAACGAGGGGAAGCTCGATAGCAATTCGAAGGCGCGCTGGGCGGTCGTCACCAATGGCGGAGATCTCGTCCGCGAGAGGGGCGTGGTCGCCTCGGAGTCGATCGGTACCGCGGTGTACGAGGTGACCTTCAATCGCGACGTCAGCGAGTGCGCCTGGAGCGCGACGCTTGCAAGGAATGTCGATGCGGCGCCGGTCCCTGGAGAGATCGGCGTCCGGCCCCCAACTGACAATCCGAACGGCGTGGTTGTTCACACCTGGAACAGCGCTGGCGCCCCTTCAATCAACCGATTCCATCTGGTCGTGACCTGCTGAGCAAGCGAGCGTCCCCACCGGGGGCCTCTTCGTCGGGTGACTATGGCGCCCCCTCCCGCCAGACGCCGGACGCGTAGCGGGAGAGCCCTTCCAGCATCTCGCCGGTTTGAAGCGTGGCCATTCCGACTACCTAAGGTGGCCGGCTAGCGATGGAGGATTCGATCTTCGGCACGGTCCTGCTCCCGCTGGCACTGGCGGTGATCATGGCGAGCCTCGGCATGTCGCTCACCCCTGAGGACTTCAGGCGGGTCTTCGTCAAACCAAGGGGAGTCTCGATCGGGCTCCTCAACCTGGTGCTGCTGTCGCCTCTGCTCGCCTTCGCTGTCGCTCACGCGTTCTCGCTCGAGCCCGCGCTCGCCGTGGGACTGGTCCTGCTCGGGGCCTCGCCAGGCGGCATCCTGGCGAATCTGTTGACTCACCTTGCGCGGGGCGACACCGCCCTCTCGATCACGATGACGGCCTTCTCGAGCCTGGCCGCGGTCATCACCGTGCCCCTGTTCCTCGGGCTGGCCACAGCCCACTTCGGGGCGACCCACCTCGATGAGGACATCAGCCTGCTCGGCGTGGTGGCACGCGTGCTGTTGATCACCGTGGTTCCGCTGGCGATCGGGTTACGGCTGCGCGCTCGATACCCCGAACGGGTCGTGGAGATCGGCGGCACCGTGCGCCGCGTTACGGCGGTTGTCTTCATCTCGGCCGTCGTCGGCGTGATCGTCGCGGAGCACGACCGCGTGCTCGACAACCTGGGCGCTGTGGCCGGGGCAGCGATCACCCTCAACATCGTTGCGATGTCCATGTCGTTCTCGATCGCGCGCCTGGTCAGGTTGGACAGCCGGCAATCGACTGCGATCGCGATCGAGCTCGGGATCCACAACGCCGTGCTTGCGATCGCCGTCGGGGCGACGATCGCGAGCGTGCTGACGGTCCCCGCCGCGGTCTACGCGAGCTTCATGTTCATCCCCGCCGGGCTCTTCGCCTGGCTGATGTACGGGCGAAACGGAGCACCTCCACCGCGAGGGGAGCTCGGCGGGAGATGAGACGCTTGGCGCAGTAGGGTGCGTGCCATGAACGGCGGCACGTCAGCTGCCCGCGCCCCGAGCCTTTGGCTCGAGCCGCCGCCCGCTTCTGGTCCCCCGCTGGAGGGCACGGTCGACGCCGACGTGGTGGTGATCGGCGCCGGCTTCACGGGGTTGTGGACAGCGCTCGCGCTGCGCGAGCGCGGCGCCGACGTAGTCGTTCTCGAGCGCGACTACGCCGGCTTCGGCGCCAGCGGCCGCAACGCCGGGCACCTGACTCCGACAATCGGGAAGGATCTCCCCACGCTGCTTCGCCTCTACGGCCGCGAGCGCGGCGGCGCCCTGGTGCGCTTCGCCGAGACCGCGGTGGAGCACGTCGAGACGGCGATCTCGGAGCGCGGGATCGACTGCGACTACGTCCCGGCCGGGAACGTGCTCGCCGGCGTCCACCCCGGCCAGCATCCCCGGCTCGAGAAGGTCGCCGGGGCCGCCACGCAGCTCGGTGGAGCGATGCGAATGCTCAACCCCTCAGAGCTGGCCGAGCGCGGCTTGCCTCGCTGCGTCGCCTGCGGCTACCTGGAGGAGCGCGGCGGGGTGCTGCATCCGGGCAAGTACGTGCGCGCGTTGCGCGAGCAGGCAATCGAGTCGGGGGCGCGGCTCCACGAGTCGACCCAGGTGGACGCGATCGCCGATGGGCCCAGGGTGCGGGTGGAGACCCCGCGCGGCTCGGCGAGCGCGCCCGTCTGCGTGATCGCGACCAACGCCTACACGCCGCGGCTCGGCCGCCTCCGCTCGGCGGTGGCGCCGCTCCACGTCTCGCTGTTCGCCACCGAGCCGCTCAGCGACGAGCAGCGCGAGCGGGTGGGATGGACGGGCGGCGAGGGGATCTACACCGCGCACGAGGTGCTGGAGAGCTACCGGCTGACAGCGGACGGGCGGATCGTCGGCGGCTCGCGCCACGTCCGCTGGTCCTACGGGGGTCGTGCCCTCCCCGACGAAGACCCCGCGATCTTCGCCGCCCTCGAGGCGATGTTCCGCGCCCGCTTCCCGGAGCTGGCCGACGTCGCTGTGGAGCGCTGCTGGAGCGGGCCGATCGCGATGACGCTCGACTTCCTGCCGGCGGTCGGCCGCAGCGGGCGCCACGACAACGTGCTCTTCGGGATCGGCTACAACGGCCACGGCGTCGCCCAGGCGAGCTACGTGGGCACGCTGCTCGCGAAGATGGCAAGCGGCGAGGATCCCGGCCATCCGGAACTGCTCGGGCGCCGCCGCCTGCCGATGCCGCCCGAGCCACTGCGCTCCCTGTGGGCGCGGGGCATCCTCGCCGCGCTCAGGGCACTCGATCTGCGGACCGACCGGCGGGCGCAGCCGCGACCCGAGCGCTTCGGCGGCCCCGCCGCCAAAACGCCGCTCGCTGAAGACCAAGAATCCCCAACAGCGGCGCCAACCCGCCGCCGACGGCGATCAGTGGTCTGAGCGACGGCCGCGGTCCCGGTCGAGGACGTCCCTGAGGAAGGGCAGAACCGTTCTCAGGAAGGTATTGCGTCCCGGGGCCGCCGTGAGCGGATCGAGGTGAGACGTGTTGTGGTCGGCGACCAGGGTCGCCCGCTTGATCTTCGACGCATCGATGAAGCGCCTCGCGCCTCGCAGCACCTTGCCGCCCGTCAGGTCGGTCTCGAAGGCATATAGCGGCAGCTTCACCTTGGCCGTATGCCAGGGGCGCAGACCGAGGAAGTCCGTGATCTTGTTGCGCTCGAGCTGGTCGGCGCCATCGACGTCCAGCGGCAGGCGCTTGGGGAAGTACCACTCGATTCCATTGCCTGGCTCGGTGGCGAACGTCTGGGCCAGCCGCTGGATCGGCGTCACCTCGCCGTTCTGCCACGGGCGGGGGTTGCCGCTGGGCGCCAGCTGCCCAGCCCTCACTCGAATCAGCTCGAGCCCCGGGGGAGACGTGGTTTCGTCGAAGGCGTAGCCCAAGGCCGCCTCGTTCGTGGTGCGCACAGGAGCCTTGAACTGCGGGGGGATCGCCGGGTATTGCTGAAGCACCGACGGCTGGCTGGGCTTCTTCCGCGCGTAAAGCGCCGCGTTCTCCGCGAAGGCGCCGGCCGCCCAAGGCAGGCCGATGCCTATGAGGTCGACGAAGGGATCGCTCGTCTGGAGCTCCTCAAAGCGCTGCCTCACCTGCTCGAAGGTCGGGTTGGTGAAGGTCCCCTTCAGCCCGCCGTCGATCAGCACCAAGCCGTCGATGTCCTTGTAGCCGCGCCGGTGGTGGA
>JBBPIK010000055.1:9052-16072 GCA_038040415.1 Actinomycetota bacterium
CCGCCGTCGATCAGCACCAAGCCGTCGATGTCCTTGTAGCCGCGCCGGTGGTGGAAGTCCCAGGTTGAGTAGGCGACCGCGGACGAGGCGCCGAGCGAGTGACCGCCGAGGATCACCTTGCGCGCGCCGTCGGCGCGAGCCGCCAGGATCACGCGCCGGAGGTCGCGCAGGGCAAGGTCGAGACCCCACTGGCGCGTGAACGGAAAGTCCTGTCCCCTGCGCGGCTGAAACCGCCTGCCGTCGACGGCCTGGAACCTCAGGTAGTACGCGAATGCCTCGTCGGGTCGCCCCCGGCGAACACCGAAGTGTCCTCCAGCGCGTTGGAGCGGCGGTCAACGGCCCAGACCTGAAGGTCTGGCACGCGCGAGACGATGTCGCGGGCAATCAGCCTGAAGTCTCCGGCGCCTCCGATGAACCCCGGGACGAGCACCAGCACGCGGCTCGCCTCGGGTGGCCCGATCTTGTTTACGAAGACGTGGTCGAAGAGCTCGGGCCCAACGCCACGAGAGCCCTTGATCGCGACGTAGCGCTCGGGGATCGGTGTCGACGGGCTGGCTTCGGCCCTGCGTGCCGGCGCGGTCAGCGCCACCGCGGCGAGCGTCAGCACGCCAACCAGAAGGGCAGCGATGAGCCTGTAGCGCGAGGGGGTGCCGCTGAGACTTGGGCGCAAGAAGATTCCTCCCTCCGCGACCCATCCTATTCGCCTAGGGGAATGTGAGAAGGTGGAGTCGTTTGATCAACCCAAGGAGGGGAGCTCCCGAGTGATTCTGGCTACCGACTACCCGTTCCTCAACATCCTGTGGACCATGGTCATCTTCTTCGCCTGGGTGGCGTGGATCTGGATCGCGATCACCGTCTTCGGCGACGTCTTCCGCCGCCACGACATCGGCGGCGGGGCGAAGGCCGGCTGGGTGATCCTGGTGATCGTGCTGCCGTTCCTCGGCGTGTTGATCTATCTGATCTCTCAGCACGACGGCATGCGCGAGCGCGGCGTGAAGCAAGTCGAGGCCCAGCAGGCGGCGTTCGACCAGTACGTACGCGAGGCCGCCGGCGGGTCTGCAGCCGAGATCGCAAAGGCGAAGGAGCTCCTGGACAGCGGGGCGATCAGCCAGACCGAGTTCGACCAGATCAAGCAGAAAGCGCTTGCCTGAAGCAGGACTCTGGCCCCGCCGCGCTGCCATCCAATTGATCGCGCCTTAGCCGGGCTCGCCCCGTGAGGCTCGCTCGACCGCTCGTGGCCACCGGGGTGGGGTTGGCGCTGGCCGACGCGTCCGTGGTGACCCTGGCGTTGCCCGAGCTGATCCTGGAGCTCGAGACCACGGTCGAGGGCGTTGCGGCGGTGCTCGGCGTCTATACGGTGGTGCTGGCCGCGGCGCTGATCCCCGCCGAGAAGCTCCGGCGCAAGCTCGGCTCCCGGCGCCTCGGCGCCGGCGCGTTCATCGTCTTCGCGGCCGCCGGGCTGGGATGCGGTCTGGCCGGCTCGCTGGCCGCGCTGCTGCTCCTCCGCGGGCTCCAAGCGCTCGGTGCGGCGGCGGGGCTGGTCTGCGGCTTCGCCTTCCTGACCACCGGTGAGCGCGACCGGGAGCGGCTGTGGACCGCCGCCGCCGTGCTGGGTGCCGCGGTCGGGCCGGCCCTCGGCGGGGTTCTGACGGAGCTGTTCGACTGGCGCGCGATCTTCCTCGTCCAGGCCCCCGTCGGAGTGCTCTCCGCGGCGGCGTTCCTGGGCTCCCGGGAGGCGCCGATGGTGCCGGAATCGCCACACCTCGCAAGCCGGGAGAAGAGCTCCCTGACCTGGGGGCGAATCGACCTCCTGGGACCAGCCATAGCGCTGGCCCTCGTCTCTGCCGCGCTGAGCGCCGTGCTGTTCCTGCTCGTTCTCCTGCTGGTCTCCGGGTGGTCTGTGTCACCGCTCGAGGCCGCGCTCGTGGTGGCGATCGTGCCGGTCGCGGCGCTGATTGGGATGCGCTTTCACGGCGACCCGAGGCTCCGAGCAATCGCCGGCTGCGCGCTGGTGGGCGCCGGAGTTCTCGCGCTGGCCTTTCTCCCGACTGCATCGGTCGCATGGACGGTGCTCCCGCAGGTTCTGGCTGGGCTGGGAATGGGGCTCGCTCTCACATCGCTCGTCGGCCCCCTGCTGCCGGAGGAGACCCCAGCCCAGACTGCCACCCTGCTCGCGATCCGCCACGGCGGGATCACGCTCGCGCTCCTCCTTTTGGCGCCGATCGCCGCGGCGCAGCTCGACCGCTCCGTGATCGACACCCGTGAGCGCGGTGCGGCCCTGGTCCTCGACGCCCGGCTCCCGCCGCTGGACAAGATCGAGCTGGCCAGCGCGGTCACCGCCGACCTCGATCCCGTCGATCCGCGGGAGACGCTTCGCCGCTCACTGGACGAGGGAGCGGCGAGCGTGGGGGACGACCCGGACAGCAGCGCCGCCTACGCCGATCTGGCCCGCAGGGCCGACGAGACGCTGATCACGGGCATCAACGACGCTTTCGGACCCGCGTTCCTGGTCACGGGAGGGCTCGCCCTGCTGGGCGCCCTGGCCCTGGTGCCCCGCAGCGGCGCCCGAGTGACGCGCGTGTCGGCGGTCGTCGCCGGCACGGCGCTGGCGCTGTCGGGAGCTCAGGCGGCGGCGGCGACGGCGGCCGAGCCCGACCCCGTGGTGATCGCCGATCCCTGCGAGGGGCGCGATCTGCCCCAGACGGGGGCGATCGACGGGATCGTCCAGGACCTCGCGCTGGTGGGCCTCCACCGCGCGGCGTGCGAGTTCGGCTCCTCGAGGGAGGAGCTCGCGATCGCGCTGGTCGACGACGAGGCGGCCGCAAGGTACGAGGAGGAGCACGGAGTGGATCCGCGCTCGATCGGAGACCTTGCCCGCGGCGCGCTGGGGTTCTAGGTCTGGGCTCTCCGGCCTACCACGTCGTACACGACGTCGGTCCCCGCGACCCTGTCGTGGAGACCGCGGCGGCGCTCGCTGAACAGGACGCCGAGGAAGCCCAGTCCGAGGGTGAGTACGCAGAGGGCTACGCCGTAGATGCGGCGGACCGCCAGGCGCCTTCCGATTCGCGGCTCCCCGTCAGCCTCCAGGTGGATGTGGACGAACCTCATCCCCGGCGTCTGCCCAACCGACGACCAGAAGGTGAGCAGATAGAGCGAGCCCGCCACCAGCCACGCCGTACCGCCGGCGACGATCGCCTGGCCGGAGACCTGATCGGTGCCGCCGGAGAGGCCCGAGATCAGGAACGCGACGATCGCGGCGACCACGAAGAACCCGGCGTTGAGGATGCCCGCGTCGACGACGAGCGCGACGAACCGGGTGGCCAAGCCAGCAGCCTGGGAGCGCTCGGTTCGGGCGGGCCGCCTGAGCACCGACCGGACGACCCGCTCGATGACGTCGTCAAACCCCCGCGTGGCGCGACCCACCTGGCGCCCCAGATCCCCGAGCAGGCCCACGCCCTGCGCCGCGATCGCCGCTCTCACCTCGGGCGCCTCCGCGATCCGCTCGACCAGTCGCTGCGCCTCATCGCTGTCCAGGAGGCGATCCCAGACGTGGTCGAGCATCTCGCTGTCGAGCACCTCGAGGATCGCCCGTTCGACGGCGGGGCTCTGGACCGCCCGCGCGACGGCTTCCTCGACCGCAGGACCCGCCAGGATGCGGGCGAAGGCGCGTTCCACGGCCGGGCTCTCCGCGGCGCGGACGATCGCCTCCTCGGCGCCCACCTCAATCGCACGATCGACGCCGGTCAGCTCGGCGACCCGGCGCACCCCGCGGGCGCCGGTTCCCAGCACGCGGCCCGGCAGGGGCTCAGAGCCGGGCTCACGAGGACGGGGTTCGCGGCGCTCGGGCATACCGTGGATCTTCCCTCGCGGTGCGGACGGGCAACCATCGTGCATCTCACCCCAATCGGACGATTGCGGGAGCGACAAGCGGCATATGATCGGCGAGATGCCGGTCCCGCAAGCGGGCGGCTGGGTTCACACCAATGAGCGCCATTCTGCAAATCCTGCCGCTCGCGTTCGTGATGGTCGCCGGGCCGCAGATCCTGAGCGCCATATTTTTCGCCACCACCGAGCAATGGCGGTCCAACACCGCGGCTTACGTGCTGGGGGCGGCGCTTTCGATCAGCATCATCGTTACGCTCGCGTTTCTACTGAGCAGCGGCGCCTCCGACGAGGGAACGTCGGATGACACGATCTACTACATCGTCCTGGCGCTGCTCCTCTTCGGCGTGGTGCACACATATCGCGCCAGGAAGACGGCGGAGCCGCCGAAATGGATGGGCAAGCTGCAGACCGCGACCCCGAGGTTCTGCTTCGTGCTCGGCTTCCTGCTACTCGGCGTCTTCCCGAGCGACCTGATCACCTCGATCTCGGTCGGCTCCTACCTGTCGGTGAAGGGCGACCCCTGGTGGCATTACCTCGCGTTCCTCGCTCTCACCCTGCTGTTCCTGGCTATGCCGAGCCTCATGGTTTTGATCATGGGCAAGCGGGCGGAGGCGTTCCTGCCGAAGGCGCGTGACTGGATGACCACCAACTCCTGGATCGTCAACGAGCTCGTGCTCCTCCTCTTCGTCGGGATCGTGATCAGCAGCATCGCGGGCTGATCGAGCGCCCGCAAATGCAGCGCGGCGCCTCAGGAGGCGAGCAGCTTTGCCTTCTGAGCGGCGAACTCCTCCTCTGTCAGCACGCCCTTGTCGCGCAGCTCCCCCAACTCCTTCAGCTGCTCGATCGGGTCCGCGCCCCCGGGCGGCGCGGCTGCCTGAGGAGGAGCTTCGTAGTACTGGCCCTGTTGGACGTCCTGCTGGGCCCAGCGTGCCGCCTGGCGGCGGGAGACGCGGTTGCTGACAGCGGTGGCAGTGCCGGCCACCGCCGCCGTTCGTGCGACACCTCGTAGCAATCCTGGCATCAGTTGCTCCTTTCGTGCATCAGGAAGTAGTGCTTGCGGCCTCGGCTTCCTCGGCCGCCTCCAACGCGGCGAGCACGGCCTGGACCGGGATCCGACCGCTGGCGGCGAGCTGGCCGCCTGACCGGCGCAACGCGGAGGCGAGCGGCGCCGCCCAGCGATTCTCGAACACGATCAGCGCCGCCGATGTACCCGGCTCGAGGGCCTCGGCGGCCTCGGCGGTATCGTCATCCGAGAGCAGGCCGGAAGAGGCACCCTCGAACACGCTCAGCTCCTCCACTTCCTGCCCCAGCTCCGCGATCTCCAAGCCGGCCACCGAGCCGTCCTCGGCCTTGGCGATGAAGGCCAGATCGAGGACGCGGATGATTCCGCGCTCGACCAGGTCGGCCACGATCGGCGCCGCCTCCCCCGTCGGCTGGCGGCCCGGCCATTCGATCAACAGGTAGTCGATCGGGCCCATCTCTTCAAGCCCCTCAGCGCTCACCCGCACTCCTTTCCCCGGAAACAGTTGCCGCGTCGAGGCTAATCGTGCTCCATCGGCACTGCATCACCCGGTTCGCATGATGTCCGCGCCCGCTAGTCGACTGGGGAGGGCCTACGGCTGGGTGGCTCGCAAGGGGTCCTCACCGAGGAGCCCTCCGTCGCGAGCCCTCGCCACGGCCTCGGCGCGTGATGACGCGTCGAGCTTGCGATAGACCGCCTGCGCCTGTGTCTTGACCGTGTTGGGCGAGACATGGATGCGCTCCCCGATCTCGCGGAACGAGAGGTAGCTCGGCAGATACTGAAGGGTGCGCAGCTCGGCCCTGGTCAGCGACCAGCCGCGTCCCTGACGCTCGGCGGAAGCCGATTCCAGGGCGCCGATCGACTCGTTCAGCCACTCGCGCAGGATGGTGGCGTCGGCCGTTCGCTCCAGGAACAGCGATGCCTCCTCCACCAGCACGCGGCAGCTCTCGAGGTCGTCGAGCCGGGCACAGGCGCGGGACAAGACCAGTCTGGCCTCAGCCTCGTACCAGGGCGGGAAATCCATGAGCAGCGCCAGGAGCCGCTTGGCGTCCGCAACGTCTTCCTGTGCGAGCTCGACGCGACCCTCGTGTGAGCGCACCAGGGCAGAGGTTGTGAAGACGATGACGACGCTCGAGTAGTCGCTCAACCCACAGCGGCGTACCTGCTCGCGAGCTTGAGCGATGAGGCGCGAGGCCCTGTCCCAGTCCCCATCCTCGACTGCGATCAGGCAAAGCTGCGCCAGTGAGACCACCTGGACAATCGGCGACACGACCGCACCGCGGCGCACCCCCTCTTGGAGCAGGGGCAAGGCCCGATCGGGGTGCCCCGTCAGATGGCTCGCGACGCCCCGGAACAGGTAGCAGGGCGACTGCCAGGGGCTCTCCGCGGGATGGAGCTCCGACGCGCGGGAGGCGTCCTTGTCCATCCGGACGACGCCGTGCATCGCCAGCAGGGCATCCAGCAAATGGATGTCGGCTTGGATCGACTGGGCTATGTCCGTGGATTCGGCGATGCCCGCCGCGACCCTGGCCCAGTGGGCCGCTCGGTCGCCCCGCCCACGGTTGAGATGGGTATGCGCGGCGGAAAGGGCCAGTGCGGGGCACTTTGCCACCCTGTCAGCGCCGACCTGCTCGAGCCAACGTACGACCGTTGCGATTCGCCCCCGGCCGCTGACCTCGGGGAAGGCGAGCCAGATCAACCCACCGGCGCGCTCCAGGTCCCCGGCGGCGATCGCATGGTCGATCGCATGGTCGAGGTCGGAGTGAGCTGCGTACCAGCGGCTCGCCCGGGCGTGGAGCATCGCCTCCGTCCCATCGGGCTCCCGCCGGCGAAGCTCCGACCGGAGCATCTCGGCAAAGAGGTGGTGATAGCGGTACCTGCCATCGCTTCGATCCAGCGAGACGACCAGGGAATTCGATCGCGCCAGGTCTCGCAGCACGCGGGCGGAGTCCGACCGCTCGAGCACCGCGTCGCACAGCGGGCCGGAGAGCTCGTCGAGCACGGAGCAGCGGGTCAGGAAGCTGAGCCTGGCGGGGTTGGTAGCCGCGAGAAACTCGTCGCGAAGGTAGTCCACCACGATCCGGTCATCGCCGGCGAAAGAGGTGACTGCCGCG
>JBBPIK010000132.1:0-3786 GCA_038040415.1 Actinomycetota bacterium
GCGCCGAAGAGGTCGGTGGGCCGCAGGCTCGCCGACCTCTTCCACGGCCACCCCAGGCTCGGGCTCGGGGCACTGCTAGCCGGCCCCATCGGCTGGCTGGTGATCGGCTATCTGGGGTCCATGGCGGTTCTCTTGATCGCCTCGTTCTGGAGCGTCGACGCGCTCAGCGGCGAGACGACCCAGGGCTTCTCGCTTCACAACTACGACGAGCTGCTCGACCAGGGCGTCTACCGCGATGTCGCCCTGCGCACGATCGGGGTCGCGGCGGCCGCCACGGTCACCGATGCGATCCTGGCCTTCCCGATCGCCTTCTACATGGCGAAGCTCGCCGGCCCGAAGACGAAGGCGGCTCTGCTGGTGGCGGTCCTGATGCCGCTCTGGTCCTTCTACCTGGTCAAGGTCTACGCCTGGCAGACGATGCTCTCGGCAGGCGGGGTGGTCAACTGGGCCCTCGATCCGATCGGCTTGGAGGGCCCGGGCTTTGGAATCACGGCGGTGTGGCTGGTGGAGAGCTACCTCTGGCTCCCCTACATGATCCTGCCGATTTACGCGGGCCTGGAGAGGATCCCAAACACCCTCTTGAGCGCCTCCGAGGACCTCGGAGGGCACCCGGTGACCACCTTTCGGCGGGTGATCATGCCGCTGGTCCTGCCGGCCGTGGTGGCGGGGTCGATCTTCACCTTCTCCCTCACGCTGGGCGACTACATCACCCCTTCGCTGGTCGGCGGCAACGTTCAGTTCATCGGCACCGTCGTCTTCGCCAACCACTCCAACAACCTGCCGCTGGCCTCGGCCTTCGCGATCGTGCCGCTGCTGGTGATGATCATCTACCTGACGATCGCGAGGCGGATGGGGGCGTTCGAGCACCTGTGAGGGCATCGAGGCGGACAAGGAACCTGCTGAGGCTCGGCGTGGCCATCACCCTCACCTTCATCTACATCCCGTTGTTGGTGATCGGGGTCTATGCCTTCAACAAGGGCATCACGCTCAAGTGGCCGCCGGAGAGCCTCAGCACTAAGTGGTTCGGGGAAGCGGTCGACAACGAGGGCGCCCGGCACGCCTTGGTCAACTCGCTCAAGGTCGGGGCGATCGCCACGGTGATTGCGCTGGTGCTCGGAACCCTCGCCTCGCTGGGGGTCGCCCGCCACCGCTTCTTCGGCCGGGAGACGGTCTCCTTCCTGGTGGTGATCCCGATTGCGCTGCCGGGGATCGTCACCGGGCTCGCTCTCAGCAACACCTTCACCCAGGTGTTCGGCATCTCCCTGTCGCTGTTCACGGTGGTTGTCGCCCACGCCACCTTCTGCATCGTGGTCGTCTACAACAACGTGATCGCCCGACTGCGGCGGGTCTCGGCGTCACTCGAGGAGGCGTCGGCCGACCTCGGCGCGCACACCTGGCAGACATTCCGCCACATCACGCTGCCCAGCCTGCAGACGGCCCTGGTCGCCGGCGGCCTGCTGGCCTTTGCCCTGTCCTTCGACGAGATCATCGTCACCAACTTCACCATCGGGGCCGGCGAGCAGACGCTGCCCGTCTGGATCTTCACCCAGCTCACCCGGGGCCAGCAGTTTCCGATCGTCAACGTGGTCGCGGTGATCGTGGTCCTGCTCTCGATCGTCCCCGTCTATCTCGCTCACCGCCTGACCCGCGAGGAGAGCGTCACGGCACGCGGCGGTGGCGGCGGCGCGGCCACGGCCACCACGGCGCCCTAGAGCACTTCTCCAGATGCTCGATCCTTCGGGACCGTCGCGGCGGGTGCCTGCGGCGGCTGCTCTCGGCGTCCCGCTGACTCGGCGGACAGCGGAGGCTAGTGGGCCTGGCTGAAGACGAGCTTGCCGAGGTTGTCGGCGAGTGCTTCGGGCGCCTCCTCCCAGGTGAGGGTCCGGTCCGTCACGCGCTCGGGTCGCAGCGCCCCCTTTTCCATCAGCTCGAGCACCCGGGGGATCGCCAGCCGCGCGTGTGGGCGGCCGGTATGGAAGGTCGTGATCTTCGTGTACATCTCGATCAGTGGGATCGGCGTCTCGGGCTGGAAGAGGATCCCGGCACAGGTGCAGACGCCATCGGGCGCCGTCGAGCGCGCCGCGAGCGCGAGCGCAGCCGGGTCGGCCGCCACCATGGCGGTGATGGGAAACGGCCCCAGGCGCTCCGGATAGCCCTCGACCACCTCGGCCCCCAGGTCCTCGGCCTTTCGCAGCCGCTCGCTCTCCACGTCGCAGTAGACGACCCGCCCGGCGCCCAGCGCCAAGGCGATCTGCACCCCGTAGAGGCCGACGCTGGGCGAGCCGCCAGCGATCAGCACCTCGCCGCCCGGCCATTGCTCGAGCCCCGGCGCGACGAGCCGCCAGCCGTCGACGACGTTGTCGGACACGCTGGCGGCGGCCTCCGCCGACACACCCTCGGGCAGGGGCGCGAGCATGTGGTCGGCGAACGGGACTCGGACCAGCTCGGACAGGAACCCGCCCCAGTCCCCGCCGAACGAGCCGAACCCGTACATGGACAGAAACGGCACGTTCTCGCAGTTACCGGTCAGCCCGCGGCGGCAGCGCTCACAGTCTCCGCATGAGATCTGGAACGGCACGCTGACGAGCATGCCAGGCGTTGGACCGCCGTCCGCCGCCTCTACGACCTCGGCCACGCACTCGTGGCCAATTGCGATCGGCGGCTTGTAGGGCGTCAGCCCGGCGATCACCGGCGCGTCGAGGTCGCATGTGGCAACGGCGAGCGGACGGACGAGCGCATCGCGTCCGTCCTGCCGTTCCGGCTGGTCGACGTCCAGCCACTCCAAGCGACGGGGCTCGACCAGCGTCAGCTGCCTCATCGGCGAACCGTACCGGGCCTACCCCATGACATGTAATGGTGACTGTCATGGCCCCGCGGGGCCGTCGAGGCGGGCGTTCGGACGGAACGACTGAGGCGACCGCGGCGTCCCCAGCCTGTTAGGTTCGTACGCGGACTGAGATCAGCGAACAGGAGAGAAACGATGGGAGCAGAGGAAAACGCGGCAATTGTTCGGCGCGGTTACGAGGCCTTCAACTCGGGCGACATGGACACGCTCACCGAGCTCTTCGACGAGAGCGCCGTGTGGCGCACGCCTGGGCGGAGCTCGCTTGCCGGCGACCACGAGGGCCGCGAGGCGGCCTTTGGCTACTTCGGCCGGCTGGGACAGGAGACGGGAGGGACCTTCAAGGCCGAATTGCAGCACCTGCTTACAGATGATGACGGCCGCGTGGTCGGCATTCATCACTGCAGCGGGGAGCGAGACGGCAAGCACCTGGATGTTGACTGTTGCCTCGTCTTCCAGCTCGAGGACGGCCGGATAACTGAGGGTGCGGAGCACTTTCGCGACCTCTACGCTTGGGACGAGTTCTGGTCGTAGCCGGTCGGCGCGAGCCCGGCAGCTTTGAGGGCAGCGCCCCTCGTTCCCTCGAGATACACGCCGATTACTTCGTTCTCCCGGAACTTCCAGACGATGAAGATCGGGTAGTCCACCTCAGCGCCGCTGAGCTTTCCCGTGCCGCGCTGACCACCCACCACAAGGACGCTGTCTTCGCCAAGGTCCTCCAGTTCCTCTGCCTCGATCCGATAGTCGCTCCAATGAGCGAGTAGATCGAGCATCTGTCGAGCGGCCTCCTCGCGCCCATGGGCAACGAAGTTGGCTGGCGGCGCAGCCCGGAACGTGATGTCCGGTGCCATCAGCTCGGCCCCTCCCCAGAAGTTCCCCTCCGCCCACTCGGCGAGGACGGGCCGCAACAACTCGAGCTTCTCCTCCGACACCAAGTTGCAGTA
>JBBPIK010000133.1:0-3750 GCA_038040415.1 Actinomycetota bacterium
GGTCGTCGACAACGATGAGAACGTTGTCCATCCGCTGAATCGTCATATCCCCGGAACATTAGGGTCGGATGTTCGCTGTGCGCTAGTGCTTTCCATGCGAAGCAGCTCTCAGCTCATCGGCCTCGCGCGCTCCCCTTGCGCGATGAGCAATAGCTCCGCTCGGCTGCCGGAATCACGCGGAAGCAGCTGTGCAGGAGGAGGCTCTCGCAAAGCCCCTTCTCAGTTCACCAGTTCTTGGCATCCAAACCCCATCGCTCGCCCCACGCGGTGTCCAGGCCGGGGAAGCCGGTCGGAGGCTCAGGGCCGTCATACAACCACTGATCTGGCGGCGGCGAGGCGGCACCGATCGCGAAGCACCAGCCCGTCAACGTGCGCCTCCAGGCCCACCATGCCTGGCCGTCCGGCGAAGCCGACAGCGAGATCCCATGATCCTCCGGCAATCCCTTGAACGGCGCGAGCAGTTGGAGCAGATCCGACCGATATCGGCCGCCCTGGTTCCGGTACCAGCCCATCTGCGCGCCTGCGATCTGGTGTAGCGCGTCCTTAGTCGCGGCGAACTCCCGCTGGTCCAGGCGCCGGCCGTCCTCATCCTCGCCCTCGATCCCGGCGAAGCGGACGAGACGCGATTCGGACTCCGCAGAATCGGCCGCTCGCTGTTTCTGGTCGCGCATGTACTCGCGAACGACCTCCCGCGCCTCGCGAAAGGTCGGGGCGTCGGCAAGCTGCCGTGCCCAATACATACGAAAAGAGCGCCCGGCCCCCGAGCGCAGACGCAGTGCGGAAAGCAGTGCGAGCTTCGCCCGACCTCGGGCCCGACGGTCCTTGGTCTCGTGGTTTACCCATCTGAACGCCGAGTCGTAGTCCGCCCATAGCCGTACAGCGAACGCGTACGGGAGAACCCCCGCCGTCATCCAAAGCGGAAGGGCGAGCGCGCGCAGTGCGAGGGGTTTGTCGAACCCGTCCCAGTCCGAGGCGATCGAAACCACAACGTGGAGGATCAAGGCAAACCCGATCAGTCCGACGAACGTCTCCAGGAATCGCCTCACTGGCGCGTACTTCGCGTCGCTTTGAGCCACCACGAGCAGCGGCAGGGCGACGGTCAGGATCCCTGCGAGAAGGAGCTCAATGACGATGCTGAACGTCGACAGTCCGACGAAAACCTCAAGGAGCACCGCTGGCCCCATCGCGTGGATCAACGTGTCTCGCGGCGCCTTGGTGCGCGCGGCGAGTCCAAACAGGAGAGGCACCGCAGGGGTGACGAACCACAGCACGGTTTCGGAGAGCAGCGCCCGCTCCCACAGTTCGTACCGGCTTCCGGCGATGACGAGGATGGCCGACCACAGTGCGAGCCCGGCGAACGGCAGCACCACCTTTGAGCTAAGGGCCGATCCGACGCCGCGGATTGCCTTCCGGGTGTGCCGGTTTGCGGTGAGCAACGCGACGATCGCGACGAAGATGATGAGCGAGGCGATTTCCCGGTTGTCGAATCCCACTCCATCGACAGTAGGCGTGGCCCCGGCGGTCGCTGACGCGCCCGCCTAGACCGGGGCTACCGGACCTCGCCGTCCAAGCCGATCTCTGGGACGCGGTCGTAGCGGTCGAGCGCATAGCCGACCATCCCGAGGAAGTCGAGGCCGAGTGGCGCGACCGTGTAGATCGGCAGCGCGCAGAACCACTCCCCGGGCGACGCGAGGTCGTCGCCCTGGTAGTGGGGCGCGAAGTTCGTCACGAACAGGCCGTTGTACCCGTCGGGGTTCTGCGCTGTCGGCTTGTCGAACCTCGCCATCCACCGGCGGACGTCCTGAGCCCATTCCTTGTCGAAGCCATCTCTCTCGCGGTCGGCCGGCGCGTTGATGTCGATGAAGATCAGGTACGGGAGGCCCCCGATGTCCTTCTTCAGGGCCTTGACGAAGAGTGCGCGGACTGCCCGCGCATCCCCGCTCAGCGGGTCCCCCTCGTTCGGCTCCCCCTCCTCATTCAACACGCCCGCCCGGTGGCGGCTTTTCGCCTCCACCGCGATCCGCTGCTCGGTCGGCCGGTGGCGCGCGATGAACTCGGGGCGCGACTTGCCGCGTAGCTCCTCAACCTCGTCCAAGAACTCGATCTCGCAGTCGAGGCGGGCGAACAGCGCCGCGACCGCGAGCTCGTAGCGCGCGCCCTGGAAGGCGACCGGATCGCGCATGCGGTCGACGAGCCCGTCCGGCAGACCGCCCGGACAGGCGTGCACGAGCGTCGCGACGTCCCAGGCGACGGCGCGCAGGTACTGCGCCCACCCGTTTGGCGGGGCGTCCCACACGCCGTCGGTGGGCTCGGTCGTCTCGCTGAGCTGCCGGATCCACTCCCGGTACTCCTCGAAGCAGCGCATCAGGAAGTGCTTGTCCTCCCGCGCCGCCCGCTCCGCGCGCCACCGCTCGCCGAGGGTCTCGCGCAGGATTGAGAGGAGGAACTCGTGGAACGTCTCATTCGGTGGGCGGCCGAAGTACACGCGGTCGCCCAGCGCCCACAGCTTTCCGCCCTCGAACTCGACGGGCGCGACGAAGTTGATGTGGACCCCGAAGTTCTCGCGCAGACGGGTAAGGGCCCGATTCTGCCTCGCCTCGACCTCGCGCCGAAGCGCGACGATCGCGGGGTGGCGCTCCTCGGATGGGCTCAGCTTCCTCAAGCCGCGGCGTCGCGTGTCCGCGGCACGATGGCGGTCCCGCTCCTCACAGCACCGCTTGTACTTCAGGCCGCTGCCGCACGGGCACGGGTCGTTCCGGCCAACCTTCGTCGCCACGGATTCCAGGGTACGCGGCGACCGGGCGGCTCCCGAACCGTTCGGCGTTGGTAGCCGCGACGGGAAGGATGATCGACGATTGCGTAGGCGTGGGTGATGCCGAAACGCCGAGGGCACGGCCGAGCATGTCCGGATCGCTCCTGCATTGCGCGAAAGGCACTTGGCGCGCCAGCGGCCAGCTACGTGCCGCCTACGACGCCGCCATGCGCGACGACACCGGCAAGCCGCCCGCCAGCCCTCAGCCTTGACGTAGCCGCAACCGTGCGGGAGACACGGCCCGACCGTGGCTGGGCTCGCTCTGGGCGGCGGCGGAGCCGGGTGAGGGACCGCCGGCTAGCCCGCCCGGCGATACCGGATGTGCGTGGCCAGCGGCGAATGCAGCACCTCTACCGGCTCCATGCCGAGGGACTCGACGCCGTCGAAGATCCGCTCGCCGGACCCGAGCAAAACCGGGGCGATGTCGAGCGTGAGCTCGTCGACGACCCCGGCGATAAGCGCCTGCCGCACGGTCGAGGCGCCCCCCGCGATGTCCACGCCGTCATCGCCAGCGGTCTCGCGCGCCTGCGCGTAGGCGGCCTCGAACCCGCCAGTGACGAAATGGAAGGTCGTCCCGCCGTCCATCTCGATCGGCTCGCGAGCGTGATGGGTGAGCACGAAGACCGGAGCGTGGTAAGGCGGCTCAGGTCCCCACCACCCGCGCCAGTCCTCCTCCCACTCACCGCGGATCGGCCCGAACATGTTGCGACCCATTAGGTAGGCGCCACGCGGACGCATAAGCCAGCCGGCCGCCGTCTCGTCGGCCTCGTTGGCGCGCTCGTCGCCCAAGTGCCAGCCGTGCAGCTCCCTCCCGCGCTTGCCCAGCGGGTCCTCGCGACTCTGCTCTGGCCCGGCGACGAAGCCGTCAAGCGAAATCGACATATGGCACGTGGTGTCCTGCACCAACACCCTCCCAAGTGGTTGCGACCTGCAAGCGG
>JBBPIK010000056.1:0-5526 GCA_038040415.1 Actinomycetota bacterium
AGGCTGTTGCCGAACGTGTAGCCGAAGCCCTTGTCGAGGGGCTCGATCGTGAAGGTGCCGCGATTGTCGGCGACCTCCTCTGAGGAGATCTTCGGGATCTGGAACTCGGGCAGGGTGGTCATCGCTTCCTCTGGCTTTGTCGGTTGTCGGTTGGGTTGAGCGCTACTTGGAGTAGAGCTCGACGATCAGCTGCTCCTGAACCGGCGCCGTGATCTCGCTGCGATCGGGCAGGCGGAGCACCTTTGCGGTCAGGGCGTCGTGGTCCGCCTGTAGCCACGGCGGCACGACGGCGGTGAGCTCGGTGGCCGAGCGCACCACGTCGCTCGCAGCGGAGCTGGCACGGATCGTGATCACGTCGTCTGGGCGGACCTGGTACGAGGGGATGTCGACGCGGCGGCCGTTGACGAGCCAGTGGCCGTGGCCGACGAGCTGGCGGGCCTGGCGCCGCGAGGCGGCGAAGCCGAGGCGCACGAGCACGTTGTCGAGCCTCCGCTCCAGCAGCCGCAGGAGGTTCTCGCCGGTGACGCCCGGCTGGCGGGAGGCCTTCTGGTAGTAGCCGCGGAACTGCTTTTCGAGCAGCTGGTAGAAGCGCCGGGCCTTCTGCTTCTCGCGCAGCTGCTGCCTGTACTCGGACTGGCGCACGCGGCCACGCCCGTGCTCGCCCGGCGGGTAGGAGCGGCGCTCGACGCCGCACTTCTCGGTCAGGCAGCGCTCTCCCTTGAGGAACAGCTTCTGCCCCTCGCGACGGCACTGCTTGCACTGTGGACCGGTATCTCGGGCCATCAGACTCGGCGGCGCTTGCGGGGCCGGCAGCCGTTGTGGGCTTGTGGCGTGACGTCCTTGACGGTGGTGACCTGGAGCCCGGCGGCCTGAAGCGACCGGACGGCCGTGTCGCGACCGGAGCCCGCGCCCTTGGCGTGGACCTCCACCCGCTCGAGCCCGTGCTCCATTCCCTTGCGCGCGGCGGAGTCGGCCGTCACCTGAGCGGCGAATGGTGTCGACTTGCGCGAGCCCTTGAAGCCGGCCGAGCCGGCGGACTCCCAGCAGACGACGGCGCCGTCGGTGTCGGTGATCGTCACGATCGTGTTGTTGAAGCTCGTCTTGATGTGGGCGATCCCGTAGGGGATGTTCCTCTTCACCCGCCGGCGGGAGCGTCCCTTGCCCTGTGCGGCCTTCTTCGGCTGCGCCATCTCGTGGCCCTCCTACTTCGGCCCCGGCGCCCGGCGCTTGCCGGCGACGCTCATCCGCCGCGGGCCCTTGCGGCTGCGGGCGTTGGTCTTCGTGCGCTGGCCCCGGACCGGGAGCCCGCGCCGGTGGCGGAGGCCGCGGTAGGCGCCGATCTCGGACAGCCGCTTGATGTTCTGGGAGCGCTCGCGGCGCAGGTCACCCTCCACCTCCCTCGACTCGACCGCCTCCCGAAGCTTCACCACCTCGTCGTCGGTCAAATCCTTGACGTAGGTGTTCGGATCGGCGCCGGCGCTGCGGACGATCTTGCTCGCGGTCGAGGGGCCGATCCCGTGGACGTACGTGAGGCCCACCTCGATGCGCTTGTTGAGCGGGATGTTTACGCCAGCGATCCGTGCCAAATCAACGCTCCAAACTCAACCTTGAAATCAACCCTGCCGCTGCTTGTGGCGGGGGTTCGAGCAGATGACCAGGACGACGCCGCGCCTCCGGATCACCCGGCAGCGCTCGCACATCGGCTTTACGGACGCTCGAACCTTCATCGCCCCTTCGCTGGGTCGTATCCAATCACTTTCCGGAGAAGGCCCACGGACCCCATGAATCGGGCCCACGGGCACAAAGAAACGGCCCCATGGCCGATCGAAGATGGTAGCAGGGCATCGGTGGCGGCCGGCCTGCTGGTAGTGGGGTCAGTTTGACCCGAGGTCGTCGTCCACGGCCTCTGCGCGAGCTGTCGCGCCGGCTAGAGGTCGAACGAGCTGATCATCGCGGCAACGTCCTTGGCCGCGTCACGGTCCTTGGCCGCCGAGGCGCTCTCGAGCACGAAGCTCGAGCTGCCGTCAGGAACCACGACGATGCTGTTGGCCGTGCCCGCGTCGGTGCGCGCGTAGGAGAAGTAGAAGGCCGGGCCGGCGGCGGTTTCGATCGTCCTCACGGTGCCCGCTTTGTAGTCCGGCACCCGATTGCTGATCTCCTTGTCGAGCTCGTCGCCGAAGCTGGCCTTGGTCGGGGCGGCCTTCTTCTCACTGCGGACCACGAACAGCCCCGAGTTGCCCTCGCGCTCCAGCACCAGCTGGGGCGAGCCGGGGAACAGCGCCAGGTTTTCCTCGGAGATCGGCTTCCACGTCTCCGGGTACTCGAGCGTGAAGCCCTTGTCGGCGGCCTTAACGGTGCCGCCACCGTCGTCGCCGACGATCGTCCGGCCACCGAAGAAGGCGACCAAGCCGACCGCCAGCGCGGCCACCGCCAGAACGAAAACGCGGCTCAGACTCATCGAGCGCACCCTAGCCCTGGCCGCGGACGGATCCACTGACTAGTGCGCCCCGGCACTAGCGGATGACGATGAAGTTGTGGGTCCGTGAGACGCCGTCGATGGCCGCAGCGGTCATGTTGCAGAACCTAATCCGAAGCTGCCCCGCGGTGTCCTGCTCGTTCGGGTCGGCGATCAGGCCAGCCTCGGGCACGTCGGCGTTGAAGACCACTAGGTCGCCGGCGGTGATGCCGGTGACCGCCGTGTTCACGATGGTGCAGGAGTTGGAGGCGATGCTCGGCGGGTCGATCGTGACGGTGTTCACCATGCCGCTCGGGTTAATGTCGGCCTTCCCGACCGCGCCAGCGGCGATCTTTGCCGAGGTCACCGCGTCCGCCTGGATGGCTGCGGTGTCGACGGCGTCGTTCGCGAGCTCGGAGGAGGCGACAGCATCGGCAGCGATGTCCGCCGCCGCGACGGTGTCGGCGGCGATCGCGGCGCTGTCCACCGCGTTGTCGGCCAGCTCGGACGCGGCCACCGAGTCGGCCGCCAGGTCGGTGGCGTCGAGCGTGCCGGTGGCGACCTTGGCGCTGGTCACCGCGTCCGCCTGGATCGCGCCGGTGTCGACCGCGTCGTCCGCGAGCTCGGAGGCGGCCACCGAGTTGGGCGCAAGATCGGTCGCCGTCAGGGTGTTGTCGGCCACCTCTGAGGTGCCGACGGCGCCGGTGCCGATCTCGCCCGCGCCGACGGCGTCGGCGGCGATCTCGTCGTTGTCGACCGCGCTGGTGCCGATGTCGGCAGCGGCGATCGTCGCGTCGAGGATGTCGGTCGAGGTAACCGTGTTGTCGGCGATCTCATCCGAGGCGACCGCGTCGGTCCCGATGGCCGCGGTGTCGACCGCGTCGTCCGCGAGCTCGGAGGCACCAACGGAGTTGAGGGCGAGATCGGCGGCGGCCAAGGTGTTGTCGGCCACCTCTGAGGTGCCGACGGCGCCGGCGGCGATCTCGTCCGAGCCGGCCGCATCGGTGCCGAGCTCGCTCGAGCCGACGGCGCTGGCGGCAATCTCGTCTGAGCCGGCCGCATCGGTGCCGAGCTCGCTCGAGCCGACGGCACCCGCGGCGATCTCACTCGCGCCGACGGCGTCCGTTTGAATCGCCGCGGCGTCAACCGAGTCGTCCGCGAGCTCCGAGGCGCCAACCGAGTCGGCGCCAAGATCGGCTGCGGAAAGCGAGCCGTCGGTGATGTCCGCGCCGCTGAAGCTGCCGTCCGCGATGTCGGCCGCGGTGATCGAGTCATCGAGGATGTCGGCGCTGGCGATCGTCTCGTCGAGAATGTCGGCCGACGTAACCGTGTCGTCGGCGATCTCTGCCGAGCCGACGGCGTCTAGCTGAATCGCCGCGGCGTCGACCGAGTCGTCGGCGAGCTCGGAGGCTCCCACCGAGTCGAGCGCGAGATCGGTCGCCGTCAGCGTGTTGTCAGCGACCTCTGAGGTGCCGACGGCGCCGGCGCCGATCTCACTCGCGCCGACGGCGTCCGCGCCGATCTCGCCAGCGCCGACGGCGTCGGTCGCAATCTCCCCTGCGCCAACCGCGTCGGTGGCGATCTCACTAGAGTCGACCGAGTCAGCCGCGAGATCGCCCGCTGTCAAGGTGTTGTCGGCCACCTCTGAGGTGCCAACGGCGCCGGCGGCAATCTCACCTGACCCGACGGCGTCCGTTTGAATCGCCGCGGCGTCAACCGAGTCGTCCGCGAGCTCCGAGGCGCCAACCGAATCGGCGCCAAGATCGGCTGCGGAAAGCGAGCCGTCGAGGATGTCGGCCCCGCTGAAGCTACCGTCGGCGATGTCGGCCGCGGTGATCGATTCATCGAGGATGTCCGCGCTGGCGATCGTCTCGTCGAGAATGTCGGCCGAGGTAACCGTGTCGTCGGCGATCTCATCCGAGCCCACGGCGTCCGTCCCGATCTCGCCGGAGCCGACGGCGTCGGTCGCAATCTCGTCCGAGCCGACCGCGTCGGTGGCGATCTCAGCCGCGTCGACAGCAGCGGTCTGAATCGCCGCCGCATCGACCGAGTCGTCAGCGAGCTCGGAGGCGGCAACCGCGTCAGCGGCAAGATCCGTCGCCGTCAGCGTGTTGTCGGCGACCTCTGAGGTGCCGACAGCGTCGGCGGCGATCTCGCCTGAGCCAACGGCGTCGGTCGCAATCTCGCCTGAGCCAACGGCGTCGGTCGCAATCTCATCCCCGCCCACCGCCGAGGCGCCGATCTCACTGGAGCCGACCGAGTCTGCCGCGAGATCGGTCGCCGTCAGCGTGTTGTCGGCCACCTCCGAGGTGCCCACAGCGCCGGCCGCAATTTCGTCCGAGCCCGCGGCATCGGTGCCGAGCTCGCTCGAACCGACAGCGTTCGCCGCGATGTCGGGGGTGTTGACAGCATCGGTCTGAATCGCCGCCGCGTCGACTGAGTTGTCGGCGAGCTCGGACGCGGCGACCGAGTTGACCGCCAGGTCAGCCGCAGCGAGGGTGTCGTCCAGAACTTCCGTAGTGGTGACGGCACTCGTGGCGATCTCAGCCGAGCCGACGGCGTCCAGCTGAATCGCCGCGGCGTCGACCGAGTCGGTCGCTAGCTCCGAGGCGCCAACCGAGTCGGCGGCCAGATCGGTCGCGGTCAGCGCATTGTCGGCAACCTCTGAGGTGCCCACCGCCCCGGCCGCGATCTCGTCTGAGCCGGCCGCATCGGTGCCCAGCTCGCTCGAGCCGACGGCGCCAGCCCCGATCTCGTCCGAGCCGACGGCGTCCAACTCAATCGCCGCGGCGTCGACCGAGTCGTCGGCCAGCTCCGAGGCGCCAACCGAGTCGGCGCTGAGATCGGCTGAGGAAAGCGAGCCGTCCGCGATGTCGGCCGAGGTGATCGAGTCGTCGAGGATGTCCGCCGAGGTGATCGACTCATCGAGGATGTCGGCGCCGGTGAAGCTGCCGTCCGCGATGTCGGCCGAGGTGATCGAGTCGTCGGCGATCTCAGCCGAGCCGACCGCATCGGTCTGGATCGCCGCGGCGTCGACCGAGTCGTCGGCCAGCTCCGAGGCGCCAACCGAG
>JBBPIK010000056.1:5626-15563 GCA_038040415.1 Actinomycetota bacterium
CGACCGAGTCGTTGCCGAGCTCCGAGGCGCCAACCGAGTCGGCGGCGAGATCGGTTGCTGTCAAGGTGTTGTCGGCCACCTCCGAGGTGCCGACGGCGCCGGCCGCAACCTCGTCCGAGCCGACGGCGTCGGTGCCCAGTTCGCTCGAGCCGACGGCCCCGGCGGCGATCTCGCCGGCGGCGACTGAGTCTGTGTCCAGATCGCTGGAGGAAATCGAGCCATCGAGGATGTCAGCGCCGGTGAAGCTGCCGTCTGCGATCTCGGCGGCGGTGATCGAGTTGTCGAGAATGTCCGCGCTCGTGACGCTTCCGTTCGCAATGTCGGCGGAGGCGACCGAGCTGTTCAGGATGTCGGTGGAGCTGACGCCGCCGTTCGCGATGTCGGTTGAGGCGACCGAGCCGTTGAGGATGTCGGTGGAGGCGACGCCGCCGTTGGCGATGTCGGCGGAGCTGACGCCGCCGGTGGCGATCTTCGCGGAGGTCACCGCCCCGTTGGCGAGGTCCGCTGTGCGGATCGTGCCATCCCTGATGTCCTTCGACCTCACATGGCCGTTTTTGATGTCGCCGGTGCCGACGGAGTTCTTGCCCGCCAGCGCGCCGGCGGTCCCGCTCATGGCCAGCACCAGGACGGCGACGATCGGCGCCAGCCCTGGCCTCCGTCTCGTGAAGGCAGGCAGAGTGGCCCCTTCCCCCTTGGTGTTCCTAACTTCCATCAACCCCTGGTGTGTGTAGTGCGAAGTCCCTTGGGCGGTTTGTCGGCTGTCTTGGGGAAAAACATGAGCGGCGCAACCCCCCCGCAGGGGACTCTGAGCGGTCTGATCTATGACCTTCCGGCGCTTTTAGCCAGGTTCGCGTGCGGGCCGTGCGAGGGGTCCGACGGCGACCTATTTCTTGGTCCCGCCCGCATGTCCTGCCCCGGCCTCGGCAACTGGGGGTGTTAGATGCCTTACTCCTCGTGCCAGGGCGTGAGGACGCGGGGGCCGTCCTGCGTGACGGCGATCGTGAACTCGAAGTGGGCGGCCAGCGAGCCGTCGGCCGAGTAGACCGCCCAGTTGTCCTCGCCAACGCGAACCTCGGGGCTGCCGGCGTTGACCATCGGCTCGATCGCCAGCACCATGCCCGGCTCGAGCTCCGGGCCCCTGCCGGGCTCTCCGTAGTTTGGGATCTGGGGATCCTCGTGCATGTCACGGCCGATTCCGTGGCCGACCAGGGAGCGGATGATCGAGAAGCCCTCCTGCTCCACCTGTTGCTGGATGGCGGCGGAGACGTCGCCGAGCCGGTTGTGGGGCCCCACCTGTTCGGCGCCGGCGAGCAGCGCCCCCCTGGTGGCGTCGAGCAACCTGCGCGCCTCCGGGTTAACCGGTCCCACTGGAACGGTGATCGCAGCGTCGGCCACCCAGCCGCCCTTGGTCACCCCCACGTCGAGAGAGAGGATGTCTCCCCGCTTCAGCTCGTAGGCGCCCGGGATCCCGTGGACGACCATCGAGTTCGGCGAGGTGCAGATCGAGCCGGGAAAGCCACGGTAGCCCTTGAAGGACGCCTCGGCACCCTGCGAAGCGATGAAGCGTTGGGCTGCCTCGTCGAGCTCCGCGGTGGTGATGCCGGGATGGCACTTCGAGTGCAGCATGCGCAGGCAGCGGGCCTGGATCGCGCCCGCCGCGGCCATCAGCTCGATCTGCTCCTCGGTTTTCCTGACTATCAACGGGCGATCGGGTCCACTAGAGCTCTTCCTCCATGCGCAGGGTGGCGAGCAGAGCACGGATCCGGTCGCTGACCTCGTCCGGCTCCAGCGAGCCGTCGACCCGCCGCAGCAACCCCATGCCCTCGAAATGGGCCACCAGCGGCTCCGTCTTCGAGTGGTACTCCTCGACGCGGTGGCGAACGACCTCGGGCTTGTCGTCATCCCGGATCTCAAGACGGGCGCCGCAGATGTCGCAGATGCCCTCGTTCTTGGGGGGATCGAACTCGAGGTGGAAGATGTGTCCCTCCTTGACGCACGTGCGGCGACCGCCCAGGCGGCGAACGACCTCGTCGTCGGAGACCTCGATCAGGACGGCGGCCGTGAGCTCCCGGCCCAGCTCCTCCATCTTCGATTCCAGCGCCTCGGTTTGGGCGATCGTGCGTGGGAAGCCGTCGAGGATGAAGCCGTCGGCAGCTTCGGCACGGGCAACGCGCTCGGCAATCAGCCCCACGATCACCTCATCCGGCACCAGGTCGCCCCGATCCATGTACTCCCTCGCCGCCGCGCCGAGCTGGGTGCCGTCGCGAACCGCCGCGCGGAGGATCTCGCCGGTTGCGTAGTACGGGAGCCGGAAGTCCTCCTGCAACCGCTCGCCCTGTGTCCCCTTTCCGGACCCGGGCGGACCTAGTAGGACGAGGTTCAACTCAGACACGGCGGAAGAGCCTAGCGGTCGGCGCTCCGCATCCGGGCCCGGGTCGCCGGTTCGCCATCCGCGGGCGCCCTGCCGAGCAATGTCCGGATCGCCGCGGCCACCCACGCTGGTTGGTCCATGACCTGGCGCCAGGTGAGCGCCAACACCTCGTGGCCCGCAAGCTTGAGTCGGGCGAATCGCGCATGGTCCCGCTCGAACGCCTCGCGATCGGAGTGGTACGCGTAGCCCTGCAGCTCGACCGTGAGGCGGGCGGAAGGCCAGTAAGCGTCAACCACGAAGCCCTCGACGACCACGTTGACCTGCGGAGCCGGCAAGCCCGACTCGCGAACCAGATCGAGGAAGCGCAGCTCAAGCTCGGACTGCGCCTCGACCGCCGGGGTGGGGTCGTAGGCGGCCAGGTCGCGAAGTGGGGCGATGCCGCGGCGCCCGTTCGAGCGGCACAGCAGCTCGTGGATCGCGCGGAGGTCGAGAATCCGCAGACGCGCCGCCTGCTCGTAGGCCCGTACAAGCTGGGTAGTGGGAAGGACCTCGGCGAGGTCGAGGAGGGTGCGGGAGATCGACGTGACGGGAATCCCGTCGATCCTGGTTTGATCGCGTGGATGGAGATCCCGTGTCTGATGGACCACGATGCCCCGGCGGGCGCGAGCGCGCCGCGAGGTCGTGACGTCGATCGCGGATCGCTTGGCGGCGCGAACGCCATGCAGGGCGGCGCCGTGGCAATGGCTCAGGACAGCAGGTGGCCCGAGGGCAAGCACAGCCGCCATCCACCTGCCGCGTGCCGTCACCGCCCCGACCGCGTAGACGCCACGGTGGACCGACCGCAGGCGCCCGTCGCCGACGCGGCAATGCACGGCCGTGCGGCTCACGCCCGCTGCGCGCAGCTGGCGAGCGGAGACGACGCCGTGCTGACGACGTGCAAGCGTGGTGATGTCGCGATCAGCAGCCGACACCCTTGACCCCGGGGGGTGTCGCACGTTCGTTGTCCATACGACTACGAACGTTCGTCACCCCCCGAGGATGGAAGGGGTTCGCGCACCAGTGGCGCGCAGGATGCGCCGGCTACTTCAGGAAACCCTCGTAGTTGCGCATCATGAGCTGGGCTTCGAGCTGTTTAACCGTGTCGAGAGCCACGCCCACGACGATCAGGATCGAGGTGCCGCCGAAGAAGAAGTTCGCCGACGTCTGGCTGATCAGGATGGTCGGCAGCGCGGCGACCGCACCCAGATACAGGGCCCCCGGGAAGGTGAGCCTGGACAGGATGCGGTCCAGGTATTCGGCGGTAGGTCGTCCCGGCCTCACCCCGGGGATGAAGCCTCCGTACTTCTTCAGGTTGTCCGCTTGGTCCACCGGGTTGAAGGTGACCGCGGTGTAGAAGTAGGTGAAGACGACGATGAAGAAGACCTCGCCCACTACGTACGCCCAGCCATCGGGGCTGAAGAAGGCGGCGAAGTCGAGTGCCGCGGGCGTGTTCAGGAGTTGCCCGATGGTCGGCGGGAAGGCCATGATCGAGGCCGCGAAGATCACCGGGATGACACCGGCCATGTTGACCCGCAGCGGCAGATAGGTCGAGCCGCCGGTGGTCATCCGCCGGCCCACGACCCGCTTCGCGTACTGGACAGGGATGCGGCGCTGGCCCTCTTGGACGAAGACGATCCCGACGATTACGGCCAAGGCGATGAACGGCATCATCACGATGAAGACCTGGTCCGGGTTGGTCCACCAGGCTTGGATCCCGGTGGGAAGCGAGGCCACGATCGAGGCGAAGATCATCAGCGAAATCCCGTTCCCGATCCCGCGCTGGGTGATCAGCTCGCCCAGCCACATCAACAGCGTCGTGCCGGCGGTCAGGGCGATCACGATCAGGAACACCTTCGCGAAGGTGAGGGTGCCGACGACGCTGGTTCCCGCCTGGTTCTGGAACGACTGGAACAGGAACACGTAGCCCAGCGACTGCGCGAAGGCGAGCGCGACCGTCAGGTAGCGCGTGTACTGGGTGATCTTCTGCTGGCCGACCTCGCCCTCCTTCTGAAGCCGCTCGAGCGAGGGCACCACCACGGTCATCAGCTGGAGGATGATCGAGGCCGTGATGTAGGGCATGATCCCCAGCGCGAACAGGGACAACCGCGAGAGGCTGCCGCCGCTGAACAGGTTGAGGAAGCCGAGGATCGAGTTGCCCGAGAAGTTCTCCTCGATCTCCTTGACCGTGTTGAGGTCCACCCCGGGGGCCGGGATGTAGGCGCCGAGCCGGTAAAGCAGCAGCATCGCGGCCGTGAAAGCGAGCTTCTTGCGAATCTCGGCGACCTTGAAGGCGTTGGCGATCGTTTGCAGCACTAGCTGTCCACCACTTCACAGGCGCCGCCGGCCTTCTCGATCTTCTCCTTGGCGGAGGCGCTGAATGCATGGGCGCGGACCGTGAGCTTCTTTGTCAGCTCGCCTCGCCCCAGCACTTTCACCGGATGACGGCGCTTGGCCAGCCCCGCAGCCCGCAGGCTGTCGGGCGTCACCTCGTCGCCGGCGGCGAAGCGGGCCTCGAGGTCAGCGACGTTGACAGGCTGAGTGTGGGTCCGGAACTGCTCGAAGGGCATCGACATCTTGCGATTCGGACCGCGCAGCTTCCGGGTCCGCATGTGGATCGGGTTCTGCCCGCCCTCGTAGCCGGGCTTGCGCCTGTTGCCGGAGCGGGCGCCGGCGCCCTTGTGGCCACGGCCCGAGGTCTTGCCGAGGCCCGATCCGGCGCCGCGGCCAACCCGCTTTCGAGGACGGCGTGAGCCGGGCTTCGGACGCAGCGAATGCAGCCCGATCTCCTCAGGGGCCAGGCGACTGGTCATCGGGAACCGGCCTCCTCTTGAACCTCCACCATGTGGCCCACGACCCTCAGCATGCCGCGCAGCTCGGGGCTGTCGGCCCGCTTGGACTCCCGGCCGATCCGGCCGAGCCGGAGCGAGCGGAGCGTGTCGCGTTGCCTCGGGCTGGCGCCGTTGGCCGAGCGGATCTGCTTGATGAGGAGCATTACTCCGCGGGCTGCTCGGGAACCGCTCCGCCGGAAGCCTCGGCTTCGCCTACGTTTCCGGCGGGTTTGGGTTCGGGCGGGGCGGCAGGTTCAGCCGCCTGCACCGCGACTTCGTCGCTAGCCCGGGCCGATCCACCTTCAGCCGCTCCACCTTCAGCCGCTCCCCCGTCAGGCGCTCCACCTTCAGCCGCTCCCGCCACAGGCGCTCCACCTTCAGGCGCTCCACCTTCAGCCGCTCCACCTTCAGCCGGTTCGCCCTCGGTCGCCTTGGCCTTCGTCCCGTTCTTCTGGATGCCGAGGACCTGGTTGACGCTCAGGCCACGGAGCTTGGCGACCTGCTCCGGGCGGCGCAGGCCCATCAAGCCCTCCATCGTCGCCTTGACGAGGTTGATCGGGTTTTGCGTGCCGATGCTCTTCGTGAGCACGTCGCGGATGCCCGCCAGCTCGAGCACGGCGCGCACGCCGCCGCCCGCGATCACCCCGGTGCCGGGGCTCGCTGGACGCAGCACCACGTGTCCGGCGCCGAACCGCCCGATGATCCGGTGCGGGATCGTCTGCCCGTACATGGGCACGCGAATGAGGCTCTTGCGCGCGTTCTCGACCGCTTTCTGGATCGCCAGCGGCACCTCTCGCGCCTTTCCGTAGCCGATCCCGACCACCGAGCCCTCGTCGCCGACCGCGACCAAGGCGGTGAACGAGAAGCGCCGGCCGCCCTTGACGACCTTGGCAACGCGATTGATCTCGATCACCCGCTCCTGGAGGTCCAGGCCCTGCGGGCTGACTGTCTCGATCTCGTGGTTCATGCGGGGATCAAGCAAGGTAGCGGGTTAGAAACTCAATCCACCCTCGCGCGCGCCCTCGGCGAGGGCCCTGACGCGACCGTGGTACCGGTAGCCGCCGCGGTCGAAGACGCAGGTCCCGAGGCCCGCCTGCTTAGCGCGCTCGGCGAGCAGGGCCCCGGCCCGCTTCGCCTGCTCCATCGACTCCAGCTTGCGCAGCTCTGGCTCGGTCCAGGCCACCCCGGCCAGGGTGCGGGCCGCATCGTCGTCGATGAGTTGGGCGAACACCCCGCGGTTGGAGCGGAACACCGAAAGGCGCGGACGCTCGGCGGTGCCCCGCACCTTGGCGCGGACGCGCCGGCGACGGCGCAGTCTCCTCTGGGGCTTCGTGAGGACGGCCACGGCTATGCTCGCTTTCCAACCTTGCGGCGCACGTGCTCGCCCACGTAGCGGATTCCCTTCCCTTTGTACGGCTCGGGCGGTCGGGAGCGGCGGACGCGCGCGGCGACCTCGCCGACCAGCTGCTTGTCGATCCCCCGGACCACGACCTGGGTTGGAATGGGGACCTCGAACTCGATGCCCTCCGGAGCGGTCAGCGACACCGGGTGCGAGTAGCCCACGCTCAGCTCGAGCGCCGTGCCCTGCAGGCGCGCCCGGTAGCCGACTCCGTGGATCTCGAGCCGCTTCTCGAACCCCTCCGTGACTCCCTGGACCATGTTCGCGATCAGGCTGCGAGTCAGACCGTGCAGAGCGCGGTGCTCACCGCGATCGCTCGGCCGCTTGACGATCAGCGCGCCGGCAACGTCCTCGTCCCTGTCGGTCCCGTCCGCGGCGGAGCCTTCCCCGTGGGTGATTCCCATCTCCGGGCTCACGGGCTGAATCAGCTCCCCCTTCGGCCCCTTGACCGAAACCAGGCCGGGCTTGACTTCGACGGCTACTCCGTCCGGGATCGGTATGGGTTTTCTTCCGATGCGGCTCATGGATTCTTCGCCAGTTGCCCGCTGCTCAAGCGACGAGCAGGCCAGGCGCTGTTCACCATACGTAGGCGACGACCTCGCCGCCCACGCCGCGCTGCTTCGCCTCGTGGCCGGTCATCACGCCAACCGACGTCGAGAGAATCGCCGTGCCCATTCCGCCCAGCACGCGCGGGATCTCCTCATGGGTGACGTAGCGACGCCGGCCCGGGCGCGAGACGCGCTTCAGCCCGGCGATCACCGACCTGCGCCCACCCGTGTACTTGAGCTTGATCCGGATCGCCTCGCCCACCCGGGTCGGCTCCACCACGAACTCGGTGATGTAGCCCTGCTCGGCAAGGATCCTGCTCATCTCCTTCTTGAGGCGCGACGCCGGAACCTCGACCTCCGCGTGCTGCGCGGCAAGCGCGTTGCGGACGCGAGTCAGGTAGTCGGATATCGGGTCGGTCACCGCCATCGTCTTCCCGGCCCGATCACCAGCTCGACTTCGTCATTCCGGGGATGTAGCCCTGATGTGCGAGCTCCCGCAGGCATAGGCGGCAGACGCCGAACTTGCGGTAGTAGGCACGCGACCGCCCGCAACGGCGGCATCGGTTGTAGGCCCGCGAGCTGTACTTGGGCTTGCGTCGCTGTTTGACTGTCTGTGAGGTCTTGGCCATTTGTTCGTCGCTGGTCGATCGTCGATCGTCGATCGAGCTAGTCCTCCGACACCTCCTTCTCGGTCTCGTCTGTGCGTCCGGCTTCGCCGGACGACCGGTCGCCTTCGGCTCCCTTGGCGCCCTCGGCGCCCTCTTCGCCCTCTTCGCCTTCCTCGCCCTCCTCGGGCCTGACTCGCTTGGCGTAGGCTTCGGGATTCTCCTCCTTGAGCTGCTCCAGAGCAGCCGCCTCGGCCTCTGCGCGCTGGCGCGCCTCCTCCCTGCGCCGCTCCTCCTCCTCCGCCTCGTGATCGACTTCGCCCGGCCGGCCCTCCGCCGAGAAGGGGAAGCCGAGGGCCAGCAGCAGCTCGAATGCCTCCTCGTCGCTCGCGGCGCTGGTCGTGACCGTCACGTCCAGCCCCCGCACTTCGTCGATCGAGTCGTAGTCGATCTCCGGGAAGATCAGCTGCTCGCGGATGCCCAGCGAGTAGTTGCCGCGGCCGTCGAAGGAGCGTGGGTTGAGCCCGCGGAAGTCGCGGATCCGAGGTATCGCGATCGTGACCAGCCGGTCGACGAACTCCCACATCCTCGCCCCTCGCAGGGTCACGGCAACGCCAACCGGCATCCCGGCACGGACCTTGAAGTTGGCGATGGACTTGCGGGCCCGCCGCACGTTCGGGCGCTGTCCCGAGATGACGGCGAGCTGCTCGGTCGCCGCCTCGAGCACGGAGCTGGTCTGCTTCGCCTCGCCGACGCCCATGTTCACCGTCACCTTCTCGAGGCGCGGGACCTGCATCCGATTGTCGTAGCCAAATCTGGCAATCAGCCGTTCCACGACCTCGGCCTCGAAACGGTCGCGCAGCCGGGGCGGCGGGGCCGCACGCTGCGCTTCTGTGGCGGTCGCTTCCATCGCTCCTGGCCTACTGCTCGATCGCCTTGCCGGTGCGCTTCGCGTAGCGCTCGCGCTTGCCGTCCTGTGTGCCGCGCACGCCGACGCGGGTCGGCTTGTTGTCGGTGGGGTCGAGCAGCATCACGTTGGAGACGTGGATCGGCCCTTCCTTCTCGATGATGCCGCCGGTCTGGGCGCCCTTCTGGGTGTCCTTCACCGAGCGCGGGCGCTGATGGCGCTTGACGATGCTCAGCCCCTCGACGTAGACGCGCCGCTTCTGGGGATCGGTGCGCAGCACGCGGCCGGTCTTGCCGCGGTCCTTGCCGCCAGTGACCACCACGGTGTCGTCCTTGCGGATCCTCATTGCTTTCGCCACGGCTACAGAACCTCCGGGGCGAGGGAGACGATCTTCATGAAGTTCCGCTCCCGTAGCTCTCGGGCCACGGGGCCGAAGATCCGGGTGCCGCGCGGGTTGCTTTGGGGATCGATCAGCACCGCGGCGTTCTCATCGAAGGCGATGTAGGTGCCGTCGGACCGCCCCAGCTGCTTCTTGGTGCGCACGACGACCGCCTGCACGACCTCCCCCTTGCGTACGCCGCCGTGGGGCGCCGCCTGCTTGACGGTCGCGGTGATCACGTCGCCCACGCTCGCGTAGCGCCGGTGGTGCCCACCCTTGACCCGGATGCACAGGATCTCGCGAGCGCCCGAGTTGTCCGCCACCCGGAGCCTGGTCTCCTGCTGGATCACCGTTTCACCTAGCCTTCTCCAGGATCTCGAGGAGCCGCCAGCGCTTCGTGCGCGACAGGGGCCGCGACTCGACGACCCGAACGACGTCGCCCTCCTGCGCCTGATTGGCCTCGTCGTGTGCGTGAAGCCTGCTGGTCCGGCGGACCACCTTCTCGTAGGTCCGGTGGCGCCTGACGACGGCGATCTCGACCGTGATCGTCTTGTCGCCTCCAGCGGAGACCACGGTGCCCTGGCGAACCTTCTTCGGGCCCGGCTCACGAGGAGCCGGAGGAGTCCCGGTGCCGGGCTCGCCGCGCTTACGCTTCCGGGCGGCCCGGTAACGGCGGCGGCGCTCCCCGGATGCGCGGTGCTTCTCGGCGCGCTCCGTCGCTCGCTCTTCAGCGGTCCTGGGAGGACGGGGCGGCCCAGAGGCCCCCGAGCGCTCCAGCCTGCGCCTGGATTTCGGGTCGAGGTCGGGAACCACTCCGCCGGAAGCCTCGGCTTCGCCTCCGTTTCCGGCGGGTTCGGGCTC
>JBBPIK010000134.1:0-3688 GCA_038040415.1 Actinomycetota bacterium
CGGCGAGGACGGGCCGCAACAACTCGAGCTTCTCCTCCGACACCAAGTTGCAGTACCTCGCTCTGACCCGCGGGTCGCCAGTGCCGCGGCACCCATGAGTACGGCAGGTTCCTATCAATCAGCCTGCCCGCGCTGGAAGTGCCGGCCGCTACCTGACGTCTCTGACCTCGACGTTCTCCTGCGACATCGCCTACTCCCGCAGCCCGGCAGCTTCGAGGGCCTCGGCCTCACTTCCGAAAGCCCAATACCGGAACTGCTTTCCGTCCTGGAACTCCAAGACCCCCCAGAGCGGCCGGTCGATTGCCGCACCACTGCCTGCCCCGTGACCGTGAAGACGGCCACGCACAAACACCCTGTCCCCAACCTCTCGTACCTCGTACAGGTCCACTGTGAGGTCCGGCAGAACCTCCAGCGATTCCTCCCACCACCTCCGCATGCCGTCACGGCCGCGGTAGGGCTCGCCGCCCTGGACAGCGACCTCGTAGGGGGTGAATTCCGTATCGGGGTGCATCGCTGCGAGAAAGGCATGGAGGTCACGCCGGTTGAAGGCGTCATGCGCTTGGTAGGTGAGCTCGACGTTCTCCTGCGACATCGCCGCGCAGTATCTCCCTACTCGCTCAGTCCGGCGGCTTCGAGGGACCAGCTTCCATCCGTCCTGAAAGAAGATGTCCTGCCGCCTGATCTTCCCGCGCGGCGAGAGGTAGTAGACCGTGCCCCAGTTGTTTCCAACCTGGGCACCGCTGGTCCTGCCTTGCCCCAGAAACTCCACGTCGGCTACCCAGCGGTCGCCGGCGTCGAGCACCCGGTTCACGGTGAAATGCGGCTCGGGGAAGTCCTCGAAGAAGTCGCTGACGAAGTCGCGCCACCCCTGATGACCCGAATAGCTCTCGGCGAATCCAAGCCCGGCAGCTCCCGAGATGAAGATCTCCGCGTCAGGCTCATAGCCCAGCAGCGGGACCGCGTAGTCGTTCCGGGAAACGGCGTCGAAGCCCCGCTGCAGCGCCCAGGGGAACAGTCGCCGCCTCAAGGAGGACCCTGGCGGCAAGTGCGCCAGGCGAGCAAGGACGAGGTCCACCAGGAATGGCATACGCAGCACGATCTGGTCCTCGATCGGGCGGCGGGTGCCGGTTTTGACCGCGGCTACGTTCTCCTGCGACATCGCCCGCGCAGTATCTCGCTCTGGCCTGCGGGCCGCCAGCGCCACGACTCCCATGAGTACGGCAGGTTCCTATCAATCGGCCTGCCTCCCCTAGCGGTGCCGGTCGCTGCCTGACCGTCGGGCGGGTTCCCGTTAGGGCTGGCGCTACCGCCCTTGCTCGTGGAGACTGCGGGGTGCTAGGCGGGAGAGCGGGCGCCTACTCCGAAAGCCCGGCGGCTTCGAGGGCTTCGCCCATGCTGGAGCGCGCGGTCGGCCTTACTAACCGGCGTCGCTCGTGGCGCGGTCGTAGAGCGCCTCGGCAGCGCTGAGCACCTCGCCCTTCTTGACCTGTCCGGGCCCGCCATCCGCGCTCACCAGGTAGAGGCGCGAGCCGTCGGTGAACCCGACGCTGAAGCTCTCGAACGGGGGTCCGGCACCCGGCGGCGGGTCAGGCAGCGGGGTCAGTTGCACGCCCTCCGCGCCAGGGATTCCGGCGACCGGGAACTCTCGCCCTTCCACGCTGCAAACGGCGAAGCACGGCTGCTTCAGCGCTTCGCTTCGGACGTAGTCGAGCGCCTCGCGCGCCTGGTCATCGGAGCCGAGTTGAACGACGTCCACGGCTGCCCGTGGACCCTGGAAGGGCTCCCCCTTTGCGACCACGAGAATCTCGCCCGCGGCGGCGTCGAAGCCCGCGTTCTCGAAAGCCTCGACGGCATCCGAAGGCGGGGTGGCCTCGGGCAGATGGAACCCCTCCACCACGAAATCGATTGGATTGTCCCACTCGAACTCGCGCTCGACCTTGAATCCGGGGACCTCCGACGCCGGTAACAGCTCACCTGTGAGGCTCGCTGGCGACGTGCCGTTGTTGTCCCCACCGCACCCTGGGAGCGCGCTAGTGGACAGCACGGCCAACACCAGAGCCGCCCGCAGGTACCACGTACCTCCTCTGGTTGACCGACACCTGACTCCTCGGCGGCGCACGCCTGAGGGAAGGGGCTCCATACGCGCGTGAACCTACAGCATCGCACTGAGCACGTGGGAGGAGGTGATTAGCGAAATGGTCGGCGACCACGTTCTCCTGCGACATCGCCCGCGCAGTATCGCGCCCTGCCCTGCGGGCCGCCAGCGCCACGGCTCCCATGAGTACGGCAGGTTCCCGTTAGGGGTAGCGCTGCCGTCCCTGCTGGTCGCGCCCTCCTAGTCGCCTTCGCTGCCGCTTTTCGTCCGAAGCACTACTTCTGAACCGCGCATGCAGCCCGGCGGCTTGAAGGCTTCTCCCGCGCTCGGCCTCCAGGCGCGTTCCCATCATTCGGAGGTCGAGATCGCCCGCGCGGTCACGGCCCAAGTCGATGCTGGGGCGACGACCGCGCCGCCATCCACCACGAAATCCGCGAGGGCCTTGTGTAGGTCGTCAGCGATGGTCGGCCTGATCTCGTCCACCCGCTCGCCCCACATGCGTAAGACCTCGGCCGCGGGGCCGAGCGCCATGTTGAACGCGACCGCGTGCTCGAGGTCGTTGCCGATCTTGTACGGCAGGTCCTGGCGCGCGAGCCGGATGTCCTCGTAGCCGGCGTGCTTCAGCACGTCCGAGACCGTGTCCGCATTGGCCATCGAGAACGGCCCCGGCCCGCATCTCGGCACGTCGGACTCCTCCGGTTCCTCGACGTACTCGGCGACGACCAGCTCGGCGCGGTGCATGAACTCGTTGTCGAGCTTGCGCCGCCAGACCACCATGTTCAGCAGCGCACCGGGCGCCAGCGCCTCGCGCACGTTGCGCAGCGCCGCCACGGGGTTCGCGAAGAACATCGTCCCCATGCGCGAGAACGCGTAGTCGAACGTCTGGTCGAACTTCGTCACCTCGACGTCGCAGGTCGCGAAGCTGACGTTCTCGATCTCGGCCTCCGCGGCCTCCTCGATTGCCGTCTCGATCATCTGCTCGGCCACGTCCACCCCGTGCGCGTGACCGGCAGAGCCGACAAGGCCCGCAAGTCGCACCGTCGTGTCGCCCAGCCCGCAGCCGATGTCGAGCACGCGGTCGCCCTCGTGCGGGGGGGTGGCCGCGAGCGCCGCCTCCCCGTGATTCCGCAGGCCGTCGGCCACAAGGTCCCGGTACTCCAGCCAGATATCGAACAGCGGGCCGTTCCACGCCTCGGTCGCCTCGACGTTGTCCTCGAGTACGCGAGTCGCGTCCCCCACGGCCCCTGAGTCTACGCCCGCTCTATTTCGTTTCAACTTGGGGGTGGCGCCACTCCCTTGGTCGGCGAGTTCCCGGGTCTCGCGCTCACCCTGCTGCTTCCCGCTCAATGTGCGCCCTCGAAGAGCCCGGATTTCCATGAGTTGGGCGGGTTCCCGTTAGGGCTGGCGCTGCCGCCCCTGCTCGTGGAGGCTTCCAGTCGCTAGAGGCGTCGCGCGATGCTCGCCACGCCTACTCTCCCAGCCCGGCGGCTTCGAGGGCATCCTGCCGCTCTTGGTAGAAGGTGATGCGGGCGACGCTTCCGTCGCGGAACGTCCACACCCAGGCAGTGCGCAGGGCCTGGACCTCGATCCCAT
>JBBPIK010000057.1:0-15079 GCA_038040415.1 Actinomycetota bacterium
CCACCACTTGAACATATAGCGACCGTGCGCCGCGGCGGCGGACGCCAGGGACGCTACGGGAGCTGAGCTAGCCGAACCGTTCGCCCCCAGCTGCTCGCGGACGACCTCGGGGGGCCGCTAAAAGCTCCAAACCGCCGGCAGGAGCGCCGTGCGCGGATGAGCACCGCTTCACACAGCTCGCGTGCTCGCAGCCCCGTTCGAGACAACTGCTGCCTAGGACGATAGGCGGAAGCCCGCGTCGCGCACCCCGCTTGTGGCATTGCCGGCTGCCGCTTCGCGCGGAGGCTGTCGCGTAAATGCGGACCGAACTGGCCGGCGGCGCCGAAATCGGCTCCATCTGAAAACGGCAGGGCCTTTCGGCCCTCGACTCAGCGCGCCGCGACCGCCAGGGTGTGCCGGTGGAGCTTCAGAAGGTTGTGGGTGGCGGCGATCAGGCGCCATTCCGAGCGGACGGCCGCCCGACCGCGGCGTTTGAAGCGCCCCGCCCGCCGGTTCTGCTTAATGTCGGCAAAGACGGGCTCGACCATCGCCTGGCGGCGCGAGTAGAGCTCTTTGCCCTTGGCGGTTTGGAGCACCCTGCGCATGAAGTCGTAGGGGCCACCGGGACGCGTCTTTCGCGGGCCTTCACGACTGTGGGCATCGGGGGCGACGATCGGGGTGAGGCCGCGCTCTCTGAGCCGATCGATGTGGGCGTTAGCCCAGTAGCCGGCGTCGGCCAGCACCACCTCAGGGCGAGCATCGACGCCGGCGTCAGCGAGTTCACGCTCCGCCGCTTGAACCATCGGCTCGAGCTGGGCGACATCAAGGCCGTCGGTTGCGATCTCGGCGGCGACGATGATCTGGCGGCGGTTGGTGACCGCCTGGGCGTTGTAGCCCTGCACGTAGCCGCGAAACGCCTTCATGTTCTTGGAGTCGGGGTCGGTCAGGTTCAGCTTGCCCTCGGGCTTCTCGGGCGGTGTGTGTGGGTTCGGCCGGCGGCCGAAGCGGCGGCCGTCCTTCATCACTCCACGCGCCCGGTAGGCCTCATAGGAGCGGTTCGCCCGGTGCTCGGTTTGCCAGTCCTCGATCAGGCGCCGGCGGCAGAGCTCAAGCCGCTTCTGCCGCTCTCTCGGGATCGTCTCCTCGCCGGCGGCTCGCTCTCGCTCGAGGCGCTCCTTCGCCTCCCGAAGCCAGGCTCGCCTGCCTTCGCGGCTCGCCAGATGCTCGGGGAGCTCGTCGCCCCGCGCCTCGCCGTGAATCTCGTCCTCGGCGGCGTCGATGCGCCCCGCCTCGGCGAGGATCTCGGTCGCGATCTGCTCGTAGCTTCGGGTCGCGTGGTTTGACGCCGAGGCCGCGAGCTTGGTTCCGTCGACCGCCAGCACGTCCACCTCGACGAGGCCGGCGTCGGCGCAGAGGCCGAGCACCTGGCCGAAGAGGCCCGAGAGCGCCTCCTGGTGGCGGGCGCGAAAACGGGCGATCGTGGCGTGGTCGGGGACCTGGTTCGCGCAGATCACCCGAAAGGCAACGTCCTCGCGGCAGCGGCGCTCGATCCCCCTCGAGCTCCGCTCGCCGACGGCGTAGGCGTAGGCGAGGAGCGTCAGCATCATCTTCGGGTCGTGGGCCGCGCGGCCGTGGCCGTCGGCGCGATAGGCGGCGTAGAAGGGCTCGAGGTCGAGCTCATCCAGCGCCTCGATCACGAACCAGGCGAGGTGATCCTCCGGCAGCCAGTCACGCAGGTCCGGCGGCAGCAGCAGCGGTTGGTCTCTATCGCAGGTGAGGAAGTTCTGTGGCATGCCCGGATGGTCCAGAACAAGCCGGACAGCAGGGGGTTTGTGCGACAGCCTCCGCGAGGAGCAGCAGTGCGTGGTTCGCCGGGTCGGTATTCGAGTCCGACCTGGGCTTCGAGCAGCTACGGGTTCTCGATTGCCGCCAGTGCTGAGGCGCGGTCATTGAAGAGGCGCCAGCGAATCACCTTGCCGTTGAGAAACGTCCACACCTGGCAGTGATTCCAGATCGTTTCGGCTCCACTGCTCCTGCCGGTCGCATGGATCTCCACGTCGGCGATGACGTGCTCGCCGACTTCGCTCCAATTGCTGTGGGTCCAGCCGTAGTGCTCCCATCCCTCGATCCAGCGACTCCACAACTCGCGCATGCCTTCCAGGCCGCGGAGCAGTCCGAATCCAGGCATGTCCACGCCAGACGTGTCGATTTCAGTGTCGGGGTCGAGCAGGTCCAGGTAGGCGGCATTGTCCGCGGCCAGCTGTGGCGGCCCGGCGCTCGCGTCGCCCGCCAGGGCGGCGCGGATGAATGGAGCGACATCGACGCCTTGGCTGCCTGAGAAGAGGCGCTGAAGTACCTCCCGGTTCGATCCGTCCACGCTGGCGAGTATCGCCCATGTTGTTCGGGCGCGGGCAGCGGATCCAAGCGCTGACTGTGGCTTCGGTGGAAAGCGGCAACGATCCCGCGCTTCCCCTTTGCGCGAAGAGGAGCAGCGCCGCGCTGCCCGTCCCACGCGGGAGCGACACTGCGCCGCACAACGGGACCCTTAGACGACATAGGCTTCTCCGATTTCGCGGGTGCTCCCGTACCTTGCTCGCGACTATCACCCAGACGGCCATCTCGCCTCCCTCTATACCTCACATGAGAAGTCTCCGTCCGGCATGATCCGTTCTGCGTGAGCGAGCGGGTCATGAGTAGGCGAGTGGTTATCCTCGGCGGCGGCGTCGCCGGTCTGGAGGCGCTGATGGCGCTGCACGATCTGGCGGCCGATCGCGCGCAGCTCACCCTCGCTGCGCCCGACCCCGACTTCCTCTACAAGCCGCTGCTGGTCGAGGAGCCGTTCGACCTCGGACCGGCGGAGCAGCATGCGCTCGAGCCTCTGGTGGGGGAGCTCGGGGCCGACTTCGTCCAGGAGGCGGCGAAGAGCGTGCAGCCGGACGAGCACACGATCGAGCTCGGCGACGGCTCGAGGCTCGACTACGACTTCCTGGTCGTCTGCGTGGGTGGCCGTTTCCACCCGGCTCTGAAGAGTGCGAGGACGTTTCCGTCGGGAGGCGAGCCGCTCCGCATCAACGAGCTGCTCCGAGCCGGTGAGGGCCCGCAGCGGATCGCCTTCGTCGTGCCACCGGGGGTCACTTGGGCCCTGCCGATCTACGAGCTCGCCCTGATGACGCAACGCAGGGCGCTCGAGCTCGGGCTCGACGACGTTCAGCTCACCGTCATCACGCCCGAGGAGGCGCCGCTCGCGATCTTCGGCCCGGCCGCGAGCGAGGCCGTCAGCACGTTGCTCTCAGCCCGCGGAGTCGAGGTCGAGACCGGGGTCTTCGCCCATGAGGGCGAGGGCGATGAGCTGATCCTGACGCCGGGGGATCGGCAAGTCGACGCCGCCGAGGTGGTTGCCCTGCCGGCGATGGACGGGCCGGCGATCACAGGCCTGCCCAAGGACGACGGCGGCTTCATCCCGATCGACGAGCACGCTCGGGTCCCCGGCGTCGAGGACGTCTACGCGGCTGGCGACGGGACGAACTTCCCGATCAAGCAGGGCGGTCTCGGCACCCAGCAGGCCGACGCGGCGGCGGTGCACATCGCCCACCGGCTCGGCGCCGCGATCGCCGTGGAGCCCTTCCACCCCGTGCTGCGGGGCAAGCTGCTCACCGGTGACGAATCGCTCCATCTCCGCGCGGATGTCGCCGGCGGCGGGGGTGAGGGCGGCGCCGCCCTGGACTGCCTGTGGTGGCCGCCGCACAAGATCAGCGGCCGCTACCTGGCGCCCTTCCTCTACCACGGCGACGTCCAGGCGGAGCCCGAGCCGCCGCGCCGCTCCCTGGACGTCGAGGTGGCACTGCCGAGGGAGTGGCACGAGCAGCCGATGGCGCTCGACCCGTACGCCTCGCCGCCCATCGACTGATCGCTCAACGCCTGTCCCTCCGACGCGGGTCCGCGGGGCTACAACCCGAGCGCGCGCTGAGGGCCAACATGCCTCCCGCGCCTACGAGGGTTCCGAACGCCGCTCCCAACGGGTTCTCGCGCAGCGCCTCCGGGAGCAGCTCGGCGGCCACCAATGCCAGCATCGCGCCTGCCGCGAATCCGAACGAGAACGGCAGCAGGGGCTCGATCTTCTCGACGAGCAGGAAGGCGATCGCGGCGCCCGCCGGCTGCGGGGCGCTGGTCGCCACCGCTCCCCAGCCCCACCTCGCACCTTTCGGGCCAAGGCGAGCGCGAACCCACCGATGCCGCCAGCCGCCATCATGCCCCGGGATCAATCCAGACGCTAAGGAGTGAGTGCCAATGGCTGACGCGACAACCAGGGCGAGTGAAGTGATCGAGGCGCGGCTCGCAGAGCTGCGAGACGAAGCAGGAAGGCTCGAACGGGCGCTCGAGGAACTTCGCGGCGGTCACAGACGAAGGGCTCCGCGGCGAACCACCCGGCAGGCAACCACCCGGCGGCAACCCCAGACTCGTCGCCGCTCGAGCGGACGCAGTGGGCAAAAGGCCAACGCGCAGCCGGCGACCGCTCGGGCGCGCTCGCGAACTCGGAAGACCTGATCTTCTTCCCTAGGCTGCCCTGTCCATGCAAGGGGTAGGCAAGCGCCGACTGTTTGCAGGTAGCGCCCCTAACTGCGCGGACTAATTGAGTGGCCAGGCCGCGGCGTCGCCCTGGCTCGAGTTAGTTGGACGACCCCTCGAACGCCCGTCCTTCAACGGCCCGGCGAGCTCAACGGCGTCGCAAACGCTGGGGAAAAAGGGGCTCGACACTATCGCTCGTCCCGAGGAGGCGCCATTGGCTGTTCGAAGGTTGAGCCTGCGCTCCCGCTTTCACGGGAAGGAGGCGTCAGTTCAGCGCCCGCGGTCGCTTCTGCTCCTCGTCCTCAGCGAGCGTCTTGGGCGAGGTCACTGGCGCTACTCCTTTCATGGGGGAGCGGCACTCTGGCCGCGCGTGGTAGCCGGTACGTCGCTCCCGAGTTCCCCGCGTCGCCGTCTGGTGTCGCGCGTCCCGCTTCTGCTTCCGCGGGACCGCTTCTGCTTCCGCGGGAGCTATGGCCGGCTGCGGCCGTAGAGGTCGTGCGCCCTGACCCACTCTGCGACGACGATCGCCCAGCCGAGTGAGAGCTCGCCGCAGAGCACCGTTGCCGCGACGATCTCGGCGAGCTTGCGGACCTTCCCAGTCCCGTAGCAGCCAAGCAGCTCCAGGCATTCGCGCTGGGTGGCGAGCCCCGTGCCGCCGCCGTAGGTGGCGACGATCAGCGATGGGAGCGTGATCGAGCCGTAGTAGTCGCCGCTGGGGAGCAGCTCACTGAAGCCGAGGGCCGCTGAGGATTCGGCGACGTTGGCTGCATCCTGGCCGGTGGCGATGAACAGCGCGGCGATTCCGTTGGCGGACTGGAGGCCGTTGTTGTTGACCCCGGACATGAAGCCACCCAAATTCGACACCTGGCGCGCCCGGAACAGCTCCTCGCCGCTCGTGTGCATTTGCTCCTCGATCAGGGCGGCGGGAATCGTCGCCTCGGCGACCACGCGCTTGCCCCGGGTACGCAGCACGTTGACCTGCGAGCTCTTCTTGTCGGTGGCGAAGTTCGACTCGAGATAGAAGTTGGTGATGCCCTCGTAGTTGGAGGTGATCCACGCGCACGCCGCGGCGGTCGCCTTGCCGGTGAGGTTTTGGCCCGCGGCGTCGCCCGTCGTGTAGTCAAAGCGCGTGAACAGGATCCGGCTGGCGGAGTACTGCTCGATGCCGCGCAGGCGGCCGGTGCGCGTGGTGGTCTCGGCCGCCTGCTTGATCTCCGCGAAGTGCTCGGTGAGCCATTCCCCGAACGCTCGTGCCTCGCGGGCGCTCTCGAACACGAAGGCGGGGGCGCGCTGCATCGCGTCGTCCAGGATCGTGGTCTTGACGCCGCCGGCCTCGCGCAGCGTCTTCATGCCGCGGTTGTAGCTCGCCACCAGCGTACCCTCGCTCGTGGCCAGGGGAACGTAGAACTCACCCTGCGCGTGCTCCCCATCCACCAGCAGCGGCCCGGCGATGCCGATCGGCACCTGCGCGACCCCGGTGAAGTGCTCGATGTTGCCGGGGAGAGCCGATGGATCGAGGGAGTAGCGGGAGACGTGCTCCAGTCCGACGCCCGTCTCTTCACGTAGGAAGGCCCGGCGCGCTTCCGCGGCCTCCGGCGTGTAGTCGTTCTCGCGGTCACGCGGGACCTTCTTGCGCACCGATTGGGGAGGTGTCATTTCGTCTCTGCGCCTGGCGTGAATCGTGTTGGGCGACCGGTGTCCGCGTCAGGCAGCAAGGATCCCACGACTGCAAACATTAGTTAAACCATAGGTTACACTTCGTTGTGCCCGTGACCCACCAACCCCGCGCGGCCCTTCGACGGGCGCGCGAGCGCAAGATCGTCGACGCGACCCGCGCCCTGTTCGACGAGCGCGGGATGCAGGACGCCCGCATCGCCCGCATCGCCCGCCGAGTAGGCATCAACAAGGCCCTCATCTACCGGCACTTCGCCTCCAAGGAGGAGTTGTTCGTGCTGACGATCACGCGCTACCTGGCCGAGATCAACGCCCTGCTTCAGGCCGTAGACGAGGAGACGAGCGACCCACCCGAGCGGCTCCGCCGCGGCTTTGAGGCCTTCGCCGAGTACGGGGTCGAGCATCCCGCCTTCCTCGACTGCGCGCTCTCGCTGCTCCGCCAGCCGGCCGAGGACCTGCGTGCGCAGGTCTCCGACGCCGTGTGGCTGCGCTTGGGCCGGGCGATGGGGGCGTGCGTCGGATGGCTCGCCGACGTCCTGCGCGAGCTGGGCGTGGCCGAGCCCGACCTGCGCGCCAACGAGCTCTACCTCCAAGCGATCGGGGTCCTGCATCTCGCCCGCTCAGGTGTGGGGTTGCGCGCGATCGCGCCCGGCGTGGCCGAGGCCTTCCCCGTCAGCGCCGAGGAGGTGCGGGCCGCATGCGTGCAGCTCGCCCTCGCCGCGGCCGACCTCGACGAGCGTGGTTCGGAATACATCCAGGCGACGAAAAGGAGCCCAACCTGATGGAGAACACGACAGCGTTTCAGAAGCCCCCGAGCTGGGGCGCCCCCGGTGAGCCTCTCGGGCCCTACGAGGAGGTCACCCTGCACGGCCATACGGTCGGCTTCCAGGCCGCCGGCGAGGGGCCGCTGCTGGTGCTGCTGCACGGGGTGACATCGACCTCGGATGCCTGGCGCGAGGTGATGCCAACGCTCGCCGAGCGCTACACGGTGATCGCCCCCGACATGATCGGCCACGGCCGCTCGGCCAAGCCCAGGGGCGACTACTCGCTGGGCGCCTACGCCGCCGGGGTCCGCGACCTGCTGGCGGTGCTCGGCTTCGAGCGCGGCACCGTCGTAGGCCACTCGCTCGGCGGCGGGATCGCGATGCAGTTCGCCTACCTCTTCCCCGAGTACGTGGAGCGGATGGCGCTGATCTCGACCGGCGGGCTCGGCAAGGAGGTCCACCCCCTGCTCCGCGCGGCGACCCTGCCGGGGTCGGAGTGGGTGCTGCCGCTGCTGGCGCGCGAGTGGTCGGTGCGGGCCGGCGACGCGGTCCGCTCGGTGGCGGCCAGGCTTGGAAAGGAGGCGGGGCCGGACCTGGCCGAGTTCGCCCGCGGCTACGCCTCGCTGGTCCACCAGGGCGCCCGCGACGCCTTCCTCGACACGATGCGCAGCGTAATCGGGCCCGAAGGCCAGAAGGTCTCGGCGCTTGACCGGCTCTACCTCGCCGACCAGATCCCCTTTCTGCTGATCTGGGGAGACGAGGACCCGGTGATCCCGGTCGAGCACGGCCGGCGCGCCCACGAGCTGGTCGCCCACAGCCGCTACGTCGAGATCGAGGGCTCGGGCCACTGGCCGATGCTCGACGCGCCCGAGCGGATCGTCGGCGAGCTGACCAGCTTCATCGAAGAGACCGAGCCGTTCGAGTGGTCGCTTGAGCGGGTGCGCGAGCGGCTGCAGCGTGGCCCGGAGGGTTCAAGTGGAGACGTCGACTGATGAACAAACCAGAAAGGGTGGTGCCAATGGCATTCGCAGACAGGCCAGTCGAGCTGTCCGAGCAAGTCCTCGAAGAGATCAAGGAGGGACAGGAGGCCGCGATCAAGGCCGTTCGCAGCTTCACCGAGACCGTCGACAAGACGCTCGCCGAAGGCGATAGCCCGACGCAGGCGGAGCAGATCGTCGATTCCGCGTTGAAGATGGCGGACAAGCTGGTCGAGACCCAATACACCTTCCTGAAGAAGGTCGTTCACAGCGCCGGCGAGTCGCTGGGTGAAGGTGCGTCCAGCGAGAAGAAGTAAGGGCACCAGCGCAATCTGGATCGGTACCCGGGTCTCGCGCGAGGCTCCGTGAGCTCACCGAGCTACAGCGGGGCCCGGGGATCGACCGGCAGGCGACCGGCCTGACCGGCTCCAGCGCGAAGCGATACGCGGTCGAGGGGGGACCAGAGTGTTGCTTGCCCTTGAAAGGAGGCGTCTCGGCGGAGGCGCCGACGACGCTCGCTCTGGACGATGAGCGCAAGCGCTGCGCTGACCCCACGGCGCTACCGCAACGCGCGACGAGGTGCAGCCCGCCGGATTGGCGACGTATTATTTGTTTGACGCGATCCCTGTCGTCAGTGGCGGTGGAGTCGATGCGCGAACCTAAGCTCAACCGTCGGTCTCAGATCCCTCGCTATCGGATTCACGCGAGCGGAGGCGCCAGCTCAGCCAGTGCCGTCGCTGCTGCTCCTCGTCCAAGGGGAGCGTCCGCCACTGGCCGTCGACGCGCTCGCAATCACGCGAAAGGAGGCGTAGCGAATAGAGGCGCCGAATAGCGGTGCAGCCAGTTGAGCGGCTGGGCGGGCACTTATGCTGCCGCGGCGGGGCTCGGGCGTAGAGTTGGACCGATGAAGCTTGAGGAGCAGCGGCCGGCCATCTACCCGTGACCCTGCCTGTGCACGAGTTGCCTGGGCCCCCTGGCCGCCGCAAGGATGTCCCCGTCGCTGATGGAGAGCAACCCGAGTGGTGCCATCCGGCGGCCGATACTCTGGCGATCGGCCGCCGAGCCTCTGCTCGATCCTGGCGAGGCTGAGCAGCGACGAGGTAAGGAGGTAGTCGGAGGGATGATTCAGGTAGACGTGACGATGAGAGGCGACGTCCCGGATGAGGCGCGCGAGCACGCGGAGGAGAAGGTCGGGGCGCTGGACCGACTCGTCGAGATCCCGGTCCTCGGTGCTCGAGTGGTGCTCGTCCAGGAAGCGAACCCGCGGATCGAGCGCTCCGCCCGGGCCGAGGGCGAGATCGACCTGAATGGCCCGATGATCCGGGCGAAGGTCGCCGACCTCGACCCGATCGCAGCGGTTAACAGCCTCACCGAGCGGCTCCAGCGGCAGCTGCGAAGCTTCGTCGACCGTCGCAGCGGCCAGGCGCGCCGTCCGACCGAGCGCAAGGCGGGCGAGTGGCGGCATTCCAGCTTCGCCACCGACCGTCCTGACTACTTTCCGCGAGCGCCGGAGGAGCGGGAGATAGTCCGCCGCAAGACCTTCGCCAGCGACCCGCTCACCCCCGCCGAGGCCGCCGAGGAGATGGAGTTCCTCGATCACGACTTCTATCTGTTCATCGAGCGCGAGACCGGCGCCGACGCGGTCGCGTACCACCGCGACGACGGCCGACTCGGCGTTATCGGACCGAGCGGAATCGGCTGGTCGGGCGAGAGCGCTGGGATCGTCCACGAGGAGAGCCGGATGAGCGGGCCGACCAGACTCGAGGACGCGGTAGCGGAGATGAACATCCTCGACCATCGGTTCATGTACTTCACCGATGCCGCGAGCGGCCGCGGCAACGTGATCTACATGCGCTACGACGGCCACTACGGCCTGATCAAGCCGGCCCGGTAGCCGGCATACCTCGCTCGCTCTCGCCGCGTTCTTTTCCGGTTCCCGTGTTCGTGGGGTTTCAGCAGGGCCTCAGTGGCCGCCCTCTCCACTATGAGATCGCTGCGCCGACCAGCACGATCGCGATCACTATCAGCACGCCCCATGGGACGCCGCCACCTCCCCGGAGGCCACCCCCAAGTCCGCGAACTGCTGTGAGGAGCTGGATTACCGCCAAGGCGAGCCCATCGCTCATCGTCCTCGTAGGCTAGAGGCGGTTCCCCGCATCCGACTGCTCGTGATCGCTCTGATCCTTGAGGCCTCTCGGGGGGAGTAGCCTCGACTGATGGCCCGGCAGGAGTGGCGTCGCAAGGTGATCCCGAGCTGCCTTGGCCAGGCTCAGGAGGCGGTGGCGCAGTTGCGATCGCGGGGTGTCCTAGCCGACCTCCAACGCGATGCCTGGCTGGTGCTCGACCTGTGGGTGGAGGAAGGCGCCGACCTCGACGCGATGGTCGCCCAGGCACTCGACCGGGTCTGGCCGGCCTGGCGGGAGTGCGTGACGACGTAGCGGCGTGACGGCGACGTTGTCCGGCCGCGAAGTCGCGTCTAGGCCGTCTACTCAGGATCTCTAAGGATCGACTCCGCACGATCTCGACGTTCTCCTGCGACATCGCCTGCCCAGAATCTCGCCCCGGCCTGGCGACCGCGAGCGCCACGGCTCCCAGGAGTTGGTCAGGGTTTCCGTCAGGGCTGGCGCTGCCACTCTTGACGGTCGCCTGATGGCTACTCATTGACGAGCGTTACCAGCGGCAAGGCTTCGGCACGGCAACGCTCGACCTGATCGTCGAGTACTTCCGTGGCCGACCCGGGGTCGAGGTGGTGAGCACGAGCGCCGGCCAGGGCGACGGCAGCCCGATCACCTTCTACGAGCGCTACCGCTCTGAGCGAACCGGTGAGGTCGTGTTTGACGAGGTGTTGCACTCCTTCGCCCTGCCCGCCCCGACCGAAGGAGCATCGCCGTGAACACCCGCGCTCTCAGCCCGTCCGGCCCCACCGTCTCAGCCATCGGCCTCGGCTGCATGGGGATGTCCGACCTCTACGGGCCCGCCGACGACGCCGAGAGCATCGCCACCATCCACGCTGCGCTGGACGCCGGCGTCAACCTGCTCGACACCGGCGACTACTACGCGATGGGCGAGAACGAGATGCTGATCCGCCGCGCGCTCGAGGGTCACGATCGCGATTCGGCCGTGATCAGTGTCAAGTTCGGCGTCCTGCGCGATCCGGCCGGCGGCTGGAGCGGCGTCGACGGGCGCCCGGAGGCGGTCAAGAACTTCCTCGCCTACACGCTGCGCCGACTCGGCACCGACCACGTCGACATCTACCGGCTCGGCCGCTACAACCCGGAGGTGCCGATCGAGGAGACGGTCGGGGCGATCGGCGAGATGGTCGAGGCCGGCTACGTCCGCCACGTCGGCCTCTCCGAGGTCGGAGCCGAGACGATCCGGCGCGCCAATGCGACCCACCCGATCTGCGACCTGCAGATCGAGTACTCGCTGATCTCGCGGGATCGAGGCGGAGATCCTGCCGGCCTGCGAGGAGCTCGGGATCGGCCTCACCGCCTACGGCGTGCTCTCGCGCGGCCTGCTCAGCGGCCACTGGAGCCGCGAGCGTGACACCGGCGCCGCGGACTTCCGCAGCCGCGCACCCCGCTTCAGCGGCGAGAACCTCGAGCGCAACCTCGAGCTCGTCGAGGCGATCCGCGCGATTGCGGAGGCGAAGGGCGCGACGGTCGCGCAGGTCGCGGTTGCCTGGGTGCTGTCGCGCGGCGAGCGGGTCGTCCCCCTGGTGGGGGCGCGAACGCGCGAGCGCCTCACCGAGGCGCTCGGCGCCCTCGAGGTTGAGCTCTCCGACGGCGATCTCGCTGCGATCGAGAGTGCGGTGCCGGCCGGCGCGGCCGCCGGCGAGCGCTATGACGATCAGCAGATGGCGATCCTCGACAGCGAACGGAGCTGACCGCAGCCGATGGCGGACGGTCCGCTGACGCCCGAGCGAATCCTCGAGGCTTCCCAGGACGTCCTGCGCCGCTACGGCCCCGCAAAGGCGACGGTGGTGGACGTGGCGCGCGAGCTCGGGGTGAGCCACGGCAGCGTCTATCGCCACTTCCCCAGCAAGGCGGCGCTTCGCGACGCGGTCGCTGAGCGCTGGCTCGCGGGCGTCTCCGAGCCCCTGGCCGAGATCGCGAATGAGGATGGCCCCGCGCCGGATCGGCTGCGGCGCTGGCTGGACCTCCTGGTCGAGTCAAAGCAGAGCCGCGCGCGCGAGGACGCGGAGCTGTTCGCGACCTATGTTCAGATCGCCGGCGAGTCGAGGGAGGTCATCACCGAGCACGTGAACGCCCTCGTCGCACAGCTCGCGAGGATCGTTGCCGATGGCGTTGAGCAGGGCGCGTTCGTCGCACCCGACGCGTCGGGTGCGACGCGCGCGGTGTTCGACGCGACCGCGCGCTTCCACAACCCGGCGAACGCCGTGTCGTGGTCGGACCCGGGGATCGCGACCGCCTACGATCAGGTTGTCTCGCTCGTCCTCGCCGGGTTAAGCGCACCGACATAGCACGGACCGGACGTGGGATCCCCGACCAGTGTCGCTGCTCCTCCGCGCGAATAGGAGGCGTGTCCGCGCAGACAACAAGACGCCTGAGTTGGACGAAGACCGGAAGCTCGACTGACCTGCGATCAGAGTTGCGCTTTCCCATGACGGGAACACTCTGTCCGCCGCCTCTCGCGCGGGGAGTCAGATGTCGAGCTCGGCCCAGATCGCGGCGTGGTCTGAGGCCTGGTGGAGCTTGCTGGTGAGCGTGTCGAACAGGTAAGAGCAACGGCCTGATCGCGGGCCGGTATTCGGAGTTTGTTCGGGGTTGGTGGGGGCGTACATCGTATTTCGCGTTCGGAGTGGCTTGTTCAAGCCACCCTCGACTCCTCGCCGAGCCTACCTTCGTACAGGCCGTGAACGCGGGATGCGAGAAGGCCGGCGAGGCGCGGTTAGTCGCCGGCATCGCTTCCGGCTTCGCAGAGCCGAAAACGGTGTAATGGTCCTCCCGCTCGTTGCCTCAGCTGGTCGCCGCTTTCGACGAGGATGTTCGGAGTTTGTTCGGAGCGTCGGCGCTCCGTCGAGCGGTCAAAGTGGGGGATCGTCGAGCGGGTCGCGGCGCGCAAGAGCCAGGACGGGCCTAGCAAGGCGAGATAGCGGCACCGCTCTCAAACCACGACAAAGCGGTAGGGCTGAGGTGTATTAGCCGTCCGGCGGGTTTCCCCCAGCCCAGGCCGCGATCTCGCTTGAGCCCGCGACAACCTCCCCATCGTCGGTGACAAGGACGGGGACCGTCGTCTCGCCCGTCAATTCCTTGACCTTGCGCCGTCCGGGTGTGAGATTGAAGACGCCAGGCAGCGCCTCCCAGCCTAGGCACCGGACGACCTTCGGATCGTAACCGGCCTCCTGCAGCGCCTCGTGCGCGACGCCGCAAGGGTGCGATTCGGCTCGTCGAAAAGGCCGTGGAGTAGGGCCCGTCCAGGTTACCCCAGCAGACGTAAAGCTTCACGGCCCGATCCTATGGCCTCGAAAGCACGATGACGAGTTCCAGCCGCCGATTGGTCGCGATCAGCACGGACCGAAAACCTAGCCGTTACGATACCCGAGGGGGGTATGGTATGTTGGAGCCGAGGCGAAAGGAGGACCCATGGAAGTTGCGACCGCTCACGGAAGCTCCCTCAACCGCCTCGCGGTCAGCGCGACGACCCACTGCCTCACCGGCTGCGCGATCGGCGAGATCTCGGGAATGTTCATCGGCACCGCGCTGGGATGGGGCAACCTGGCCACGATCGGCCTCGCGGTGGCGCTCGCCTACGTCTTCGGTTTCGGATTGACATCGCTGCCGCTGTTCAAGGCGGGCCTCACGTTCGCGGCGATTTTGCCGATCGCGCTGGCGGCCGACACGGTGTCGATCACGATCATGGAGGTGATTGACAACCTCACCGTCCTGCTGATTCCCGGGGCGATGGAGGCAGGCGTCGATGAGCCGCTCATCTACGCGAGCATCGCCGCAGGCTTTGCGATCGCATACCCGTTCGCGTTCCTCGCCAACCGCTACATGCTCGCTCGGGGCAAGGGGCACGCCGTGGTCCACGAGTACCACTGACGAAGGAGGCCAGCATTGGAGACGAAGCGCGGATACACGGCATCGAAGGAGCAGCTGCTCGGCCGCCTGTCCCGGGTCGAGGGCCAGGTGCGCGGCGTGGCCCGGATGGTCGAGGAGGACCGTTACTGCATCGACATCCTCACCCAGATCAGCGCCATCCGGGCCGCCCTGGACAAGGTTGCCCTGAGCCTCGTGGACGATCACGCGCGGAACTGCCTTGACGAGGCCGATCGAGGCGGGAAGCGCGATGAGCAGGTTGACGAGTTGATGGGCGCCCTGGGCCGCATGCTGAGCCGGTGACCGAGGTTCTCAGCACGCTCGGAGACGGCTTCAGGCAGGCCTTCCTGATGGCCTACGAGGTCTGGTGGGCGCTGGTTCTGGGCTTCGCGATCTCAGCCGCAGTCCAGGCCTGGGTGCCGCGACAGCGGATCGAGAGCGCCCTCTCAGGTAGCGGCTTCGTGCCGGTGGCCCGCGCCACCGGGCTCGGCGCCGCTTCCTCTTCCTGCTCCTATGCGGCGATCGCGATCGCCAAGTCGTTGTTCCAGAAGGGGGCTTCCGCGACAACCGCGCTGGCCTTCCAGTTCGCTTCCACCAATCTGGTCTGGGAGTTGGGCCTGGTGATGTGGATCCTGCTCGGCTGGCAGTTCACCCTGGCCGAATTCGTCGGCGGGATCGTGCTCATCGCCCTGATGGCGGCGCTGCTGCGGCTGTTCGTTTCCCCGCGTCTCGAGCAGGCGGCCCGCGAGCACGCCGAGCGCGCCCAGGCCGACCATCAGCATCTCGCGGCCGGCGAGCAAATGGGCTGGCGCGAGCGGCTGACGTCGGCCTCGGCCTGGTCGGATGTCGCCCACAACTTCCGCGGCGACTGGCAGATGCTGTGGAAGGAGATCACGATCGGCTTTCTGCTCGCCGGGTTCATCGGGCTGCTGGGCGAGGATGTCTTCAACTTCCTCTTCGTCCAGGATGCCCCGGCGGCGCTGAGGACGGCCGAGAACGTGATCGCCGGGCCGCTGATCGCCGTGCTCAGCTTCGTCTGCTCGATCGGCAACGTGCC
>JBBPIK010000058.1:0-14640 GCA_038040415.1 Actinomycetota bacterium
TGGCCGCCTCGAACAACAGCACTGCCGCGGCGGCTGACACGTTCAGCGACGCGACCCGCCCGCGGACCGGAATCGAGATCAAGAGGTCGCAGGTCTCGGAGACGCGGCGGCGCAGTCCCCTCCCCTCGCTGCCGAGCACGAGCACGACCTTGCCGCTGAGATCGGCCTGCGCGTAGGGCGCCGGGGCGGCCTGCTCGGCCCCGTAGATCCAGGCGCCCGCGTCCTTGGCTCGGGTGAGCCAGGCGACCAGGTTCGTGACACGGGCCACCGGCAGGTGTTCCACGGCGCCGGCGGACGCCTTGCAGGCCACCGCGGTGACCGCCGCCGAGCGCCGCGACGGGATCACCAGTCCCGCGGCGCCGGCCGCCTCCGCCGAGCGGCACACCGCGCCCAGGTTGCGCGGGTCCTGTACCTGGTCGAGGGCGACGACCAGGGCATCGGGGCGTTCGAGCAACGAGTCAGGGGCGGCGTAGGGATAGGGATCGACCTCGGCGACCACTCCCTGGTGGTCCGGCGAGCCGGCCAGGCGGGTGAGCTCCGACGCGGTCATCTCCCCCGTGGTCCATAGACGGCGAACCCGCCGCCGGCCACGCTTCGCCTCGGCCACGGCCCGCCGGCCATAGACGAGCTGGTCCTTCTCCGCCCTCGGCGGGCTGCTGTCCTTGCGTGCGGCGATCGCCCGTTACCCCGAGCGCCTCACCAGCTGGGGACCATCCGGGGTGTCGCGGACCTCGTAGCCCCTCGAGGCCAGCTCGTCTCGGATCCGGTCGGCGCGCTGGAAGTCGCGCCCGGCGCGGGCCTGTTCACGCGCCTCCATCAGCCGCTCCGCCTCCGGCTCGACCTCGTCCGCAGGCCGCAGCAGCGATTCGAGCCCGAGCAGCGGCAGCATCTCCTCGAGCGCCGCGCGCGCCCCAGCGAGCTGCCTGCGGTTCCCCTCGGCGATCAGATCGAACAGAGCAGCCAGCGCCCGCGGCGTGTTGAAGTCATCGGCCAGGGCGCCGAGCAGCGCCTCGCGGCTCGCTGCCACGAACTCGTCCTCGGTCGCTTCGGCACCGTCGGGCAAATCGAGCACGAAGTTGCGGATCCGCTCCACCCTCGCGGCCGCCTCGGCGAGCGCCCGCTCCGAGAACTCGAGCGGCTGCCGGTAGTGGCCCGAGACCAGGTAGGCAACCACGACCTCCCGGCCGTACCGGTCGAGCGCCTCGGAGAGCTGGAAGATGTTCCCGACCGACTTCGACATCTTCTCTTCGGCCATCTGGACCATGCCGTTGTGCATCCACAGCCGGGCGAGCGGGACCCCGCGGGCTGCCTCGGTCTGGGCGATCTCGTTCTCGTGGTGGGGAAAGACGAGGTCGGCACCGCCGCCGTGGATTGCGAAATCGGTGCCGAGCAGCTTCTCGGCCATCGCCGAGCACTCGATGTGCCACCCGGGCCGGCCCTCGCCCCAGGGTGAGGGCCAGCCTGTGTCCTCGTCAGGCTTGCGTGCCTTCCAGAGCGCAAAGTCGAGCCGGTCCTCCTTCAGGGACTCGGTGCCCGCCTCCTCACCTTGGTCCATCTCGTCGGGATCGCGATTCGACAGCCTGCCGTAGCCGGGGAAGCTGCGCACCCGGAAATAGACGTCCCCACCCGATTCGTACGCATGCTCGCGCTCGATCAAGGCTTCGATCAGGGCGACGATTTCGGAGATCGTGTCCGAGGCCAGGGGCTCGGCGTCCGGGCGGCCGAGCCCGAGGCGGTCGGTGTCCTCCAGGTAGGCGCGGGTCATCTCAGCGGCAAATTGAACGGATGGCACGCCGGCCTCGCGCGCCGCCGCGTAGATCTTGTCGTTGACGTCGGTGATGTTGACGACCAGCCGGGGCTCGTAGCCGAAACGCTCAAGCAGGCGCCGGAGCAGGATGAAGATCACGTACGGCCGCGCGTTGCCGACGTGGACGCGCGAATAGACGGTCGGCCCGCAGGCGTAGATGCCCACCCCGCCGGGCTCGCGAGGCTCCAGGGGCCGCAGCTCGCGGCTCAGCGTGTCCCTGATCAGAACCTGGCGCGTCATCTTCTTGATGCTATTTGCGGAATGAGGCGGATGTCCGCGGCTTCCCTCGGCGGTTTGGCCGTTAGCGATCGTTAACGTTCGCCGCCGGCATGGGTTCCGTTTCGCTGCATGCACAACGTGTGCGCCGCGTCGAGGAAGCGTTCGCCTCGCTCCCGGCGCGCTACCTGGGCGCCGAGCCCGGTTTCGACGCCACCTTCCAGGTGCGCCTCGGGGACGTCGGCCGAACGTGGGAGGTGCGGGCGCGGAGCGAGCACTGCGCCGTGCGGCCCTCCCCTGTCCGCCGGCCTGACGTGGTGGTCGGCACCGACGCGGCCACCTGGCTCGGCCTGCGAGAGGGGCGGCTGTCGGGGCTCGACGCGTTCGCCCAGCGCCGCCTCTACGCGCGCGGGAACCTGGACCTGGCGCTCGGCTTCGAAGGGCTGTTCCGGCTCCCCGGCGACCGTCCGCCGCTGCTCCGGGTGACCGAGGTCGATACCCCCGGCGCGACGATCTCGAGCCTGATCTCCGGCCAGGGCGCCGATCAGGTCATCTGCCTGCACGGACTGGGCTCGAACAAGACCTCCTTCTTCGAGACGATCTCCACCCTGACGCCCGATCACACGGTGCATGCCATCGACCTGCCGGGATTTGGCTCCTCGTCGAAGCCGGCGCGCGGCGCCTACAACGCCCCCTACTTCGCCCGCGCGGTGCTCGGCTACATGGACGCGATGGCGATCGAGCGAGCGCACCTGGTCGGAAACTCGATGGGTGGCCGGATCGCGATCGAGCTGGCGCTCACCGAGCCCGACCGAGCCGAGACGCTGAGCCTCCTGGCCCCGGTGCTTGCCTTCCGGCGCCGGCGCGAGCTGGTCCCGCTGGTCAAGCTGATTCGCCCCGAGCTGGCGGCGATCCCGCATCCCCTTGGGGCGGCGCGGGTTCGCGAGCAGTTCTGGAGCCTGTTCGCGCGCCCGGAGCGACTCGACCCGGCCGCCGCCGACATTGCCGCCGACGAGTTCTGCCGCACCTACCGATCGCGCTCAGCTCGGATCGCCTTCTTCGCCGCCGCCCGCAACATCTACCTGGACGCGCCCGATGGCGAGCGCGGGCTGTGGACCCGGCTCGCGGGCCTGACCACGCCCGCCATGTTCATCTGGGGCGATCGCGACCGCCTCATCCCGGCTGCTTTCTCCACCCAGGTGGCGAAGGTGCTCCCGGACACTCGCCAGGTCATGCTGAGCGAGTGCGGCCACGTTCCCCAGGTGGAGCTGCCCGAGCGTGCCAACGGGCTGATCCGCGAGCAGGTCGAATCCGGCCGCAGCTCGCCGGCCACGCCGTCCCGGGCCGGGGCTCGGAGCCTCCTGCGCCGCGCCGTCGCTCAGCGGGCCGCCGCCGCCGGGCGGCGAGTGGCGCTCTGACCCCACTCAGCGCATAGGATCGGCCGCCGATGGCCGATGAGGCGAGGCTTGCCGAGCAGGCGAAGCACAACGGCGGCAGCGAAGACGGCTCCCTGCGGGGCCGGCTCCCCACCCTGAACGGGATCTCTCGGGCCGGCGGGGGCGTCGTCAGCGCCGGGCGAGGGGCCGCCGGCGGGATCGCCGCCGGGCTCGCACGGCGCATCGGGCGGCGCCTGACGGCGAACCTCGACGATCGCGACCCCGACTACATCCGCGAGAACCTGTCGCTCGCCTGGCTGTTGACCACCCTCTGGTTTCGGGGCGAGGTGCGAAACATGGGCAACGTGCCCGAGCACGGCCCGGTGCTCCTGGTGGCCAACCACTCCGGCGGCAACGTGACGCCCGACACGCTGCTGTTCACGCTCGCCTTCTACACCTACTTCGGCGTCGAACGGGCCTTCTACCAGCTCGCCCACAACCTGGTGCTGGCCTCCCCGGGGGGCCAGATCCTGCGCCGGTACGGAACCGTCCCGGCCTCGCCCGAGAACGCTCAGCGGGCGCTCGACGCCGGTGCCGCCCTGCTCGTCTACCCCGGCGGCGACTGGGAGGTGCACCGCCCGTCCTGGGAGCGAAACAAGGTCGACTTCGCGGGTCGAAAGGGTTTCGTCCGGCTGGCGCTTGACGCCCGCGTGCCGATCGTCCCGGTGGTCTCGATCGGAGGCCAGGAGACGGCGCTCTTCCTCAGCCACGGCGGCCGGCTGGCGCGAGCCCTGCGCGTCGACCGCACGATGCGCCTCAAGGTGATCCCGATCTCGCTCGCCCTCCCCTGGGGGATCAACGTCGGCGATCTGCTCGGCCACATCCCTCTGCCGGCGAAGCTCACGGTGGAGGTCCTGGCCCCGATCGACCTCCGGGCGCAGTTCGGCGAGGCGCCTGACGTCGACGAGGTCTACGAGCACGTCACAACGCTGATGCAGGAGACGCTGGAGACGCTGGCGGCCGAGCGGCGCCTGCCGGTCATAGGCTGATCGAGCATGGGGCACCAAACTCGGCCGGTCGGATAGGAGGCGGCAGATGCGGCTGAACGAGTCAATCGTGATCTCGGCCCCGCCGAAGCTGGTCTGGGACTACCTGGCCGAACCGTCGAACTACCTGCACTTCATGTCGGGGATCACGCGCTGGGAGGTGACCGGCGAGCAGCGGACGGGCCTCGGCGCCCGCTACCGGATGCTGATCAGGGTCGGCTCGGCGGAGGTCGGCGGGCTGATCGAGATCGTCGAGTGGCAGGAGCAGCGCGACATGGCGTGGAGCTCGGTGCTCGGGGTCGACCAGCGGGGGCGGTGGCGCCTCCGCGAGCTGGACGACGGCCGCACCCGCGTGGAGCTGCGGTTCGCGTATGGCGTCGCCGGCTCCGGAATCCCGGGCTGGATCGCGGAGCTCGTCTCCGCGCCCCAGCTGGGCGGCCACCTGCGGCGCTCACTGCGCCAGCTCAAGAGCCAGGTCGAGCACGAGCGGCTGCGCGCCGAGGCGGCCCGGCGCCGAAGCGAGCGAGCTGCGGCAGCCGGCTAGCGTCCGTCGCTAGGCCAGCTCGCGCTTCAGGATCTTGCCGGTCGCGTTGCGCGGCAGCGAGTCGAGGAACTCGATCTCCCGTGGGACCTTGTAGCGAGCGAGGTTGGACTTCACGTAGCCCTTCAACTCGTCGGGCGTGAGATCGCCCCTCTCCTTGAGGACCACGAACGCCTTCAGTCGCTGGCCGAACTGCTCGTCGTCGACGCCGATCACGGCGACCTCCTTGATCTGATCGTGGTCGGAGAGCAGGTCCTCGACTTCGCGCGGGAACACGTTCTCGCCGCCCGAGACGATCATCTCGTCGTCGCGCCCGTCGATGAACAGGCGGCCCTCGGCGTCGAAGTGGCCGACGTCGCCTGAGGAAAGCAGGCCGTCGAGCATGTCCTTGCCGCCACCGCCCGTGTAGCCCTCGAAGGCCATCTCGTTGCCCACGAAGACGCGGCCGGTCTTTCCCGGCTCGACGTCGTTGCCGTCCGCGTCCACGATCCGGACCGCGGTCCCGCGCGGCAGGCGGCCGGCGGTGCCCGGCGCAGTCCGCAGGTCCTCCGGCGTCGCGATCGTCGCCCAGGCGACCTCGGTGGACCCGTACAGGTTGTAGAGGTTGTCGCCGAACGTGTCCATCCACTTGGTCGCGAGCTCTCCGGGGAGCGCCGAGCCGCTCACGGCCACCACCCGCAGGCTGGGCAACTTGTACCTCTTGAGCGTCTCGGCGGGCAAGTCGAGGATCCGCTGAATCATCACCGGGACGACCACGAGCGCGGTGGCGCCGCTCTCCTGCACGGCGCGCAGCGTCTCCTCCGGGTCGAAGCGGCGGCGGAGCACGTAGGTGGACGTGAGCGCCAGGCCCAGCGTGAAGTGGGCGAACCCCCAGGAGTGGAACAGCGGCGCCGCGATCATCGTTCGCTCTCGGGCCCGCAGGGGGATCTTCGAGAACATCGCCGCCAGCGGTCCCAGGGTGTCGGGCTGGCTGCGTTGCGCCCCCTTCGGCGTCCCGGTCGTGCCCGAGGTCAAGATCACGAAGCGGCTCGACTCGCCGGGCGGATCCAGGTCCCGATCGTCGTTCGACTCGATCAGGTCGTCGAGCAGAGTGTCCGTCACCTCGTCTACACCGTCGGTCCAACAGACGAAGCGGCGCAAGCCGATCTCCGCGCCCGCCTCTGCTGCCTGCTCGAGCAGGCCGGCGAACTCGCCGTCGTAGATCAGCGCGACCGGCGCCTCGCGCTCGACCACGCCGGCGAGCTGCGGCGCGGCGAAGGCCGTGTTCATGTAGAGCCCGTTCGCGCCCAGCTTCGAGACTGCGAGCGTCGACTCGACGAAGCCGCGGTGGTTGCGGCACATGATCGCGATCCCGTCGCCCTCCTTGACGCCCTCGGCCGCAAGCCCGCGGGCGAGCGCGTTGGAACGGCTCTGGACCTCGGCGAAGGTCAGCGCCCCGGCCTCGTCCTCGACCATCACCTCGTCGGGATGGTTGATCGCCGCGCCCGCGATCCCGGCTGCGGGCGAGGCGCCCCAGCGGGCCAGGACGCGAACCATCAGCGCCAGCTTGTCGGGCCGCACGGGGTGGAGCACACCAGCACGGGTGAGGGTCCGGACGTTGAACGGGACATCGCTCAGGGGCCCGAGCTTGCCGAGCTTGACCCTACGGCCGAGGGAGCTCATCGGGCCGGTGACGATGTCCGGGGAGAGCTTGCCGGCCATCGAGCGAAGCATCAGGCTCGTAGCCTAGTCCTCTCAGTCGCAGTCGCAGAGGTCCGTCCGCCGGCGGCCGATCCACCACGGCCATCAGTCAACCTCGAGGAGCGCGACCGCGAAGCAGGCGATGCCCTCGCCACGCCCGATCCATCCCATGCCTTCGTTGGTCGTCGCCTTGACGATCACGGGCGCCGAGAGCACCTCGGCGAGGTTCCGCTCCATCTCCGCGCGGTGGGGGCCGACCCGGGGCGCCTCGCAGATCAAGGTCGCGTCCACGTTCACCACCCGCCCGTACAGGCTGCCGAGCGCCACCGTCAGCAGGTCGAGGGAGTGGGCGCCTCGCCAGCGCTCGTCTTCCGGCGGGAACAGCGTGCCAAGGTCCCCCAGCCCGGCCGCCCCGAGCACGGCGTCGATCACGGCGTGCGTGAGGACGTCGGCGTCGGAATGGCCCTCGAGGCCCGCCTCGTGCGGAACCTCGACCCCGCCCAGCACCAGCCTGCGTCCCGCGGCGAAGCGGTGGGCGTCGTAGCCGATCCCCACCCGGGCGCTCACCGCCGGGGGCTCCGTCCGCCAAAGCTCACCCGAGCGGCTCCAGCCGGCGCTCACGACGCTCGAAGACGGCGACCTGCTCGATCCCCCAATCGCGCATCGCCGCAACGGCGCTCTCATACGCGTGGCCGACGTCTTCCGGGACGTGCGCGTCGGAGGAGAGGCTGAACGCGGCACCCGCCTCGACGCACATGGCGGCCAGGGCCGGGGCGGGATACATCTCCTCGACCGGCCGTCGCAGGCCCGCGGTCGAGACCTCGACCGCAACGCCGGACTCGGAGATCGCCTCCACCGCCGGCTCGTAGTAGAAGCGTGGATCGCGCTCGGGACGGGGCCTGGCCCGGCCCCACAGCTTCACCAGATCGGGATGGGCAAGGATGTCGAACAGGCCACAGCGGGCCGTCTCGGCCAGGGTCTCGAAATAGCGGCGCCAGACGGCGTCGGGATCGCCGTCCATCGCCCAGATGTCGTAGCCGTCGTGGTCCACCGCCCGATCGCCCACGAAGTGAACCGAGCCGACGACGTAGTCGAAGTCGCGGCCGTCGAGGAGGTTGGCGATCCGGTCCTCGGCGCCCGGCACGAAGTCCATCTCCAGGCCGAGGCGAAGCGGGGTCGTGCGCACGAACTCGCAGTAGGCGTCGAGGTCGTCGCGCGCCTGCTGCTCCCAGAACGGATGGCGCCAGATCTCGAGCGCCTCCGTGAACCGGTAGACGTGCTCGGAGCAGCCCAGCTCGCCGATCCCAGCGTCCTCGGCCGCCGCGAGGTAGCGCTCCACGTTCTCGGCGGTGAACGCGGCCCGCTCCGGCGGCCGGTCGTCCTCGTCCTCGCGCAGGTGAAGGTGGTAGTCGGTGAGCACCACGCCTGTACGCTAGCTGGCGCATGGTCCACCTGCGGATCGTGGTCCCGAGCCACCAGGCCGAGCACACGCTCGACTTGCTGAAGCACTCGCCCTCGGTCGTCAACCTGATCTATTTCGAGCGCGCGGCCCAGCGCCCCGAGGGCGACGTGATCCTGTGCGACGTCGCTCGCGAAGAGGCCAGCGTGATCATCTCCGACCTGCGCGAGCTCGACATCGACCGCGACGGGTCGATCTCGATGGAGACGATCGACTCCCAGATCTCCGAGGCGGCGGTCGCGGCCGAAAAGGCGAGCGCCGGCCTGCCCTCCGATGCGGTGGTCTGGGAGGAGGTGGAAGCCCGTACCTCGGAGAGCGTCGAGCTGTCCGCCAGCTTCCTCGCCTTCATGGCGCTGGCGATGCTGATCGCGATGGTCGGCATCCTCACCGATCAGCTGATCCTGATCATCGGCGCGATGATCGTCGGGCCGGAGTTCGGGCCGATCGCCGGGCTCTGCGTGGCCGCCGTCGAGCGGCGGCGCGACCTGCTGAGGAGGTCGCTGGTGGCGCTGGCGGTCGGCTTCCCGTTCGGGATCACGGCCACCTTCGCGGCCACCCTCCTGCTCGACGGCGTCGGGTTCGTGCCCGACGACTTCTCCCAGGCGGGGCACCCGTTCACCGCCTTCATCTCGAGTCCCGACCAGTGGAGCATCATCGTCGCCTATCTGGCGGGGGTGGCGGGCGTGCTCTCGCTGACCTCGGCCAAGTCCGGGGCGCTGATCGGGGTGCTGATCTCCGTGACGACCATCCCAGCAGCCGCCAACATCGGCGTAGCCGCCGCGCTGGGCGACTGGAGCGAGTGGGTCGGCGCCATCGAGCAGCTGTTGCTCAACCTCGGCGCGATCCTGCTTGCCGGCGTCGGCACCCTGTTCCTCCAGCGTCGCCTCTACATGCGCCGCCGCGTCAGGCACCTGCACCACGAGGCGCGGCAGATCGCCGGCCTCCCGGTCGGCGAGAGCCGGCGAGGCAGGTCCCCCACCGGCACGACCCCCAAATGAGCGGTGTGGTGGCGCTCGTCTGGGTGCTTGTGAGGCGCTGAGAGCTACCGGCGCGCCGGGCGCCGCACGCTCTCCGAGGCCGGCTCCCGCCCGCAGCGCAGGCACAGGCAGCGATGCCCGACCAGAGCCCAGCGATGGCCGTCCACTGCGCAACCGAGCTTGCTTCGAAACCGCTTCATTCCAACTCCAGTATCCGCCTGCCAGCGGTCGGAACTCGGGGGTCCGACCCATTCGTTCGCATACCCCGAAAACCCTCGAGTAACCGCTAGTTGCGGCTTTTCCGCGGCGAGTGAGCGATCGGGTTACCCCATAGACCGCTGATCGCTCAGCACTACGATCGGCGTTCGGCCAGCAGCAGCTCTGCGATCCGCAGGTCGAGGGCCGTGGTGACCTTGAGGTTCTCGGCGGGGGCCGGGTGGATCAGGACCTTGCCGCCGGACTTCTCGACCAGCATCGCGTCGTCGGTGGCGGCGGCGATCCGCTGGGGATCGGCGTCGAAAGCCTCGCGAAGCGCCGCCGTGCGGAAGACCTGGGGGGTCTGAGCGGCCCAGTGGTGATCGCGACTGACCGTCTGCGCGACCGTTGGGCCACCGCGCGGGACCGGTCCCTTGGCCGGGCGCGGCTCGCGGGCGCGCTTCACCGTGTCGGCCAGCGGCGCCGCGGCGATCACGCCGGCGGCGTCGGGGCGCGAGGTGAGCTTGGACACCAGCTCGTCGATCAACTCCGGCGTGACCAGTGGACGGGCGGCGTCATGAACCGCAACCAGATCCGTCTCCACGCGCTCGAGCGCATTCCCGACGGACTCCGCGCGCGAGACGCCGCCGGCGACCACTTGCAGCTCGACCTCGATGCCGCCGGCGAGCTCTCGGACGGCGGCCTCGTGTCCCGGCGGCGCGGCCACGATGACCGCGGCAACGCTCTCCGCCCGCCCGAAGGCGTCGAGGGCCCACCCGACCAGCGGCCTGCCGGCCAGCGGCACCAAGGCCTTCGGGCCGCCGGCTCCGAGTCTCTCGCCGGAGCCGGCGGCCGCGATGACCGCTGAGGTTGAGGAACGGTCAGGCAGGCGCCGTGGCCCCGAAGCGCTCCTCCAGCAGCTCGTCCAGGTAGGCCTCGGCTCCGTCCTCTTCCTTGCCGAGCGCGTACATGAATTCTGACGCGAGGATCTTCTTTGCCCGCGTGTACATCTGCTTCTCGCCAGTGGAGAGGCCCTTCTCCCACTCACGGATTGCCAGGTTCCGGACCACCTCGGCCAGCTCGAAGACGTCCCCGGTCTTGATCTTCTCGCGGTTGTGCTTGAACCGGCGATTCCAGTTCTTCGGCATCTCCGAAACCTCGCCCGTCAGCACGTCGATCACCTTGTTGACATCGTCGCCGTCGATGACCCGCCGCAAGCCAGCCCGATGGGCGTTCTCGCAGGGGACCATGACGGTCATGTTGCTGTGCAGGATCTTGATCGTCAGGTAGTCCCGCTTCTCGCCGAGGAGGTCCTTGGTCTCCTTCTTCAACACCATCCCAGCCCCGTGGTGCGGATAGACGACGTTGTCGCCAATCTCGAATGTGCACTCGACGGGGCCGAGGTCGGGTCCGATCTCTATCGCGTCCTCGGTAGCTAGCTCTGGAATGTGGGCCTCCTTATGTCGGACGGCCGCCGGGGCGGCCGTCGGGTTCACGGATAGCGGTCGACAATGTCGACCTCCTGAAGCCTGCGAAGTCCCTCTCGGATCTCCCTTGCCCGTACGTCCCCCACGTCCTCGACGGCTTCAAGCTCTTCCTGCGATGCGTTCACGATCGCCTCCAAATCCCCAAACCGGTGGACGATCTTCTGGACCACGAGGCGCGGCAGCCGCGGGATCCCCGACAGGATCCGGTACCCCCGCGGCGAGACCGCAAAGTCGAGCGTGCTGGTCTTCCGGTCATAGCCGAGCAGCTCGGCGAGGCGACCGAAGTCGAGCAGCTCCTGGTGAGGTAGCCCCGCAAGCTCACCGATGGTGCGCTCGATCTGCTCCTCCGTGTCGGCGACGGCGTAGTCGCGAACCAGAGCGGACCGGTCCCCGATCACGCCGACCACGGACTCCTCGAGCTGCATCTCGATCAACCGGCCCTCCGTGCCCAGCTCGATGATGTACCGCTCCACCTCGGCGGCCATCCGGGACACGAACTCGGCCCGCTGGAGCACCGAGAGGACGTCGTGAAGCGTGCAACCGCCGAGGAACTCGAGATTGGTGAGCCGGGCCGACATCTGATCCAGGCGGGCGCGGTACTTCTCGAGCGTGGCCAGCCCCTGGTTCGCCTTCGAGAGCACCATCGGGATGTCCTGGAGGATGGTTTTCAGTCCCTCGATGTAGAGCGAGACCACCTCGCGGCGCTCGGAGATCGAGACCACGAGCGCGTTGGTCTGCTTCGAGACGCGCTCGGCGGTGCGGTGGCGGGTGCCGGTCTCCATCGAAAGGATCGTCGGGTCGGGCATCAACTGGACGTTCGCCCAACAGATCTTCTTGACCCCCGGATCGAGGACGATGGCGCCATCCATCTTCGCCACCTGGTAGAGCAGTCCCGGGGTGTAGTCGACGTCGAGCTTGATCCCGCCGCTGAACAGGAACGAGACCTCGTCGGCCTCGGCGACCAGGATCAGGCCGCCGCTGCGCGACTGGATGATGTTGTCGATCCCCTCCCGCAGCGGCGTTCCGGGCGCCACCATGTCCAGGGCGCGCAGCAAACGGGGATCGAGGCGGGTCTCAAGCTCTTGCAGCTCATCCCCGTTGGGCGGAACCATCGTGAGCCATGATGGCAAAGACCCCTGCACCTCGCGCCCACCCTGAATCCCGTGTGGAGAGGTCGGATTGACGGTTGTCAAGCTTTCACGGCGCCGCGTCTGTCAATGGCGGCCGCTTCTGACTAGCCGATCGAACCCGGCCGCCGGGGCCTCACGCTGCCTCGCGAACCTCGCGGTCAACCGCCGGCGTGAGGGCGGCTTGCAGAGCCATCCGCAGGGTCCGCTGCGGGCTCAGCCCCTTCACCCGCTCGCCCGCGGGCGGAGCGACTATCGGGCCCAGGCCGAACTTGGTCGCCTCGGCAATGCGGCGCTCGGGGTGGGCGACGAACCGAAGCTCGCCCGTCAGGCCTACCTCCCCGAAGCAGGCCAGGGGCCGTTGGCCGCCCCGAAGCGGCTCTCCTCGATGGGCGGACGCGAGCGCGAGCGCCACGGCGAGGTCGGCTCCGGGCTCCTCCACCCTCACCCCTCCGGCGACGTTTACGAACACGTCGGCCGAGGCCAGCGCCGGGCCGCCGTGGCGCGCGAGAACCGCGAGGATCATCGCCAGACGGTTGCGGTCGATCCCGGTGGCGACGCGTCGCGGTGGCACGATCTCGGTCGGCGCGACGAGCGCCTGGACCTCGACCAGCAGCGGCCGACTGCCCTCCATGGCGCACAGCACGCACGAACCCGGCGCCTGGCTCGCCTCGTCGACGAAACGCGCCGAGGGATCGGCGACCTCGACCAGCCCGCCCGCGCGCATCTCGAACACCCCCACCTCACTGGTCGCGCCGAAGCGGTTCTTCAACGCTCGCAGGGTGCGGAAGCTGCGCTCGCGCTCACCCTCGAACAGCAGCACGCAGTCGACCAGATGCTCGAGCGTGCGCGGTCCGGCAACCGTTCCGTCCTTCGTCACGTGCCCGACCAGGACGACGGCGGTGCCCAGCCACTTGGCAACCCCCATGATCGCCGCCGCCGCCTCCCGCACCTGGCCCACCGACCCGGGAGCTCCGGTCATCCCCTCGACGTGGAGCGTCTGGATCGAGTCGACGACGCAGACGTCGGGGCGCTCCTTCTCGAGCGCGGCCAGCAGGGCCTCGACCGAGGTCTCGGCGAGAACCGGCACCGCCAGCGCCTGGTCGCCCAGCCGCTCGGCGCGCACCCGGACCTGGGCGGGCGATTCCTCCCCGGAGACGTAGAGGACCCGTCGCCCGGCCGCGCTGAGGTTGCCGAGCGCCATCCCGGTGAGCGTGCTCTTGCCGATTCCCGGCGAGCCGCCGATCAGGACCAGCGAGCCGGGCACAAGCCCCCCACCGAGCACCCGGTCGAGCTCGACGATCCCGGTCAGCAGGCGAGGCGTCGCCGGCGGCTCGACGTCGCGGAGGGGGACGGGGCGGGTCGCCTCGCCTGCGCCGGACGATCGAGTACCGCCCCGTCGCCGCTTCAGAGACGGGCGCCCGGGCGCCTCGGCTCCGGGCCGCAGCGTCTCGGAGAGCGTGTTCCACTCGCCGCACCCGGGACAGCGGCCGGTCCAGGCCAGCGCAGCGTGGCCGCATTGCTGGCAGACGAAGTGAGAATCCCGACGCGTCACCTCTCTGAGACTAGGAACCCGACCCGACGGCTCCGCGCCCCGTTCGCGCCGAGCGGCCTTGCGCTCGGCGCACTAGGATCGGCCCCGAGCAACCAAGGAAAGGAGCGAGGGATGCACGCGAGGGTGTCGACGATCCAACTGGACCCCGCTCGCATCGACGAGACGGTCAGCGAATTCGAGGAGCAGGACCTGCCGATGTTCAAGCAGATCGGTGGCTTCAGGGGATTCACCCTGCTGATCGACCGCACGAGCGGCAAGGTGGTCGGAACGAGCTACTGGGACTCGCGCGAGCTGATGGAGGCCAGCGAACAGGAGGGCGAGAGCGCGCGGCAACGCGTGGCCAAGAAGGGTGGGTCGCAGAGCCCGCCCGCCGTCGAGCGCTTCGAGGTGGCGCTGGACACCTTCGCCTAGCGCTCGGAAGCTACTGCTGCTCGGCGTCCGCGTCCGGTGGCGGGTCAGACCCCGGCTCGGCGCCGACATCCTCGCCCTGGTCCTCGGGCTCGGGATTGGCGCCCGGGGATGAGGGTGCGCCATCGCCGTCACCGGACTTCGCCGCCACCCCGACCGGCTCGCGCTTCTTGGCCGGCTGCTTGCGGGGCTTGACCAGCTTCATCTTCAGCGGGCGCTCGTCCTCGTCGCCGGAGGGATCGCGCTCGACCAGCACCGTGGTCCCGGACTCGATTTTGCCCTGGCGCAGCACCTCGTCGGCGAGCGGATCCTCGATGTAGCGTTGGATCGCACGGCGCAGCGGCCGCGCCCCCATCGCCGGGTCCCAGCCGCGGTCGGCGAGCAGGTCCTTGGCCCCCTCGTCGAGGTCGAGCTGGAGCTCGTGCTCGGCCACCTGCGTCCGTACCCGGCCGATCATCAGCTCGATGATCTCCTTGATCTCGTCCATGGTCAGCTTGTGGAAGACGATCACCTCGTCGATCCGGTTCAGGAACTCAGGTCGGAACACCTTCTTCAGCTCGCCCATGATCCGGTCCTTCATCTCCTCATAGGAGGTGCCGGTCTCGTCCGAGGTGCCGAAGCCGAACGACACATTGCGGGCGATGTCCTTGGCCCCGATGTTCGAGGTCATGATCACGAGCGTGTTGCGGAAGTCCACTGTGCGCCCCTGGGCGTCGGTGAGCCGCCCGTCCTCGAGGATCTGGAGCAGGATGTTGAAGACGTCGGG
>JBBPIK010000059.1:0-14570 GCA_038040415.1 Actinomycetota bacterium
GCGCGGGAACGGCGCCTGCCGCCTCGCCGGCCGCGGCGCCGTTTGGAGGCCGGCGATTCTACGGAACCGCCGTCCGACGCGGCCGCCTTGGGGTCCGAACCGTCCGAACCATCACCGGGCCCATCGATCAGCGAGGCCGTCGCCGCCGAGCGCTCGACGCTCTCGATCCGCACCAGGCGGCGATCGCCGACGAACCGCCCACCCCCCGTGACGCTGACGATGTAGGAGTCCACCCGGGCCACGGCGTCGTCGACGTTGTACATGTGCGGCTCCTCAATCCGGACCAGCACCTCATCGCCGACCTGAAACGGCAGCGCGCGCTCCTCGATCTCGGCGCGGGTGCCACTCTCCACCACCTCGAAGGTGTCCAGCGGCAGCGCCTCGCCGCCCTCGAAGTGGAAGTGCTTGCCGGATTTCTCCTCGAGCTCGTGCAGGGGGCTGTCCTCGCGCAGGAGCTGTCCCGCCACCCGCGGATTGACTCGCACCAGGAAAGCCTCCGGGACGTTCCGCTTGGCGCCGCCCTCGACCAAGTCGCGCAATCGGCGCACCACCTGGATCGCCACCGTCTCCTCGGACTCGACCACGCCCTCCCCGTCACAGGTCGGGCAGCGCTTGGTGAGGATCTCCCGCACCCCGTCGGTGACGTTCTGGCGCGTCATCTCGACCAGGCCGAGCGGCGACACATCCATCACGTAGCTCTTCGTCTTGTCGGCGTCGAGCGAGCGGCGCAGCGTCTTCAGGACCTGGTCGCGGTTTCGCGCCCGCGCCATGTCGATGAAGTCGATCACGATGATCCCGCCGATGTCGCGCAGGCGTAGCTGGCGCACGACCTCATCCGCCGCCTCCACGTTGACCCTGGTGATCGTGTCCTCCAGCCGCCCCTTGCCGCGGCCGGTGAAGCTGCCCGTGTTGACGTCGATCACGGTCAGCGCCTCGGCGTAGTCGACCATCAGGTAGCCGCCCGAGGCCAGGTCGACGCGGCGCGAGAGCACCGACCGGTACGCCTCCTCCACGCCCTGGCGCTCGAACAGCGGCTCGGGGTCCGTGTACAGCTCCGCATAGGAGACCAGCTCGGGCGCCGTGCGCTGGAAGAAGCTCGTCACCCGGTGATGCTGCTTAGGGTCGTCGATGATCGCCCCGTCGAACTCCTTGCTGAGCACGTCGCGCAGGACGCGGATCGAGAGATCGGCCTCCTGGAACACCATCTCCGGCGCCTTGACCTCCTCGGCGCGACGCTGCACGACCTCATAGAGCTTCCGCAGGTAGGCGATGTCGCGCTCGAAGTCAGCCTTGCGGGCGCCCTGGGCGGCGGTACGGACGATCACCCCACCCTCGCCCTTGTGAATGTTCTGGAGCAGCTTTCGCTGGCGCTCGCGCTCCGACTCGGAAAGCCGGCGACTGGCGCCCACGCCGGCGCCCTGTGGCATGTAGACGAGGTAGCGGCCCGCGATCGAGAGCTGCATCGAAAGCCGCGCTCCCTTCGTCTTCAGCGGGTCCTTGACCACCTGGACAAGGACCTCCTGGCGAGGCTTGAGCAGCTCGTCTATTCGCCGGCCTTTGCCGCGCCCGCGCCGGGGCGCCGCCTCACCGCCCGGAAGGACGATCTCGTCCACGTGCAGGAAGCCGTTTCGGTCCAAGCCGATGTCCACGAATGCGGCCTCCATGCCGGGGAGGACGTTGTCGACGACCCCCATGTAGATGTTGCCGACGATCGACCGCTGGCCGCGGCGCTCGACGTAGAGCTCGGCGACCTTCCAGCCACCGTTCGATTGGGCCTTTTGCTCGCTTGGGCGGGCCGGGCCCTTGCCCTCAAGCACCGCGACGCGGGTTTCGCCTGCGTCGACTGAAACAAGTATGCGTTTTCTCAAAGACTCACCTCAAGAGTTGGGTCGAGATCAGCTCAGCGGAGCAGATCTGCCCTGCTCTTGGAGGTGAGCCGCGCCTGAACGTAGATGCTCTGTAGGAGGCCAATCGCCATGAGGGTCACGACGACGGACGATCCCCCGAAGCTCATCAACGGGAGTGTGATGCCGGTCACCGGCATGGTCCCGATCGCAACGCCGACGTTCACGAACACCTGGCACATGAACATCGCGGCAATCCCGCCTGATATCAGGCTCCCGTACAAGTTCTTCGAAAGCGTCATGATGCGCAGCGCCCTCCAGATAAGCAGGGCGTAGAGGGACAGGACGAAGGCAGCACCGACGAAGCCGAATCGTTCTCCGATGACGGAGAAGATGAAGTCGGTGGTGCGGTCTGGGACGAAACCGTTCTCGGTTTGCGTCGAATCGTCTCCACGTCCGGTCTTGCTGCCGGATCCGATCGCGATCAGAGACTGATTGATCTGATACGTCGCGTCGCGGGGGTCCGAGCTCGGGTTCAGGAACGAAGTCAATCGCTCCTGCTGGTAGTCCTTGAGGACCGGATGCCCGATCGCCGGCGCGATCAGCAGCACCGCCGAGACGGCGGCGGCCAGCAGCACGCCGAGCAGCGCGAAGTGCGTCCAGCGCACCCCGGCCACGAACAGGATCGCGAGCGTGATCACCACATAGGTGACCGATGTCCCGAGGTCGGGCTGCAAGAACACGATCAGCGCCGGCACGAAGCCCATCAGCAGGAGTCGTGCCGTTTGCTGGCGTTCGTTGACCCGACGGGCGCGATCGATCGCGAATCCGGCCAAGGCCGCGATCAGCAGCACCTTGGCCAGCTCCGACGGTTGGAACGTGAAGAAGGGAAGTTCTATCCATCGCTTTGAGCCTCGCGTGGCCTGGCCCAGAAGCAGCACCAGGATGATGCTGCCGATCATCGCCGTGTAGAGGCCGACGCGCAGCTCCCTGAAACGAGAGTAGTCGACTCGGGCCAGCGCCAGCATCAAGGCGATACCGATCACCGCGTAAATCGCCTGCCGAATGACGTAGTAATAGGGGTCGTGGGGAACGTCGCCGCCCGTCACCGCGCCCAGCGTGAAGAGGCCGAAGCCGATCAGCCCGAGGGTGGCGAGCAGGAGCAGCGGGTCGAGGCCGAGCATGCCGCCGCGCTCGTCTGCCCCGGCGGCGCGGCGCTCGTCGAAGGGGCGGGGATAGGCGTCTGAGACCATCATTCGTAGGCGCTCCCCGCCGCGGGGCTTGGACCGGAGCAGGAATCTCCCCGGAACTTCTTCCCGGCCTTCTTTTGGCCGGCGCTCTGGGCGCTGTAGTAGGCCTCGAGGACCTTGCAGGTCGCGGGCGCCGCGGCCTCGACGCCGAAGCCCCCCTGCTCGATCGTCGCGGCAACCACGATCTCGGGGTTGGGATACGGGGCGAGTGCCACGTACCACGACTGGTCCCCCTGCCCGATGCGCTCTGCGGTTCCCGTCTTACCGGCCATCGGGACCGGGAAGTTGCCGAACACCGCATACGAGGTACCGCCAGGCGACTGCGCGGCCATGTGAACGCCCCGCAGGATCGCCTGCTGGTGCTCCGGGGCGATCTCGACGTGACGCTGCGGTGCCGGATCGATCTCCTGCACGGCGCGCCCGCCCGCGTCCTCCACCTCCATGCCCACGTGGGGCCTGACGACGTCGCCTCCGTTCGCGATCGCGGCATAGGCGACCGCCATCTGCAGCGGGTTGGCCTGCAGGTCTCCCTGGCCAACCGCGAGGTTGACGTTGTCCCCCACGGTCCACGGCCGGTCGGTCTCGCCGATCACCACGTCCGCCCCACCGGGCGAGTCGGGATCGTCTGAGTGGTTGTAGAGCTGATTCCGCCACTCGGGAGACGGCAGAAGGCCGGCGCCCTCGCCGGGGATGTCGATCCCGGTCGGGTGCCCGATCCCCAGCTCCGAAGCCCAGTGCTGCTGCGCGTCGTCGCGCGAATAGAGGTCGGCGCCCAGGTTGTAGAAGAAGACGTCCGAGGAGACCTGGAGGGCTTGGGGCAGCTGGAGCGCCCCGTAGGCGGCGCCCCCGGCGTTCTTGAAGCTGAGGCCGCCGATCGTGAACGTGCCTCCGTCGACGATGGTGGTCGTCGGCGTCAGGACCCCGCTCTCCAGCGCCGCCACGGCCGTGATCGGCTTGAAGGTCGATCCCGTCGGGTAAAGGCCCTGGGTCGCGCGGTTCGTGTACGGGGACCCTGCCTCGTCCGAGAAGATCTGGTCGATGGTCGACTGAGGAATCAGCGGCTTGGTGAACACAGAGGGGTCATAGGTAGGTGAGGAGCCGAGGCCGAGGATCTCGCCATTGCGCACGTTCATGGCCACGAAGGCGCCCGGGGTGCCGAAGGACCCCAAGGCCGCCTCGCCGGCCCCCTGCACGCGGCTGTCGATGGTCAGCAGCAGGTTGTCCCCCGCCCGGGGCTCCGTCTGCCTGAGCACGCCTCCCGTCGGCCGGCCTTGGGCGTCGACCTGGACCCGGGTCATGCCGTTGCTTCCTCGCAGGACGTTGTCGTACGTGTTCTCGACGCCCGACTGGCCCACCTGGTCGCCGGGGACCAAGCCCTGGTAGCGAGCCTCCTTGAGCTGCTCCTCGGTCACCTCCCGCACGTAGCCAAAGATCTGCGCCGCCAGGCTTCCGTTGGGATAGTTGCGCACGTACACGTGCTGCACGCTCACCCCGGGGTAGCGTGCCTGGTTCTCCCGCAGGTAATAGACGAGGTCGTAGTCGACGTCCCGCTTCAGGGTGACGGGATTCGCCGGCAGCTCCTTGGTCTGCTTGCGGAGCTGCTTTTCGATCTCGTCAGGCGACATGCCGATCGCCTGGCCCAACCGGGCGAACTCCTGCCGGCGCTTGCGATGAGAACGCGGCAACTCCGTCGGCTGGAGCTGGAGCGCCAGCGCGGCCCGATTGGCGACCAGGGCACGTCCGTTGCGATCCAGGATCTCGCCGCGAGGCGCGCGCGAGGTGATCTCGCGCACCTGGTTGTTCTCGGCCGCCTTCATGTACTTGTCCCCCGACAGCACCTGGAGGTACCAGAGGCGGAAGAAGATGATCGAGAACATCACCAGCGCCAGGCCGCTCAGAATCGCGACGCGAAGCGCGAACTGCGCAGGCATCAGCGGCCGCTCACGCTCGCCGAACATCACGAGACCCCGGCCACGCGCCTGATGCGGCGCCCTCGCGCCCTGCCCGCCCGCGACGCGCCGCGGGCGATCGGGCTCCGCGCTCCCAGCGCGGAGAGGTCGTCGACCAGCGCCGGGCGCAGCGCCCTGCGGATCAGCGGATAGATCGGGATCGTCAGGATCACGGCCAGCAGGCCCTGGATGAAGATCTCCCTCAACACCAACAGGCTGACGGTCGTCTGAACGCCCAACATGAGCTGGATCGCGGCAAAGCCCGCCGCGGCGGCGGTTGTCAGCACCCCCGCCAGGATCGGCGGGATGAGCGAGTTGGAGACCTCAGCGCCCTCGCGATAGCGACCCGCGAGGTAACCGGCGCCGAGCAGGACCAGCGACGACACACCGAGCGTTTGGAGCAGCGCCGAATCGAGGAGCAGCCCGGTGGCGAACCCGCACACCGCCCCGATCATCCCGCCACCGAGCAGGCCCAGCGAGACGACCATCAACGGAACCACGTTCGGAGTGGTCCCGAAGAAGCTCAGGTAGGAGAAGAACGAGATCTGGAGCACGATGGTGACGACCACGATCAGCGCGATCCGGAGGCGGATCCGCCAGGTGACGATCATCCAGGCACCCCCGGCCGCCTCGGCCCCTCGGTGGCGACCTGCACGAAGTCGAGCCCACGGATGTCGGCGTACGGATTCACGTGCACTCGCTGGTAGGGCTGCTGGTCGCCCACGGACGTGTCGCTCACCTTGCCGATCGGAATCCCGGGCGGGAAGGCGGAGGAGATCGCGCCATTGCTCCAGCCCGCCGTGACCAGGATCTGGCCCCGGTGGATCGGCTGGCTGCGGTCGATGAAGTCGAGTAGCAGGTCACTGGGGTCGCCCACCTCGGGCTCGGCCACGCCCTCGGGGCCATCGGGCAGGACCCGTGCCGAGACGGCGCTGCGGTCGTCGGTGATCAGGGTCACCACCGCGGTGCCGCGGGTAACGTCCGCAATCCGGCCGGCGAGCCCGTCACCGGTGACCACCGGGTCGTTCACCTTCACCCCGGCGCTGGAGCCCTTGTCGATGGTCACAGTCGAGTACCAGACGGTCGGGGAGCGGCCGATGACGCGCGCGGTCACCGGCGTATAGCCCGCCAATGTGCCCTGCCGGTCGAGGCCGAGCAGCTCGCGGAGCTGCCGGTTCTCGCCCTCGGCCGACTGCGCCTCGGCAAGCTGAGTGCGGAGCTCTTGGAGCTCTGAGCGCAGATCGGAGTTCTCGCCCCTCGCGTTGAAGGTCTCGTCGACCCAGTTGATCAGGTCGCGGGCCGGCTTCAGCGCCCGGGTGGTGCCCTCCTCCAGCGGGCCGAAGACCGATGCGACGGCACGCTGCATCGAATGCAGCGGACCGCCCTCGCTCTCCGAGAACTGGGTCGAGAGCAAGACCAAGGCCGCGACGACCAAGAGCACCAGGATCGCGCGGCGCCTTCTGACCTGCTTCCGGTACACAGCCCGCCGGCGCCGCCCTATCCGGAGCCGATCAGGCCGCGGCGATGCGAGTTTCTGCTCATCCGGTGGATCGTCTCGAACTCCTCCAAGGACCGGCCCGAGCCGACCGCCACGCAGGTCAGCGGAGACTCAGTCAACTGGGCCGGCATCTGACACTCCTCGCGGAGGCGATGGTCCATGCCCTGAAGCAGCGCGCCGCCGCCGGCCAGGGTGATGCCCCGATCCATGATGTCGCCGGCCAGCTCCGGCGGGGTGCGGTCGAGGGTGTCCTTGACCGCCACGACGATCTGGTTGATCGGCTCCTCCAGGGCGGAGCGCACCTCGGTTGAGGTGAGCATGATCGTCTTCGGCAGGCCGGCGACCATGTCCCGGCCGCGGATCTCGGTGGTCACCTCCTCCGGCAGCGGCGCCGCCGAGCCGATCTCGAGCTTCACCTCCTCCGCCGTCTGCTGGCCGATCAGGAGCTTGTGCTCGTGCTTGCAGTAGTTGACGATCGCGTCGTCCTGCTCGTCGCCGCCGATCCTGATCGACTCCGAGACCACGATCCCCCCGAGCGAGATCACGGCGACCTCGCTGGTGCCGCCGCCGATGTCCAGGACCATGCTCCCGGTGGGCTCCCCGACCGGGAGCCCCGCCCCGATCGCGGCCGCCATCGGCTCCTCGATCAGGTAGGCCTGGCGGGCGCCGGCCGACAGGCAGGCCTCCTCCACGGCGCGCTTCTCGACCCCGGTCACGCCGGAGGGAACGCAGACCACCACCCGTGGATGCGCGAATCGGTTCTGGTGGACACGCTGGATGAAATGGCGCAGCATCTCCTCGGTGACGTCGAAGTCCGCGATCACACCATCCTTGAGGGGCCGGATGGCGCGGATCGTTCCCGGGGTGCGGCCGAGCATCCGCTTCGCCTCCACTCCCACGGCGTGCACCTCGCCGGTGCGTGAATCCACCGCCACCACGGAGGGCTCCGAGAGGACGATCCCGCGTCCCCGAACGTAGACGAGCGTGTTCGCGGTGCCGAGGTCCACGGCCATGTCGCGGCCGCCGAAACCACCGAGGTTTCTGAACAGACCCATTGGATTGGGAATAGTCGAGGAGCGGTCGGTGCGGGGCGTAAGAACGTTGCAGGCGGATCCTGGAGGGCCCGCGGCAAGGTGGGACTCGCCGCGTGCCTGCGGCCAGCCGCTCGGATCGACAGCCCCTGGCACAGGAGCCAGCCGTCGGAGGGGCCACGCCGCGCGCCGAGTGTAGCGAACAGCAGCGCAGCCTCAATTGCAGGATGAGGCCCAAGATCGAAGCTCAAGGTCGAGGTAAGGGTTAGACGCGCGACGACCTCTCGGATCCCCCAGACCCGGCGTCGGCGCGGATGGTTTTCAGGGCAGGTAAGGGCAGCCGGCGGGGGGTGACGTACGTTCGTTCCGCATATGACCACGAACGTACGGCACCCCATCCGTGGCGCGGGCCCGTTCCCCTACTTGCCCCCGGGCGGGACCGCAGCGCGGTCAGCGCAGTGCCAGCAGCTCCGGCGCCAGCTCCAGCAAGAGCCTCACCGGCAGTCCGACGACGTTCGAGAAGTCGCCCTCGACCCGCTCCACGAGAATCGAGCCCAGGCCCTGGATCGCGTAGGCGCCTGCGCGGTCGCGCCACTCGCCGGAGGCGAGGTAGGTCTCGACGGTCGTCCGGTCGAGCTCCCGGAAGGTGACCTCGGTCTGGGCCACGCCCGAGCGCTCGGCCGGCGTACCGCCCGAAGGCGCCGCGCCGTGCAACGCGACGCCGCTGAGCACCGCATGCGTGCGGCCCGCAAGCGCCTCCAGGCGCTCGCGGGCCTCGGTCCGCCCGGCCGCCTTGCCGAGCAGGCGCCCGTCGAGGACCACCTCAGTGTCGACGCCGAGCGCGATCGCTCCCTCCTCCGCCGCCTCCGCGGCGCGCTCCCCCAGCGTCTCCGCCGCCCTCAGGCCGGCGGCCGCCTTGCGGCGGGCGTTCTCGACCACGACCTCCTCCGGCACTCCGTCGGTGAGCTCCTCGACCTCGGGGACCACGACCTCAAAGGGGATCCGAAGCGCGCCGAGGATCTCCCGGCGCCTCGGCGAGGCGGACGCCAGGATCAGCTTCAATCGAGGTCGCTGAACCAGAGGGCGATCTCGCGCTCCGCCGACTCGTCGGAGTCGGAGCCGTGGACGAGGTTGAAGGTGACCTCGATCGCGAACTCGCCCCGGATCGAGCCGGCGACGGCCTCGAGCGGGTTGGTGGCCCCGATCACCTGCCGCGCAGCCGTAACCGCCTGGGGCCCCTCGAGCACGGCCGCGACGAGCGGCCCACGGGTGATGAACTCGACCAGCTCGCCGAAGAACGGCTTCTCGGCGTGCTCGGCGTAATGGCGGCCGGCGAACTCCTGGTCGATGCGCAGCTGCCGCAGGGCGACGATCCGCAGGCCCTTGCGCTCGAATCGCGCCAGCACCTCGCCGGTGAGGCCGCGCTCGAAGGCGTCCGGCTTGATCAAGATCAGCGTCCTGCCGTTCTCGCGCTCGGGGCTCACGGGGCGGGAAGGCTATCGGTGTGCGTGGGCGCCGGCGGCTGAGTTGTCTCGAAAAACGACATCAACGAGGGGGCGAATGGGCTGCGGGCTCCGAATGCGCACGTTTATTTGCGCCGCAACGGTTGCCGCGCGCGGCCGGCCCGTCGCTTATGACTTTGGGCCCGTTATAGGGGTACAAAGTCATAAGGGTCGGATGTCGCACCCGGTGCCGCCCTACTTGCCCTGGTAACGCGCGCGGTTCCGTGCGTCGTCGAGACGCGGTAGTTACGAAAGCGCGGAGACCTACGACGCCGGGGCGGGCCTGGGTCGCTCGTCGCCGGGGGCCTCGCGGCTCGGCGGAGCGGCAGCGGTCGAGGGGCCCGAGGCCGGCTTGCGCTTGCCGGCGGCGGAAGCCTGGCGTGATGAGGCGGGGCGGGCCGAGCGTGGCTGACCGGAGCGGCTTTTCTGGGCGGGTGAGCGCCGGACGGTGGGGCGCTTGGTGCCCTTCTGCCGGGCGCTGCGCTGTGCTGCCGGCTCACTCTCCGAAGCGCGTCGGGCGGGCTCACGGCGCGGCACGGGAGCGGCGCGTCGCTGCGGCGTCTCGCAGTAGGGGCAGATCGTCCAGCGTGGGTCGATCGGCTTCCGGCAGGCCTCGCAGGGGTCCTTCACCCGAGCCCTGCAGTCCGGACAGCGCAGGTACGTGCGCTCGATCGGGTGGCCGCAGTTGGGACAGGACGCCTCCTTGAGCTGCCTGAGGCGGAGCTCCGCGGCATGGATCTCCAGCTCACGCTCTCGAGCATCCTCGAGGAACTCGGGCGGACGAAGGATCGCGTAGACGACCGTCCCGACGAAGGGGAACAGCGAGGCGCCGGTGGCGCAGAGCACCAACACGGGGTCCTCGATCCGGCGCCGGGCGTCCAAGAAGGTCCAGGCGACCAGCGCGATCCAAACGACCACACCGAACAGCACGACGAGGTTCACGAACAGGTTGAGGCCGTCGTTCGTGATGCCGAACAGCGCTACGAGCATGGCAAGAGGCGCGTGAGCACGGGGGCGGATTGTACTTCGTTACCAGCGGGCCAAACCCTCGTTCTCCGGGTTCGCGGACACCTTGGCCAGGGGGCACCTAAGCCTCGGCTACAGGAAGAGCCTTCCGAACACGTAGCCGAGCCCGAAGAAGACCAGGATCACGATCGCCACCACCGTGGCCACCAATCCCATCATCTGGAGGAGCTCTGAGCGCGCCTCGCGGTCCATGCGTACGAGGCCGAGGTTAGCGCGTCATTGCGTAGGGCAACAGGTAGTGAGACCCGGTGACGAGCGCGATCCCGCCCAGCTCTCGCGCCAGCTCGCGAGCGCGCCCGACCGCGGCCTTCGGCTCGGGCACGGCCTCGGTCGAGGTGAGCCCGGTGGCCTGGGCCAAAGCAGCCAGTTGCGACGCTTCCAGCGCCGCCGCCCCGGGGCGACCCGCGCGCGCCAGACGCTCACCCGGAAGCTGTGTGCAAACGGCGACCTCGAGGTGCGGCGCGAGCGCCGCCAGCACCCCCGCCGCGTCCTTGTCGGCCAGGATCGCGAGACAGGCGACGACGGGCGCCTCGCCCACCGCCTCCGGCAGCGCCTCGGCCAGTGCCCGGGCGCCATCGGGGTTGTGCGCCGCATCGAGGATCAACGGTGGGTCGCCCTTCAAGAGCTGCACCCGGCCCGGCAGCGCCAGCCCCTCGGCGACCTCCCGCGCAAGGCGGGGGTCGAGCGCCCCCAGAGTGGCCTCGGCCGCCGCCGCGGCGACCGCGAAGTTTCGGCGCTGATAGGCGCCTGGGACGGAGAGCCGCAAGCCGGGGGCGAGATCGCCGGCGACGATCAGGCGCGCGTTTCGCTCGGCGGCGGTTCGCTCGGCCAGCTTGCGGGCGCCGTCACCGAGCTTCCCAACCACCAGCGTCGTGTGGTCGCGCAAGACGGCGAGCTTCTCGGCGGCGATTGCCTCCTCGGTCTCACCCAGCCACTCCGTGTGCTCCAGGCCAACCGAGGTCAGCACCGTGGCCCCCGAGGGCAGCACGTTGGTGGCGTCCAGCCGGCCGCCGAGCCCAGCCTCGATTACGCCCAGCTCGACCTGGGCGGAAGCGAGAGCGACGAAGGCAGTCGCCGTGACCGCCTCGAACTGGGTCACCGACTCGCCATCCGCCAGCGTCCGGTTGACGACCTCGATCGACTGCGCCACCCGTTCCGCGGCCGCTGCGAGCTCGCCGGCATCGATCTCGGCGCCACCGATTCGAATCCGCTCGGACCAGCGGGCGGTGTGCGGAGAGAGATAGACGCCCGTGCGCTTGCCGTGCGCCTCGAGCAGCGCCCCCGCCATCTCCGCCACCGACGACTTGCCGTTGGTGCCGACGACGTGGATCGAGGCGAAGCGATGCTGCGGCATTCCCAGCACCGAGACCAGCCTCCTGATCCGCTCCAGCCCGAAGCGCCAGCCGAGCGGCTCCAGGGAGACCAGGTAGGCCTCGGCGTCGAAGCTAGTGGTCACGTCCGCGGGTACGGCCGTGTTTGGGCGAGCGAAAATCGAGCCTGGCAAGGACGCAGGGAGGCCGAATAGTGGGTGCTATTCGGCCGACCGAGGACGCAGCCAGGCGAAGATTTGCAGCCGATCCAAACACGGGCGTATTTGCGGACGCGACCACCTAGCCTTGGAGCTCCTCGAGCTCGGCCCGGAAGGCGTTGAGCTTTTCGCGCTCGGCCTCCACGACCTCGGCTGGGGCATTGCTCACGAACCCCTGGTTGTCCAGCTTGCGCTCGGCGCGCTCCACCTCCCCACGCAGCCTCTCGCGCAGCTCCGCGATCCGGCGGCGGACCTGGGACGCATCGACATCCCCCGAGGAGAGGATCTCCAGCTGGCCGAACGAGGCCAGCGGCTCGCCCTCGGCTCCATCGAAGGAAAGCCGCGCCAGCCGTGCGACCAGCTCGTGGGGCGGCTCGCCGCCACCCTCGGCGACACGGGCGGGAAGCACGCTGGCCGGGGCGACCCCGACCAGGTCGCGCCAGCGCCGCACGCTTCGGGTGAGCTCGATCGACGCCTCGACCTCGCGCTCGGCGGCGTCGTCGAGGAGCGCGCCGTCGACCTCGGGAAACGGGTGGACGACCAGCATCGCGGGGCCCGCCCCGCCGGCCGCCGGCCGCAGGTAGGTGTAGATCTCCTCGGTCACGAACGGGGCCATCGGGTGGGCGAGGGCGAGCGTCTGCTCGAGGATCCACAGAAGCGTCTGCGCCACCTCGGCCTCGCCCTCGTACAGGCGCGGCTTGGCGATCTCCAGGTACCAATCGCAGAGCTCCGACCAGAAGAAGCGGTACAGCTCGAGCGCCGCGTGTGCGAAGTCGTATGAGTCCAGGTTGCGCGTCACGGCCTGGATCGCCTCCTGAAGCCGGGAGAGGATCCAGCGATCCTCCACGCGCACGGGGCGCGGGCCGGGGACGAGCCCGCCGGCGACCTCCCCCCGGAGGGCGTCCGGGCGAGCGTTGAGGAGGATCAGTCGCGACGCGTTCCACATCTTGTTCGCGAGGTCCTGTCCCTGCTGGATCCGGTCGGCCGAATAGCGCACGTCCTGGGCCGAGGACATGGCGAGCAGCCCGAAGCGGACACCGTCGGCTCCGTGCGCCTCGATCTCGTCGAGCGGATCGATGCCGGTCCCGAGGCTCTTCGACATCCGCCGCCCGTCCGGGGCCTGGATCACCGAGGTGATGTAGACGTCGCCGAAGGGAGCCTCGCCGGTGAACTCAAAACCCATCATCACCATCCGGGCGACCCAGAGGAAAATGATGTCCCGCGCCGTGACCAGCACGTCCGTCGGGTAGAAGGCGCGCAGCTCCGGCGTTTGCTCTGGCCAGCCGAGGACCCCGAACGGCCACAAGGCGGAGCTGAACCACGTATCCAGCACGTCCTCGTCCTGGCGCAGCTCGCCTTCGCAGGCTCCGCAACGCTCCGGCGCCGCCTCTGCAACGTAGGTCTCCTCGCAGGCGTCGCAGTACCAGACCGGCAGCCGGTGCCCCCACCAAAGCTGGCGCGAGATGCACCACGGGCGCAGCCGGTACATCCAGTCGAGATAGATCAGCTTCCAGCGCTCCGGGACGAAGCGCACCTGCCCGCGCTCGACGACCTCCGTCGCAGGCTTCGCCAGCTCCTCCATGCGGCAGAACCACTGCAGCGAGATCAAAGGCTCGATTCGCTCGCCCGAGCGGTGTGAATAGGGCACCGAGTGCACATACGGCTCCTCTCCCCGGACCAACCCCTGCTCGCGAAGCGCTGCCAGCACCGCCTCCCTCGCCTCCTCGGTCGTCAGGCCGGCGAACCGCTCCCCCGCGTCGGCGGTCATCCGTCCGTCCTCGCCGATCACGGTCACCTCGTCGAGGCCGTGGGCGCGACCGATCTCGAAGTCGTTCGGGTCGTGACCGGGTGTGACCTTCAACGCCCCGGTGGCGAACTGGGGATCGACGTGCTCGTCGGCGATCACCGGCAGGCGGCGGCCAACCAGCGGCAAGACGCACTGCCGGCCGATCAAGTCCCGGTAGCGCTCATCGGCCGGGTTCACGGCGACCGCGGTGTCGGCCAGCATCGTCTCCGGCCGAACGGTCGCCACCGTGAGCACCTCGTCGGAGTCCTCGATCGGATAGTCGATCGCGTAGAGCGTGTCCTCAACCTCGCGATTCTCGACCTCGAGATCGGAGATCACGGAGCGCGAGCCGGCGTCCCAGTTGACCATGTAGGTGTCGCGGTAAATGTGGCCCTTCTCATGGAGGCTGACGAAGACCCGATAAACGGCGCGCACATAGCCGTCGTCGAGGGTGAAGCGCTCCCGCTCGTAGTCGCAGGAGGCGCCAAGCCGCTTCAGCTGCTCGACGATCTGCGATCCGTACTTCTGCTTCCACTCCCAGGCTCGCTCGAGGAAGGCTTCGCGGCCGAGCTCGTGCCCCGACGTGCCCTCCGCCCGCAGCTCCTTCTCGAGCACGGCATGCACCGCGATGCTGGCGTGGTCGGTGCCGAGCGCCCACAGGGTGTTCCGGCCCCGCATCCGGTTGAGCCGGACCAGCGCATCATGGATCGTGCTGTTCAGGGCGTGGCCCATGTGCAGGGCTCCGGTCACATTCGGCGGCGGGATCGCAACCGAGAAGTTGTCGGCGGCAGTTCCCTCGGCCGGCGGATGGAAGTAGCCGCCCTCGAGCCAGCGCGCGAGGATCCGGCCCTCGACTTCCGAGGGCTCGTAGCGGGTGGTGGCCTCGAGCCGTGCGCGGCGCTCCGCGTCCATCGAGACGCCGATGTTATTCAGGCAGCGGCTCGTGCCGCCTGCGCGGGATCAGGCCGACTCTTCCTCCAGCTCGTCCAGCGCCACCGGCTCCTCTTCGGCCGCCTCCGTGACCAGCGTCGGCGCCAGCCCTCGCTGGATCGTCTCCTTGGTGACCACGCACTTGCGCACGTCCCGGCGCGAGGGGAGCTCGAATTGCACGTCGAGCAGCGTCTCCTCGAGGATCGAGCGCAGGCCGCGGGCGCCG
>JBBPIK010000060.1:0-11614 GCA_038040415.1 Actinomycetota bacterium
AGTGATCGTGTTCCTCGTCTGGCTGTGGATCTCGAACCTCGCCGTGCTGCTGGGCGCCGCGTTCAACGCCGAGCTGGAGCGCGCCCGGGAGCTGGAGAGCGGCGTTCCGGAGGAGCGCACGCTCGCAATCGAGCCGCGCAACCAGCCCAAGCAGGCGTAGCAGCAGAGCGTTGCTTGGCGTCTGGATGGCGCGTTTTGGACCCATGCGGTCTAAAAAGCGCCATGGGCTGCGGGCACCGAAGGTCCGCGCGGCGTCAGGTCGAGAACCGGCGTGACGACGCTCCAGCAGGGGAGAGTTGGCCCGTCCGCACCCCTGTCTACTGTGAACGAGGGATGGAGATGCAGGCTTCATTCGGTGAACAACCGGCGCTGAGCGAGGGCTCCACCAACGGTGGTGGCCCCACCGGCGGCGCGGAGCGCGCCTGGGTGCGCGACTTCGTCGACGGGCAGGTCGTGGAGGCTGTGTTCGGCGTCCGGGAGCGCGAGCTTCGTCAGCGGCGCAACGGCGGAGAGTGGCTCAGGCTGGCCATCTGCGATCGCTCGGGGAGTGTCGAGGCCGTGGTCTGGGAGGGCGTCGAGGAGTCGTTCGACATCGCAGCTCCAGGTTCCGCAATTCACATCACGGGCCGATTCGGCGTGCATCCGCAGTACGGGCCGAAGATCACCGTCGAGGCGATCCGCTCTGCGCGACCCGACGAGTTCGAGAGCTCTGATCTCGCCCATGGCCCCAGCGTCCCCGTGGAGCGGCTGGAGGCCGATTTGGGCGAGTTGCTGGAGACGATTCAGAATCCCCAGCTTCGAGAGTTGCTCGACCGCTTCTTCGCCCAGAGCTCCCCCGTCTGGGCCAGGTTCCGGGAGGCGCCCGCCGCCAAGTACTACCACCAGGCGTATCGCCACGGACTACTCGACCACACGGTCTCGGTTGCCCAGGCGGTGAGCGCCTGCGCTTCGGCATTCGCCGGAGTGGATCGCGACACCGCGGTCACCGGGGCGTTGCTCCACGACATCGGCAAGACCATGGCCTACAACGACGATCCGCTGGGAATCGACCTCACTGACGCCGGCCGCCTCCAAGGCGAGATCCCGCTTGGCTACTACCTGGTCCGCCGCGAGATCGAGCGGATCGACGGCTTCGATCCGGAGCTCGCTCAGGCGGTCTTTCACATCGTCCTTTCTCACCACGGGACGCTGGAGAACGGCTCGCCGGTCACCCCCGCCACCCGCGAGGCCACCCTCGTGCACGCAATCGACAATCTTGGCGGCCGGCTCGGCAGCTTCGATCGGATCGAGCGCGCGCTGCCCGACGGCGAAACCTGGTCGCGGTTCGACCGCGGAATCGACTCGGCCGCCTACTTCCGGTACCGGGCCGCGTAGCCAGCTCGCGCTGTCCGCGAGCCGACTACCCCTCTTCGATCCCCATTACCCCATTGCAGGAGGGCTGCCGGTTGTGGCTTGAATTGCGGGAATCCGGTTCCTAGACTGACTCCAGCCGGCTGTTGAGACGCTGTCGCCGGCCCACCCAGATGGACTGAGGAGGTCCGAGCTCGGATCGTGGACCCCGTTGCGCAGAACAACAAGCTCACCGACTCGCAGGATGCAAAGCTCGGTGATCCCAACGGGCTCCCCGGGGCGGAGGGCCCTGGGGTTGAGGTCCCTGCAGTGGTTGCCAGGAGGCGAGTCTTCCTGCTCCTCGAAACGGATCGCGAATCGCTGGGGGCCCAGCTGAGGCGCCGAGTTCGGGTGCGCAGGCGCTACGAGGATTTGTGCCTGGTGAAGATGGTGACCCGTCTTCAGCGCGATTACCTCAGTCAGCCTTCTCCCGGCACCGAGCCCTCCCCTGGTGGCCTCGGCGGTGAGTATGGGATCGCCGATTGGGCGAGGCCGTGGGGCCCGACCTTCTTGCTCCAGTTCCAGGCGGATCTCAACGTGTTTGACCTGAAGCTGAAGAGCTCGCGAAGGTGGCTGTCCGCCGCCACCCAAAGAAGGGCAGAGGACCGGGCGGCGGAGCGCTTCGCTTCGATCATGGCTGGGATGGCGAGCCAGCTCAAGGCGGCCGGGTTCGCGCTGCCGAGCTGGGCGTCCGGCAGGCATCGTTCCCGACACCCGTCGCCCCGGCGCGCGGCGCGGCGCGGCGAGCCCCGCGTCGCACTCCGCCGAGGCGCGTCCCGGCGCGCGGCCTCCGGGCGCGCCGGCGCGCCCGGAGGCCGCGGCCGCGGGGCAGGCGCTCGCAAGCTCAACCTGAACCAGGCAAGCTTCGCCGAGTTGCGCTCACTGAACCTCTCGACCACCCAGAGCCACCGCGTATTGGCCTACCGCAAGCGGATCGGCGGCTATGAGTCGATCGAGCAGCTTGATCACGTCCCTGGCTTCCCCGAGGTCGTCCGGGAACGGCTCAAGCGCCAGGTGACCGTCTGACGTAGCCCCGCAAATTGCGCACAAAGCGCGTGCGCGGCTGACGTGGCGACCGGGAGCGCGCCTCTATCCTCCCCGTCGTGGCGAAGGACACCGAGAAGCTGATCCGCCAGCTGTCCCTGATCTCGTTTCTGATGGCCAACGGGCGGCCGGTTTCGGCGCTCGAGATCAAACGCGAGGTCGAGGGCTACAGCTCGATGAACGACGACGCCTTCGCTCGGCGCTTCTATGCCGATCGCGCGGAACTCGACAGCCTCGGAATCTCACTCCAGGTCGAAAAGCCGGCCGAGGGCTTCTTCGAGGCGGAGCTCTACGCCCTGCCGCCGGAGAACTACTACCTGCCGCCGATCGAGTTCACGGATGGCGAGTTGGCGGCGCTGCGCACGGCGCTCGCGCTGCTCGATGGCGAGTTCGCATACGCCGAGCCGCTCCGGCTTGCTCTCCAGCAGGTCTCCTGGGGGCGTCCCAGCCCGCTCGAGGAGAGCGATACGACGTCGATCGACGTCAAGCTCGCCCCCTCGGGAGGGGGTCGCGAGCTCTCGCAGCGCCTGGCGAAGATCGAAACCGCGATCTCTCGCCGCAAGACGATCGAGTTCAGCTACTACTCGATGCAGCGCGACCAGGTCTCCGACCGCAAGGTGGATCCCTACCACCTCGTCTTCCGCAGCGGCCAGTTCTACTTGATCGGCCATTCGCACGAGCGCGAACAGGTGCGGGTCTTCCGGCTCTCGCGGATTCGCGCCAAGGTCTCCTACGCGACCAAGGCCGAGCACGACTTCGCGCCGCCCGAGGACTTCGATCGGCGCGATTACGCGTCGCGTGCCGACTGGCAGATGGGCGAGATCGACGGCACGGGACGGGTGTTTCTGCGCGAGCGGATCTCCTGGCTGGTCGAGCGTGACTTCGGCGGCTACGGCGAGCTGCGCAAGGCGACCAAGCAAGACGGCGTGCGCGGCCGCGGCGCGATCTACGAGACGGATTACGCCTCGCCTCGCCAGCTGATCTCCTGGGTGCTCGGCTGGCGGGAGAACGCGAAGCTGCTCGAGCCAAAGGACCTGGCCCGGGAGGCGGCTGAGAGGCTTGAGCTGCTTCGAAAGCGGCACAGCGGCGACTTCGATCTCGCGAAGACGGTCTCGCGGCCGATGGCCCAGGCGAACGGAAGGCCACGCTCCACGAACGGGCGCTCGGAGTCGGTGATTCGCCCGGAGCGATTCGCCCGGCTGGTGACGCTCGCCGGCCTGCTGATCGGCGCAGCCCGTCAACAGACCCGGCTGTCCGTGGACACCGTTCGGGGTGAGCTGAATGTCAGCCTGGTTGAGCTGCACGAGGACATCGACGTGCTCAACGTCGTCAACTTCGGCGGCGGCACCTACGTGCTCTACGCCGAGATTGACGGGGACGAGATCGAGGTAGATGCCGACACCTACGGCGACAACTTCGCGCGCCCTGCCCGCCTGTTGCCGCTGGAGGCCAAGGCGCTCGTCGCGGCGATCGACCTGTTCGGCGATCACCTGCCGCAATCTGGCCTGTCCACCGCGCGTCAGAAGATCGTCGAAGCGCTCGGTCACGATCCGTCGCAGGAGGGCCTCGAGATCGCGCCCGGGCGAGACGACTCCAAGGTCGTGCGCACCGTCAACGACGCGATCGAGCGGCATCGGATCCTCGAGCTCCACTACTACAAGGAGAACGAGGACGAGTTCGTCACGCGCGAGGTCGAGCCGTACCAGCTTGTCAGCGGCCCGGAGGGCTGGTACCTGGGTTCTTATGACCTCGGCAAGTCAGACACCCGGCACTTCCGTCTCGATCGGATGAAGGAGGCCCGGCTCACCAGGCGCTCCTTCGAGCCGCGCGAGGGCACCGATGAGCGGCTTGCGGAGCAGGAGTGGTTGGTGCACGGCGAGGTCGGGAGCGCCGGAGTGGCCCGCGTCTGGGTCTCGCCGGAGCGAGCGCGCTGGCTGCGCGAGGAGCGCACCGTGGTCGAGGAGCTCGCAGACAAAGCCGTGGTGGTCGAGCTGCCATTCGGCTCCGCCGACTGGCTCGTGCGGGAGATCCTCAAGGGCGTAGGCGACCTGGTGGTGCTCGAGCCACCCGACGCGCGTCAGGCCGTGCTCGAAGCGGTAAGCGGCAAGTAGCCAACGCCGCCATCGACTCGCCGCCAGGCCATCCGGAGATCGTCAGGATCGTCGCCCCGAATCCGGGTCCGATGACGCTCGAGGGCACGAATGCCTACCTGGTCGGCCCCGAACCTGCCTACCTGATCGACCCCGGGCCCGCCGATGAGGGGCATCTGGAGGCAGTGCGCGCGGCGGGCTTGGATCGCGGCGGCATCGGCGGCGTCCTGCTCACCCACTCGCACGCGGATCACTCCGCCGCCGTGCCCATGCTGGGCGTCCCGCTGCTGTTCGGCGAGGTCGGAGCGCTCGACGAGACTTCGGGCGAATCCGGTGCCAAGCCGGACACGGTCGACCTCGCGAGCGCGGTGGCCCCGGGGCGCGTCGGCCCGTTCGAGGTCCTGCCCACCCCTGGGCACGCAAGGGACCACGTCTGCTTCCTGCTGGGGACGGTCGGCTTCTGCGGCGATCTCGTGCTCGGCCGCGGATCGAGCTTCGTCCCGCCGGACGGCGGCTCGCTGGCCGCCTACCTCGACTCCCTGGAGCGCCTGCGCAAGGCCGACCTCGAGTTGCTGTGCCCGGGACACGGTCCCTACATCACCGAGCCGGCGGCCAGGATCGACGAATACCTCGAGCACCGCTTGATGCGCGAGCGCAGGCTGCTGGCCGAGCTGGAGAAGGGAGAGCGATCACGGGCGCGCCTGCTGGACCGGGTCTGGGACGACGTGCCGAAGGAGCTGCGGCCCGCCGCCGCGGTGGTCATGCAGGCCCACCTCGAGAAGCTGGATGCGGAGGGGCGGCTGCCCGGCGACTGGACGACGGAGAGCGCTTAGAGTTGGCTGCGGTGAGCGGTGACGGATTGGCAAAGCGGTTCGGCCTGGCGGGCGCGGCGTTCACTGCGCTTGCGGGGACGACCGCTGCGGGGCTCTGGTACCAGTTCTTTCGCAGGCCGCTTCCAAGGGTCAAAGGACGCCTGCGGCTGGACGGATTGGAGCAGGCGGTCGAGATCGGGCGCGACCGCTGGGGAGTTCCCCACATCCGCGCCAAGACCAGGCACGACCTCTGGTTCGGCGAGGGCTTCTGCCACGGACAGGATCGCCTCTGGCAGCTCGACCTCTACCGGAGGATCGGCTCCGGCCGGTTGGCGGAGATCGCCGGTCGCCCTGGCCTTCAAACCGATCGCTTCATGAGGACACTGGGTCTTCGGCGTGCCGCCGAGCGTGAGGCCGCGGCGCTGCAGCCGGAGCTGCGATCGGCGCTCGAGGCGTTTTGCGCTGGGGTGAACGCCGCCGCCGCCGATCGCCCCCTGCCGGCCGAGTTCCAGCTTCTGCGCATCGGCTTCGAGGCCTTCCGGCCGGCCGATCCGCTCCTGCTTACGAAGCTGCTGACCTTCGGCCTGTCGACCAACTGGGAGCGCGAGCTCCTGCGAGCCGAGATGGCCCGCGAATTGGGCAGCGATCTGGCCGCGCGGCTGGACCCGGGATACCCACGAGGCAACCCCGTGATCCTCACCCCGGAAGAGGCGTGGACGGGCGATGGCCTGGGCCTGGCCGAGCAGATCAGCCGTGTTCGGGACTCGATTGGCCTCGCGGTCGAAGCCAGCGGATCGAACAATTGGGCGGTCACCGGGGCCCGCTCGGCGACCGGCGGGCCCCTCTTGGCGGGCGACCCGCACCTGCCGCCGAGCATGCCGGGGATCACCTACCAGGTGGGCCTGTACGTCGAGGATCGCTTCTGCCGCGGGGCGGCGCTTCCGGGGCTGCCCGGGGTATTCATGGGCCAAAACAACGATCTGGCCTGGTCATTCACCAACGCGATGGCCGACGTCATGGACCTGTTCATCGAGCGGATCGACGGCGACACCTACGAATTCGAGGGAGGGTCGCGGCCCTTGGAGCTGATCGAGGAGGAGATCTCGGTCAAGGGGCGCGCGGAGCCGGACCGTCTCGTCGTCCGCGAGACCCACCACGGCCCAATCGTCAACGAGGCGCTCCGCGCCGACGACGCCGAGCCTCTGGCGCTGCGCTTCGTGGCGCTCGACTTCCCCGGCTTCACCCGGGCCCATCTCGGAATGCTCGACATCACCAGCGGCGCCGGCCTGCTGGACGCACTCGGCGAGCACGCACACCCGGTGTCCAACCTGGTTTGGGCGGACCGCCACGGCTCGATCGGCTACAAGACGGTCGGCCGCCTTCCCGTCCGCCGTGGCGACTGCCCCGATCTACCGAAGCCCGGGTGGACGGGCGAGCACGAATGGGATGGCTGGGTCCCATACGAGGAGCTGCCGGAGCTGACCGACCCGGATGGCGGGTTCGTGGTCACGGCCAACAACCGGATCGCGCCCGAGGACTACCCCCACCACATCACCAGCGACTATCTGGACGGCTACCGGGCGCGCCGCATCGAGCAGCTGATCGCTGCCACCCCGGAGCACGATCTGGAGAGCTTCGCGGCCATGCAGACGGACATGCTCTCGCTTCCCGGGCTGGAGACCGTCCGCCGGCTGGCTCGGCTGCGGCCGCGTGACCAGCGGGAGCTGGTGGCGATCGAGCGGCTGCGCTCCTGGGACGGGCGGATGGGTCCAGAGTCGATCGCGGCCACCATCTACCAGGCGTTCACGCTGCGGCTGGCGCGCGAGGTCGCTCGAGCAGCGATCGGCGACCATGACCTGGCGGAGCGTTGGCTCGACCGCGCCGACAACGGATTTGTCGCTCATGTCACCTCGCCCTGGCGCTGGCAGTCGCACCTGCTTTCACTATGGGAAGCGGGTGACGAGGGCCTGGTTGGCCGCCCCTGGGGCGAGCTGGTCCTCGATGCGCTCCGCGGCGCCCTCGACGACCTGGAGGGCGAGCTGGGATCGGAGCAGAAAGCCTGGCGCTGGGGCAAAGTCCACCCGCTCCTCTTTCCGCACGCCCTCGGCGAGGCGAATCCCCTGTTCGGTTGGATCTTCAACCGCCGGCTCGAGGTCGGCGGCGGCCAGGAGACCGTCGCCCAGGTGGGCTGGGATCCGAACGACCCGTTCACCGCGATTTGGGCGCCCTGCTGGCGGATGGTGGCCGATCCCGTTCGCCCGGAGCGCTCCCGATGGCAAGGATTCACCGGCCAATCAGGCCACCCCGCGAGCGCGCACTACGATGACCTCCAAGCCGACTGGCTCGAGGGCCGGACTCAGCCGATGGCCGGTGAAGGGCCGTGGCGCGTGTTGGCGCTCGAGCCCGAGCGGTCGCGCTCCGGATGAGCCGCCGGGAGCAGATCAAGCTCTCGGAGGAGGAGCAGCGCGAGCTGCTCGAGTCCCAGCGCGTGGTCGTCGTTTCCTCGATCGGCACGCACGGCTGGCCTCACTCCATGCCGCTCTGGTACGTCCTGCGCGGGAGCGAGATCTGGATCTACACCTACGCGAAGTCGCAGAAGGTCAAGAACCTGGAGCGCGATCCGCGCGCCACGCTTCTGGTGGAGACGGGGCACGAGTACGGCGAGCTGCGAGGGATACAGATCGAGGCGGAGGCCGAGATCCATCGCGACCTCGAGGTCGTCTTCGAGGTGGGCAGGGAGCTGACGCTTCGCTACAGCGGCGGGGCCTCGCTCTCCGGCGACGCGGCCGAGGGGCTGAAGGCCCAGGCCCGCAAGCGGGTCGCGGTCCGCTTCGAGCCACTGCGAATCGCGAGCTGGGACCACCGCAAGCTGGGCGGCACCTACTAGCGCGCCAGGAGGCCTCGTCCCTATGCTTGCCGCGACATGGACAGCCTCAAGGGCCTGATTCTCTCGGGGGGCGCCGGCACACGCCTGCGCCCGATCACCCACACCTCGGCGAAGCAGCTCGTGCCGGTGGCCAACAAGCCGGTGCTCTTCTACGGCATCGAGGCGCTGGTTGAGGCGGGGATCACCGAGATCGGGATCGTGATCGCTCCTGAGACGGGGGACGAGATCGCCGATGCGGCGGGCGACGGCGCCGCCTTCGGCGCCTCGATCACCTACATCCGCCAGCCGGAGCCGCTGGGGCTGGCCCACGCGGTGCTCACCGCTGAGGAGTTCCTCCAGGACGGGTCGTTCGTGATGTACCTGGGTGACAACCTGCTGCGCGACGGGATCACCGGGCTCGTCGACGCCTTTCGGGCCCACCAGCCCGACGCGCTGATCCTGCTCACCAGGGTCCCGGACCCCGGCAACTTCGGGGTGGCCGAGCTGGACGGCGAGCGCGTCGTTCGGCTGGTTGAGAAGCCCGAGCACCCACCGAGCGACTTCGCCCTCGTGGGCGTCTATCTGTTCGGCCCGTCGATCTTCGAGGCTGCGCGGGCGATCGAGCCTTCGGGGCGCGGGGAGCTCGAGATCACGGACGCGATCCAGCGGCTAATCGACGGTGGCAAGCAGGTGGAGAGCCGCACGGTCACCGGTTGGTGGAAGGACACCGGGCAGCTCGACGACATGCTGGACGCGAATCGACTGGTGCTCGAGGACATCGAACGCCGGATCGAGGGCGAGCTGGTGGACTCCAAGGTGGAGGGGCGGGTGGTGGTCGAAGCCGGTGCCAGGCTGGAGCGGGCGGTCGTCCGTGGCCCGGCGATCATCGGCACCGACGCCCGGATCACGGACGCCTACGTTGGCCCATACACGTCGATCGATGCAGGCGTCAGCGTGACGCGGGCCGAGGTCGAGCACTCGATCCTGCTCGCGGGTTCAAGCGTCTCGGACCTCGGCTCCCGCATGGAGGCAAGCCTCTTGGGGCGCAACGTCGTGCTCTCGCGGGGCGACGGGCTTCCCAAGACCCTGCGCATGATCGTTGGCGACAACGCGGAGATCAAGATCCCGTGAGGGTCTTGGTCACCGGCGCGATGGGGATGCTCGGGCGGGACGTGACGGCCGCCTGCCACGCCCGCGATCACGAGGTGGTGGTGCTTGCCCACGCCGCCCTCGACATCACCAGTCCGCCCGCCCTGGAGGAGGCCATGATGCGGTACGAGCCCGACGCGGTCGTCAACTGCGCTGCCTTCACCGACGTTGACGGCGCCGAGGACGACGAGGCCGGGGCGATGCGGGTCAACGACGAGGGCGCGGCCCTGCTGGCTGCCGCCGCCGCGAGCATTGGCGCCAAGGTGGTGTATCCGTCGAGCGATTACGTCTTCGACGGATCCGCGCGCAGGCCCTACGTGGAGTCCGACTTTCCCTCCCCGCTGTCGGCCTACGGCCGCTCCAAGCTGGCGGGGGAGACCTCGGTTGCGGTTTCCAACCCTCGCCACTTCATCGCCCGCTCCTCCTGGCTGTTTGGGCTTGCCGGAAAGAACTTCGTGGAGACGATGCTGCGGCTCGGTCGCGAGCAGAGCGAGGTGATGGTGGTCACGGACCAGGTCGGCTGCCCGACCTACACGCGGCACCTCGGCGACGCCATCGCGGTGCTGATAGAGGGCGAGGAGTTCGGGATCCACCACCTCGCCGGGGGCGGGCGGTGCTCGTGGTACGAGTTCGCCCAAGAGATCTTCGACCAGGCCGGCGTTGAGTGCCGGGTGATGTCGGCGACCACCGAATTGCTGGCCCGCAAAGCTCCCCGGCCCCCCTACTCGGCGCTCGGCAGCGAGCGCCCCGACCCGATCGCGCTCCCTCTCTGGAAGAAGGGCCTGACCGACTACCTCGCGGCGCGAGCGCTCGAGGCTGCCGCGTGAGGATCCTGGTAGCGGGCGGCGCCGGGTTCATCGGCTCGGCCTACGTGCGTCTGCGCCTCGCCGCTCACCCCGGCGACTTCGTTCGCGTGCTCGACAAGCTCACCTACGCGGGCCGGCGCGAGAACCTGGACGGTCTCGAGCCGGACCGGGTCGAGCTGGTCGAAGGCGACATATCCGACCCCGACGTCGTCCGTGCGGCGATTGAGGGATGCGACGCCACGGTCAACTTCGCCGCCGAGTCCCACGTCGACCGCTCGATCGACTCCCCGGGCGACTTCATCCAGACAGATGTGTTCGGCGCCTTCGTGATGCTCGAGGCCGCGCGCCAGGCCGGCATCCGCCACCTCCAGGTCTCGACCGACGAGGTCTACGGCTCAATCGAGTCCGGCTCCTTCAGCGAGGACTCGCCGCTTGAGCCCTCCTCGCCGTACTCGGCCTCGAAGGCGGGCGGTGACCTGATCGTCGGCGCCTACCGCCACACCTACGGGACGGACGCCCTGATCGTGCGGGGATCGAACAACTACGGTCCCCGCCAGCACCCGGAGAAGCTGATCCCGCTCTGCGTCCTCAACGCCCTCGCGGGCGACCCGTTGCCCGTCTACGGCGACGGGATGCAGGTCCGCAACTGGATCTACGTCGAGGACTTCTGCGCCGCGATCGACCTGGTGTTGGAGCGCGGCGAGGCCGGCCAGGCCTACAACGTCGGTGGGCCGGACGAGCTGCCGAACATCGAGACGGTGAGAATGATCCTCGAGCTCACGGGGCGGGACGAGTCGCTGATCGAGCACGTCACCGACCGCCCCGGCCACGACCGTCGCTACTCGCTGTCCTCCGACAAGGTTCGGGCCCTCGGCTGGGAGCCCGGAGCCGCCTTCGGGGACGGGCTGCGCCAGACGGTGGACTGGTACCGCGACAACGAGTGGTGGTGGGGCCCGGTGCGCTCCGGGGAGTACCGCGACTACTACGAGCGCCAGTACGGCCGAGCCTTGGGCTGATGGCTCGCCGCCTCGAGACGCAGCTCGACGGCGTCGTCCTGATCGAGCCCGAGGTCCACGGCGACGAACGCGGCTTCCTGGTCGAGACCTTCCGCGACGACGACTGGCGCCAGCTCGGAGTGGGGGTGGAGTTCGTGCAGGAGAACCACTCGCGCTCCGGCCGAGGCATCCTGCGCGGGCTTCACTTCCAGACCCAGCCCGGCCAGGCGAAGCTCGTTCGCTGCCTGCGGGGCAAGATCTGGGACGTGGCCGTGGACCTGCGGAGCGACTCGCCGAACTACCGGCGGTGGGAGGGCCACGAGCTCGACGACGAGCGCCACCGCCAGCTGTTCGTGCCGGCGGGTTTCGCGCACGGATTCTGCGTGCTCAGCGAGCTAGCCGACGTCGCCTACAAGCTGTCCAGCTACTACGACCCCGCCACCGAGGCCGGAATCGCCTGGGA
>JBBPIK010000060.1:11714-14510 GCA_038040415.1 Actinomycetota bacterium
GGCCACTCCGTAAGATCGGACGGTTGAGCCCGGTGCGATCCGAGACTGCCCAATCCAACCCGCTGGCTGCGTTCAGCGATCCTGTGAGGCGCTGGTTCGAGGCGTCGTTCGCGGAGCCCACCCCCGCCCAGGCGATGGGGTGGCCGCCGATCGCCGCCGGAGCCAACACCCTGATCTGCGCGCCAACGGGGTCTGGAAAGACGCTGGCCGCCTTTCTGTGGGGGATCGACCGCCTATCTCGCCGGGCCAAATCCCACCCCGGCGCCCCCGGAGGCAAAGCTGAGGAGGCGCCGGGCCTTGGTTCTGGCGTGCGGATCGTCTACGTGTCGCCGCTCAAGGCTCTCTCCTATGACATCGAGCGCAACCTGCGCGCCCCGCTGAAGGGGATCGGGGCCGACATTTCAGTTGGACTGCGGACGGGTGACACCTCGCAGCGGGAGCGCCAGGCGATGCGCCGCAAGCCGCCCGACATCCTGATCACCACCCCGGAGTCGCTCTACCTGATCATGACCTCGGGGGCCCGCGAGATCCTCACGGGTGCGGAGGCGGTGATCGTGGACGAGATCCACGCCGTCGCGCAGTCGAAGCGCGGCGCGCACCTGGCCCTCACCCTGGAGCGCCTCTCGCACCTGGTGACGTCCAACGGTGGCGCCGACGTTCAGCGGATAGGCCTCTCGGCCACACAGCGGCCGCTGGAGCGGATCGCTCGCTTCCTGACCGGCCCGCGGCGCGACTGCGAGATCGTCGACGCCGGCAAGCCCAAGGAGCTCGACCTGGAGATCATCGTCCCGGTCGAAGACATGACTGAGCCGGACGCCTCGATCGAGAAACGCCGGGACGGTGGTGACGCCGACTTTGACGGGGGGTCGAATACCCGCTCCATCTGGCCCGCGATCTATCCGGAGCTCTTGAAGCTGGTCCGCGAGCACACCTCGACGATCATCTTCGTCAACAACCGCCGCGGCGCGGAGCGCCTGGCAAAGCGCCTCAACGAGCTCGCGAACGAGGAGGAGTGGCAGGAGCTCCCCGCGACGGAGCAGGCTGGGGCTAGCGACGAAGTCGCGGCTCCGGCGGCTGAACCTGCCGCCCCGCCCGGGCCCGAACCCGCCGGAAACGCAGCCGAAGGCGAGGCTTCCGGCGGAGTGATTCAGTCGGGGGCGGCATCCCCGCACGTGACAGGACCCGCGGCCAACGGACTGGTTGAGGTTGCCCGCGCCCATCACGGCTCGCTGGCTCACGAGGAGCGGCAGGTGGTCGAGGAGCTGCTCAAGTCGGGGCAGCTCCCGTGCCTGGTGGCCACCTCGTCGCTGGAGCTCGGGATCGACATGGGGGCCGTCGATCTGGTGATCCAGGTGGAATCGCCGAAGTCGGTGACCCGTGGACTGCAGCGGATCGGGCGGGCGGGCCACACTCTCGATGCGGTCTCGGTGGGACGCATCTTCCCCAAGTTCCGCGCGGACCTGCTCGAGTGCGCCGTGGTAGCGCGGCTGATGCGCGAGGGGCAGATCGAGGAGACGGTGATCCCTCGCAACCCGCTCGACGTGCTCGCGCAGCACCTGGTTTCGATGTGCGCCGACGACGAGTGGCAGGTCGACGAGGTGGAGCGCCTGGTCACCGCGGCCGAGCCCTTCTCGGAGCTCTCGCGCGAGCAGCTCGAGAACGTCCTCGACATGCTCGACGGGCGCTACCCGTCCGACCGCTTCGCCGAGCTGCGGCCCCGGCTGGTCTGGGACCGGGCGGCCGGGATCGTTCGCGGGCGGCCCGGGGCAAGGCAGCTCGCGGTCACCAACGCCGGCACCATTCCCGACCGCGGCCTCTATGGCGTCCACCTGCCCGACGGTCGCCGGGTGGGAGAGCTCGACGAGGAGATGGTCTACGAGGCGCGCCCGGGCCAGACCTTCCTGCTCGGCGCGACCACCTGGCGGATCGAGGAGATCACCCGCGACCGGGTGATCGTCACTCCCGCCCCGGGGGTACCGGGCGCGGTGCCGTTCTGGAAGGGCGACGGCGTCGGCCGGCCGGCGGAGCTCGGCAAGGCGATCGGCGCCTTCGCGCGCGAGGCGGTGAGCGCCGACCCCAAGGATCTGGCGGCCGAATACGACCTCGACCGCCGTGCGGCCGAGAATCTGGTCGCCTACCTGCGCGAGCAGCAGGCGGCGACTGGCGTCGTTCCCTCCGACGAGACGGTGGTCGTGGAGCGCTTTCGGGACGAGATCGGAGACTGGCGCCTGTGCGTGCTCTCGCCCTGGGGCGGCCGCGTCCACGCCGCCTGGGGCCTGGCTTTGTCGGCCAGGATCCGCGACGAGCACGAGCTGGAGGCCGACGCCATCTGGTCCGACGACGGCATCGTCGTCCACCTCCCCGACGCCGACGAGGTGCCGCCGGCCGAGCTCGTCCTGCTCGAGGCCGACGAGGTGGAGGATCTGGTGGTTCGCGAGCTTGGAAGCTCGGCGCTGTTCGGTGCCCGGTTCCGCGAGAACGCCGCCCGGGCGCTGCTGATCCCGCGCGCGTATCCGGGGAAGCGCACGCCGCTCTGGCAGCAGCGGCTGAAGGCGCAGAGCCTGCTGGAGGTGGCGAAGGACTTCCCGCGGTTTCCGATCGTGCTCGAGACCTACCGCGAATGCCTTCGCGACGTCCTCGACCTGCCGAGCCTGGAGTCGCTGCTCAGGGACCTTTCCAGCCGCCGGATCTCCCTGGTCGAGGTGGAGACGCCGACCGCCTCTCCGTTTGCCTCCTCGCTCCTGTTCGACTACGTCGCCACCTACATGTACGAGGGCGACACGCCGAACGCCGAGC
>JBBPIK010000135.1:0-3571 GCA_038040415.1 Actinomycetota bacterium
CTTCCGGCCACGCTCTGACGACCACGCAGGCGCAGCGGCGTGAGCCTGCCGCACCCCAAAGTCGCTAGGGTCGGACGAGGCGCGCCGGGAAGACTGGTCGGCACCACGTGCGATGCTGCCCGAGATCACCGACTTCGCCGGACCGCTGACGCTTGTCGTCGCCGGTCTTGTGCTCGCCGTGCTGGCCACCTCGCTGACGGGGCGGTTGCCGATCCCGGCTCCCGCATTGTTCTTGGCAGGCGCTGCGATCGCCTCGGACATCGCGCCGTCGCTGCGCGCGGACGTTGGAATCATCACCGTCGAGCGGGTCGCGGTCGTCGCGTTGATCGTGATCCTGTTCAACGGCGGGCGCGACATCGGCGCGCACAGGTTGCGGCGATCGCTGGGCGACGTCAGCGCAATCGGCCTGCTCGGGACGTTCGCGACGGCGGCTGCTTTGGCGGTTGCGGCGAAGGTCGTGCTCGGGCTGGACTGGGCCGTCGCCGGGGTCCTCGGCGCAGCGCTTGCCCCGACCGATCCGGCGGTGATGTTCTCGGTCCTCGGTCGGCGCGAGGTCGGCGGACGCTCGGGCACGGTGCTCGAGGGCGAGGCTGGGATCAACGACCCGGCCGGTATCGCGCTGCTGCTGGGTATGGTCGAGGTCGCGACCCACCCGGGCACCTCGATGCTCGTCGTGCTCAAGGAGTTCGCGCTGGAGATGGGCATCGGGGTCGCGCTCGGACTCATCGGCGGCAATCTGATCGTCGCCGCGCTGGCTCGACTTCGCCTCGGGGACTCCGGGTTGTATCCCGTGTTCGCGTTGGCCTCGGCGGGCCTGCTGTACGGAGTGACGTCGCTGGCCGGCGGGTCGGGGTTCTCGGCCGTGTTCGTCGCCGGGCTCCTGCTCGGCGACGCGCGGCTGCCCTACGCCGGGGAGATCGACCGCTTCACCGTCAGCCTCGCCAGCCTTGCCGAGGTCGCGGTCTTCCTCGCGCTCGGCCTGACGATCGACGTCGGCGGCATCCCCACCGAGGACTGGCTTGCCGGCCTGGTCGTTTTCCTGGTGATGGCGGTGCTCGTGCGGCCGCTCGTCGTCGTCCTCACCCTCGCGCGTTCAGCGCTGAGCGATCGCGAGAAGGCGTTCATCGCCTGGAGCGGGCTCAAGGGTGCGGTCCCGATTCTGCTCGCCGCGTTCGCTGTGCTCGGCGAGGTGCCCGACAGCCAACGGATCTACGACGTCGTCTTCGTCGTCGTGCTGGCCTCGGTGGTCATCCAGGGCGGCCTGGTCCCGACCGTCGCGGCACGCCTGCAGATCCCGATGCAGCTCCAGCCCGAGCTGCCATGGGAGCTCTCGGTCAAGCTCGCGGAGCCGCCGCGCGATCGCGTCGAGCTCGCCGTCGAGCAAGGATCGAAGGCCGACGGCAGCCGTCTGGAGGACCTCCCGCTGGGCGACCGGGCATGGGTGACGCTCGTCGTGCGCGATGCGCACGCGGTGCCGCCGCGCCCCGATCTCGTGCTGCTTGACGGCGATGTCGTGTTCCTGCTCGGCGTGGACGACGAGCCGGTGCTCGCAGATGCGTTCGCGGGCACCGGCTGAACGAGATCCACGACAGTGAATGGGACGAAGTCCGCTGTGGTGGCGCTGATGTAGCCAGTACCCGGACGAGGGACCCCAGACCTCGTCTGCCCCGTTGCGCGTTGCGTCGCTGCGCGGCCGCGGGCAGACGCTCAGCGACGCGGTCGAGTCCTGGCCGAACGCCAAGCGCTGACACACGGAAGACCGCACGCGGCTTGGGCGGCGTCGGCGCTAGTGCTTTTCGCGCGAGGCAGGAGCCGCGGTGCCGTCGAGGGTGGCTCCAGGTCGCTGCCGCTTGTCGTCCAGAGCGACAGCGAGCTCGTCCGTGCCGGCCACCTCGCTCATCGTGCGATGCATCAGCGCCCAATCTGAGAGCGCTGGTCTTGACAGCGGCGACCCGCGGCTCCGCGTCTCGGTCTGGTATCACTCGAATCGAGTGATCGGGGGAACACGAGCCGCGCCAGAGGGGCCTGCCGCGCCTATCGGCGGAGGTGGATAGTGAGTGTGCGGCTTCACCCGATCAATACGGGCGAGATCCAGATGCGAACGATCAAGCCACGATCGCCCCGGCGCGGTCCGGCAAAGCTTCCGCGGACGCTGCTGGGGTCCCTGGGTCGCGCACCGCAGTGGTACCCCGTACCCGCTTTCCTCATCGAGCATCCGAGCGCCGGTCCGTTCTTGATCGACGTCGGATACGACCCCTCGATCTCCTCCGATCCCAGGCGGACGCTGGGCTTCGTCTTCGGCAAGGTGGTGTTGAAGCATCGGCTTGCGGGCCAGAGCCTGCCCGAGCAGGTGACCGCGCGCGGCGTTGATCCGTCGCAGGTGTCGACCGTGGTGATGACGCACCTCCACAACGACCACATCAGCGGCAGCGCCCAGTGGCCGCAGGCCACGTTCGTCGTGGACAGAGCCGAGCGGGTCGCCGCTGATGGCCCCGGCCCGTACGTCAAGTCGCACCTGGCGACGATCGGTCGGTGGCGAGAGATCGACTACTCGGGGCCCGAGGCGCAGGCGTTTGAGAGCTTCAGCCGGACCATCGACCTCTTGGGCGACGGCCTCGTGCGGCTGATCTCGAGTCCGGGGCACTCCCTCGGGCACCAGTCGGTCCTGCTGCGGCTGCGCGACCACTACGCCCTGGTCTCCGGCGACGCTGCCATGTCGACGCTCGAGTTGCAGGAGCGGCTGATCGACGGCGTGGTCGTGGATCAGGACAGCTACGTCCGGTCCGGCGAGGAAGCGCGCGAGTTCATGCGAGCGCATCCCGACACGCTTGCGATCCCTAGTCACGACCGTGATCTCTGGGGACGCCTGGAACCGACCTACGACTAGCAAGTAGGCTGCGGTCGTGGACGGTTCGATGGGTGTCGAGGAGCTGCGCAAGTCACAGCAGCCCCTGAAGAACCGCTACCGAGACGACCCGGACGCCGCCCTGATAACGCTTGAGGCCGACGGCGATCTGGACGAGGGAATTACTTGCTCGGTTCGGACCGGGCACGCCCTGGTCAAGGCGGGGCTTCATCCCGGGACCGGCGGCGACGGCGCCTCCGTCTGCTCGGGCGACATGCTGCTGCAGGCGCTGGTGGCGTGCTCGGGCGTGACCATGCGAGCGGTCGCAACCTCGATGGGCATTGCGGTCAGCGGATCGGTACATGCGGCGGGCGATCTGGACTGGCGCGGGACGCTTGCGGTGGACAAGGAGGCACCGGTCGGCTTCAGCGCGATCCGTCTTCGGTTCGACCTCGAGTCCGACGCAAGCGACGACGAGCTCGCCACGCTCGCGCGCCTTACCGAGCGCTACTGCGTCGTTCTCCAGACGCTGACACAGTCACCGGCGCTATCCGTCTCGCGCAATCGCGTTTAGCCTGACTTCCGCAGGCGGGCACCCGGTTATTCGGCCGGGTTGTGGCCTCACTTTCGCATGAAGGGAGTCGTCCCTGGGGAGGCGCTCGCTACCGCAAAGGACGACAAGGAGGCGTCAGTGCGCCCCGTCGCCCGAGTGTCGGATTCGCGTGA
>JBBPIK010000061.1:0-14446 GCA_038040415.1 Actinomycetota bacterium
GTGGCGACGTTGCCGCCGATCTGCGACTGCTCGGCGGCGCCGGGATCGGGCGGGAAGAAGAGGCCGTTCTCGCGCGCCAGCCGTCGCACCTCGGCCGTGCTCAGCCCCGCCTCAACACAGATTCGCCACAAAAGCGGCTCGAACGCGCGCACCTTCGTCATCCGCTCGAGGCCGAGGACGACGCCCCCGTCCAGGGGCACGGCGCCGGCCGCGAAGCCCGTGCCGCCCCCGCGCGGCACGATCGGCACCTCGTGCTCGTAGCACCAGGCGAGCGCGCCCGCCACCTCCTCGGTCGTCGCCGGCAGGGCGACGGCGTCGGCGCTGCCCCTGATGCCTCGGAGCTCGGTCGCGTCCGTGAGGTACGCCGCCGTCGCCGGGCCAACCGCGCCCGGCCCCAGCAGCTTGCCGAGCTCCGCCTGGATCTCGGCGGAGCGCCGCCCTGGCGTGGCGGTACGGCTCACTCCGCCGAGTATCCCACGCGGCGGCGCCCTTGCCGCGGGGCGATGCGCGTACACTGATGAAGTCCGTAGGGGGGAATCGTCGGGTGGCTGGCGAATCGCTGGAGTGCTGGCCGTAGTGACAACTGGAAGGAGTCCGTGGCTGTTCACGTTTGTCCGTCCTGTGGTGAGGCCGTCACTCCGGTCGAGGGCTCGCTGATGCCCCGGCCATGCCCCCACTGTCTCGAGAGCAATGGACGGGTGGTCGAGATGGTGCCCGACCAGCCCACGCCTCCTGACCGCGGACTGGTCGAAGAGACCTAGGGTCGGGCTCTCACACCGGCTTCGTCGTCATCGCCCAGGCGGCGACCAGATAGGCGATCAAGAGCAGCGAGACGAGGACGGTCGAGACCCGGCTGAACCCGTCTCCGGCCGCGCGGTTGGCGCGGCGCAGGGCGAGGCCGGCGAGCACTGTCGCGACCACGAGCAGCAGCAGGCCGGGGTCGGCGATGCTGTAGCCGAGGTCCACCCAGGAGGGCACCTGGTCGCCGGTCAGGCCCTCCTCGTCGGCGATCCACTCGGCGGCGCCGCGCATCACGATCCAGGCCGGCAGCGCACCGATCAGCAGGGAGCGGTAGCCGAGGCGCAGCATCGAGGCGCTGCCATCGCGCCGGGCCAGGACCAGCGCCGAGGCGGCGAGCACGAGCGTGGCCACCAGGAGCATCGCTCCGAGAGCGTGGAGAAGGAGCGAGAAGTTCCAGGCGTCCGGGCGGATGGCCGCGACCACCGTCACGCCCCCGGCTTGTAGATCATCACGACCAGCAGAGCGAGGATGACGAGGGACCGCAGCCAGTGCATCAGGGCGGCCGGTGGGGCGCCGATCGTCGCGGCAGCTTCGCCGCTCCCGGCCGCAGGCGTGTATCCGAGCTGGGCCCGCCGCCCCAGCTCGGTGGCGATCGAGAAGAGCACGATGGCGGTGACGATCCAGCCATCCCAGATCCCGTAACCGTCGACGTAGAGCGCCAGCCAGATGCCGAGCACCAGCGTCCCCAGCCCGCCCACGTTCCAGAGCCCGTTGGCGACCGCAAGCAGGCGCGAATCGGTGGCCGTGCCGAGCGCGAAGGCGCTGAAGATGACCACCGTCCCGAACAGGGCGAAGGCCGACAGGACGTGGAGGAAAAGGAGCCAGTCGTACACGCGGCGCGAACCCTAGGGCCCTTCGGCGACGGAACGGGTCGCTACTCGACCGTCCAGGTGTCGCCGGAGCGAAACAGCGAGTCCAGCTCCCCCACGCCGACGCCCTCACGGGCGGCCTCCAACTCCCGCCCCATGCCCTCGCCGTAGAGCGGCCGCTCGAAGGCGCGGAAGACCCCGATCGGGGTCGGTCCGGTCGGCCGCTGGCTGAGGTGGGCAAGCGAGAAGGCGAAGCTTGGGTTCGGGTCGTGGGCGTCGTGGACGAGCAGCGCCTCGGCGCCCACCTCGGACACCTCCTCGATCGCCAGGCGGCCGTCGGCGGCGCGGACCACGCCCCGCTCGCCCTCGGCGCCGAAGCGAATCGGCTTGCCGTGCTCGAGCCGGATCTGGTTTGCCTCCCTGCCCTTCCCGCGCACCGCGTCGAAGGCGCCGTCGTTGAACACGTTGCAGTTCTGGTAGATCTCGATCAAGGCCGCGCCCGGGTGGTCGGCGGCCGCGCGCAGCACCTCGACCTGATGCTCGCGGTCGGTGTCCACCGTGCGCGCCGCGAAGGTCGCCTCGGCGCCCAGGGCCAGCGCAATCGGGTTGAAGGGGTGGTCCAGGGAGCCGAAGGGGGTCGATTTGGTGACCTTTCCCTCCTCGCTGGTGGGCGAGTACTGGCCCTTGGTGAGGCCGTAGATCTGGTTGTTGAACAAGAGGATCTTGATCGGCACGTTGCGCCGCAGCGCGTGGATCAGGTGGTTGCCGCCGATCGACAGCGCGTCGCCGTCTCCGGTGACCACCCAGATCGAGAGGTCCGGGCGGGCGAGCGCCAGGCCGGTCGCCAGCGCCGGGGCGCGGCCGTGGATGCCGTGGACCCCGTAGGTGTCCATGTAATAGGCGAAGCGGCCCGCGCAGCCGATGCCGGCCACCCAGACGATCCGCTCCGGCGGCAGCCCCAGCTCCGGGAGGAACTGCTGGACCGTGGCCAGGATGGCGTAGTCGCCGCACCCTGGGCACCAGCGCGTCTCCTGATCGGAGGCGAAGTCCTTCTTGGTCAGCGCCCCAACGCCACCGTTGCCCGCAGAGCCGTTGCCGGATGCCTGGCTCATAGCCTCTCCACGATGGCCTCGTCGAGCTCCTCGGCGAAGATCGGCAGCCCCTCGACCTTGGTGTAGCTGAGCGCGTCCACCAGGAACTCCGCGCGGATGATCTTCACGAGCTGCCCGGTGTTGGCCTCGGGGACGAGCACCTTGGGATAGGAGCGCACCACCTCGCCCGTGTTCGGGGGCAGCGGGTTGAGGTGATGGAGGTGGGCGGCCGCCACCTTCTTGCCGCGACGCCGCACTCGCCTGGCCGCCCCGGTGATCGCACCATAGGTCGATCCCCAGCCGAGCACCAGCAACTCGGCGCCTTCGGGGTCGTCGACCTCGAGCTCTCCGATGTCGGACGCGATTCCCGCGACCTTCTCCGCCCGCAGGCGGGTCATGCGCGCGTGGTTCTCCGCCTCGTAGCTGATGTGGCCGGTCTCGTCCTCCTTCTCGAGCCCGCCCACCACGTGCTGAAGGCCCTTGGTGCCCGGCAGCGCCCAGGGGCGGGCCAGCCTCTCGTCGCGCACGTAGGGCCAGAACTCCCCACCCCGGTTGGGCTTGGTCGCGAAGCCCGGATCGATCTGCGGCAGGTCCGCAGCCTCCGGAAGGGACCACGGCTCGGACGAGTTGGCGAGGAAGGTGTCGGAGAGCAGGATCACCGGCGTGCGATAGCGGACCGCGATCCGGACCGACTCGAAGACCGCCTCGAAACATTGGGCGGGGGTCGCGGCAGCGATCACCGGCAGCGGCGACTCGCCATGCCGTCCGTGGATCGCCATCAACAGGTCCGCGGCCTCGGTCTTGGTGGGCATCCCGGTCGAGGGACCGGCCCGCTGGGTGTCGATCACCAACAACGGCAGCTCCAGGGCGACGGCGAGGCCGATCGTCTCCGCCTTCAGGTCCATGCCGGGGCCGCTCGTGACCGTGACGCCCAGATGGCCGCCGAAGGAGGCGCCGAGCGCCATGTTCGAGGCGGCGATCTCGTCCTCGGCCTGCACGGTGCGAACGCCGAAGCGCTTGTGCCGAGAGAGCTCGTGCAAGAGCTCGGAGGCGGGCGTGATCGGGTAGCTGGCGAGGAATAGGGGCAGGCCGCTGCGGACGCTCGCCGAGATCAACCCCAGGGCGGTCGCCTCCGTCCCGTTGACGCCGCGGTAGGTGCCGGGCTGGGCGGGGGCGGGCTTGACCTCGTAGTGGACCTGCAAGAGCTCCGCCGTCTCGCCGAAGTTGTGGCCGGCCCGGAAAGCGGCCAGGTTCGCCTCCATCACCGGCTGTTCGGAGGCGAACTTCTGCTCGATCCAGCGTGTAGTCACGTCCACCGGCCGGCTGTACATCCACGAGACCAGCCCGAGCGCGAAGAAGTTCTTGGAGCGCGCCGCCTCGCGAGCCGTGATCCCGTCGATGCCGTCGGTGGCGCGGACGGTCATCGAGGTCATCGGGACGCGAAACACCCGATAGTCGTCGAGCGTCCCGTCCTCGAGCGGACTCGACTCGTACGCGGCCTTGCGCAGCGTGGTCTTCGTGAACCCGTCCTCGTTGAGGATCAAGATGCCGCCGCGCTCCAGCTCGGGCAGGTTCACCTTCAACGCCGCCGGGTTCATCGCGACCAGCGCATTGGGGCGGCCGCCGGGGGTCAGGATGTCCCGCGAGGCGAAGTGGATCTGGAACGCCGACACGCCCGCCAGGGTCCCCGCCGGTGCCCGGATCTCGGCCGGGAAGTCGGGCAGCGTCACCAGGTCGTTGCCGATCAGGGCGGTCGCTGCGGCGAAGCGGTTGCCGGCGAGCTGTATGCCGTCGCCCGAATCGCCCGCGAAGCGGACGACAACCCGCTCCTTTTCCTCGAGAACCTTGGTCAAATCGCTCAGAAGCGCAGGGCGTTCCTCGATCGATCATAGGGATCAGGCCGGAGCGGGCTTAATTCCCGGCGTCAGCCCTCCCCGCCCAGGACGTTGCGGAGGAATTGGCGGGTCCGCACCGCTGCGGGAATGGTGGCGTCGTAGAGGTCGGCGACGTGGCCCGCGCCACGGTCCACGAAGTGGCGCGCGTCGGGGAACATCTCGGCGACCAGGCGCCCCTCGTAGGGCGTGGTCAGGTTGTCGAGCTCGCCGGAGACGACCAGTACGGGCGCTTCGGTCGGCTGATCGGTGGACGAGATCGGGGGCTCGTACAGCGGCGAAGGCCGCGGCGCGGTGAGGCAGTACTGGTAAAGCGTCTGCGAGGAAAGCCCGACCTCGCGTGGCGTGAACGGGTCGAGCTGGTCGCTGCGGTAGCGGCGTACCGCCTGCGAAAGCTGGCGGCGCCGCGCCGGCTCGGAGGCGTCCTTCTCCCAGAGCAGCGGATAGTCGTTGCAGCTCACCACCTCCTCCTGCCCGGCCGAGTAGTGGTGCAGGTGGTGGGTGCCGGCCTTGGCCTCGGCGACCACCCTCTTGTACGGGGCCAAGTCGCCGCGGCGAAGGGCCGTGCCGGCACGGTCGATCCGCAGGTAGTCGTCCGGAGGGTCGTATCCGGCCGCGGCCAGCGCATCGATCAGCGGCCCGACGCCCCAGGCTCGTTTGCGCAGCCAATGGACGAGCTTGCGAAGCCGCTCGCCGGCGTCTCCGGAGCACGACGGGGAGCGCCGGCAGGCGATCGAAAGCGAGCGGACCCCGGTCGAGATCAGGCTGGGGTACCACGGGCTCTCGCCTCGGGCCGGATAGGCCGAGTCGAGCACCAGCGCCTCGAGCGTCTTCGGATGCCGAAAGGCATATGACTGGCCGAGGAAGGTCCCGTAGGAGTCCCCGTACAGGGTGATGCGCCCGACGCCGAGGGCGCGGCGGACGTCGTCGATGTCGTCAGCGGCGGCGGCGGTTCGGTAGGACCCGTACAGCGGTCCCAGCCTCCGCGCGCACCGGGACAGCGCAATCCAGTCCGGCGCCCGGCCCCGCTGGAGGTCGGGACAATCCAGGACGCCAGAGCGCCCCGTGCCGCGCATGTCGATGGTCACCATCTCGCGGCGCCTGAGCAGCGAGCCGAACAGGTTGGCGTAGGAGCGAGCCGTCCAGGAGCTGGCGTACCCGGGTCCCCCCTCCACCGCCACGATGGTTCCCAGCGACGGACGGTCGCGATCGTCACGCAGGCGGACCGCGAACCCCACCCTGGTCTTTCCGAGCGACGGGTCGCGCCGCTCGAACGGCACCTTGATCGCTCCGCAGAGCATCTTCGGCGGCGTCGGCACCGACTTGCACGGATGCAGATCCTCGAGCTTCAGCGAAGGCACCCGATAGGCGGGCTCGGCCTCGTCCTCCCCGCCGCCGCAACCTGCGAGGCTCCAGGCGAGCGCCGCAGCGCAGGCGAACGCCGCGACGGCGGGGATCATTCGTCGTGGTGAAGCCGGCGTGAAGCGCGCGAACCGCATCCTTGAATCATCCCGCGCTAGGCTCGGTCGGATGGAGGGGTGGCGTCGGGGCTGGAGGCCCTACGCGGCGAAGATCGCGGTGCTGGCCGCTGTCTACTACGGCGCCGCCAAGCTCGGCCTCCACTTCGCCTTCGCGTCCTCCAGCGTGACGGCGATCTGGGCGCCCACGGGGATCTCGCTGGCCGCGCTGCTTTTGTGGGGCTACCGCGTCTGGCCGGGGGTGGCGCTCGGCGCCTTGGCGGCCAATGCCTGGACCGGCGTCCCGTTTTACGCGGTGCTGGGGATCACGGCCGGGAACACGCTCGAGGCGCTGGCAGGCGCCTACCTGTTGCGGGAGCTGGCGGATTTCCGCGCCTCGCTGGAGCGGGTCCGGGACGTGGTCGCCCTGGCGACCCTCGGGGGCATCGTGAGCACCACCATCAGCGCAACGATCGGGGTCACCAGCCTGCTGGTCGCCAACGAGATCGCCTCCGGCGACTTCGATTCCGTGTGGCGTACCTGGTGGCTCGGCGACATGGGCGGGAACCTAGTGGTCGCCCCGGCGATCTTGGTCGCGGTCACCCACTGGCCGTACAGGCGGGCGCCCGGACGGCCGCTCGAGGCCGTGGTGCTGGCGGCTGCGGCCCTCAGCGTCAGCGCCTTCGTCTTCACGCACGATACGTCGCTGATCTTCATCCTGTTTCCGCTCGGGGCCTGGGCGGCGCTGCGGTTCTGGCAGCCGGGCACCGTGGTGGGGATCCTGCTGGTGGCAAGCGTCGCGATCCCGTTGACCGAGAGCGACAAGGGTCCGTTCTCCGGGCAGTCTCCCGACGACAGGCTGTTGCTCGCACAGGGCTTCTTGGGAGTTGCCAGCGTCACGATGCTGGTGATGGCGGCGGTGATCACCGAGCGCAGGCGGGCCGAGAGAGCGGTTGAGCACATCGCCGGGACCCTCCAGGAGAGCCTGCTCCCGTCGCACCTGCCGGCGATTCCCGGCATCGAGACCGCGGTGGAGTTCCGCGCCGCCGGCGAGGAACACCTCGTGGGCGGCGACTTCTACGACCTGTTCCAGCGCGATGACGAAAGCTGGACGGTGATCGTCGGCGACGTGCTCGGCAAGGGCGCAAGAGCGGCGGCCACCACCGGGCTCGCCCGCTACACGCTTCGCGCCGCCGCTGTCCACGAAAGCGAGCCGAGCCGCATCCTGCGGCTGTTGAATGACGCCATCCTGCGACAGTCCCCCGACCAGTCCTGCACCGTCGCCTGCGGGCGAATCGACCCGACTCCGGCGAATGGTGCCCGCGTGACGCTGTCGGTGGGCGGCCATCCATTGCCCCTGGTACTGCGGGCGGATGGGCGGGTGGAGCAGGTGGGGCACCCCGGGACCCTGCTCGGCGTGCTACCCGACCCCAAGCTGGCGGACCACACCTCCGAGCTCGCCCCCGGCGATGCGCTCATCCTCTACACGGACGGGTTGACCGACGCCTACGCTCCCGGTCGAATCGTCAAACGCGCCGGCGTGGTCGCAGCCCTGGAGTCGTGCGCCGGCCGGAGCGCCGCGGAGATCGCCAGCGGGCTTTCCGAAGCGGCTCTCGGGTCCAGCCAGGCGGAGCCGCGCGACGACGTCGTTCTGCTCATTCTTCGAGTTCCGGAAAGCCACGCCGTCCCGAATCCGTAATAGTTCCGTTGTGGGCACCGTGATGTCTCTCGCGGATCTGGAGCTCGAATCGATCGAAGGACTGCCGGTGGCACATCTCTCCGGCGAGATCGATCGATCCAACGCCGCCGAGCTCGGCGAGCGTGTGGGCGCCGCGATCGGCGGCCAAGGGGGAGGACTGGTCGTCGACTTGAGCGAGCTTGCATTCATCGACAGCACCGGCATCCGCATGCTGTTCGAGCTGGCGGCAGAGCTGAAGCGGCACCGGCAGGCGCTGCGGGTCGTGGTGCCGGACGGCGCGCACCTCGGGGACATCCTCGAAACGGTCGGGCTGCAGCAGGCTGCCGCCACCGACCACACGGTCGGCGAGGCGGTGGCAGCGCTGACCCACAGGGGGTAGGTCGACCCGGATCTGCTCCCCGGGCTGCTACGGTTCTGAATCGTTGGGCCAGGCCCACGCCTGGCAAATCGTGCCCGCGCTCGCCGCGTTGCTGTATTGCATCCTCCGCGACCGCAGCACACATCCGCAGAGGAGAAATACATGCCCACAGGAACCGTGAAGTGGTTCAGCGACGAGAAGGGCTTCGGCTTCATCACTCCCGATGATGGCTCGAAGGACCTCTTCGTCCATCAGAGTGCGATCGCCGGCGACGGCTTTCGCTCGCTCCAGGAAGGCGCCAAGGTGACCTACACCTCCGAGGCCGGCGACAAGGGGCCAAGAGCAGTAGACGTGCAAGCGAGTTAATCGACCAGGGAACCGCGTGAGTGGCAGCTGGACCTGTGGTCGCTGTGGCGTTGTAGCCAGCTACGGCGCCGGGAGCGCGGAACCCGTACAGCCCGACGGCTGGACGCAAGAGGACGGCGAGTGGCGTTGCCTCAGGTGTCGCCGCGAGGACGCGATGGACCAGGCTGCAACCGGGACCACGTCGGAGCACAAGGCCCACCGCCGGAGAGCGCTCACCGAGTTCGAGCTGCGCCGCGATCCCGGCGCCTCGGATCAGGTGATCGCGAAGCGAGCCCGCTGTACGACCGCATCGGTGCGACCGGTTCGCCGGGCGTTGCTCGAAGAGGGAACGCTCCCGCAAGCCTGACGCTTCTGCGCTTGACCGAAGAGGGCCCCGAGGGCTGACGCCCTCGGGGCCCTCACTGTCAACGGGGGCGGGAGACTGAAACCCCCGCAACCTTTGCTCAGGTCGTCTGCGTGGCCTGCTCGATCGCCTTCAGGAGCAGCGGCACCTCGTCCACTGCCGCCTGCCGGTCCACGTCGATCACCGCCTCCCGCAGCACCTCCAGGTGTACGTTGATCCTGGTGATGTCGGCGGCCTCGATCGTGTGCGCGAACCGGTTCCTGACCCAGTCCAGGGTGGCGACGTCACCGTTCACGCCGCCCATGTCGCCGGCGGCCCCGTGAACCAGGATCTGGCGCGCCCACAGCTCGAAGCGGGCGAAATCGATCTCGGCCGGCGGCCGGTACCGCAGCTCGAGGTCGAGCGCCGACTGGGCCACGTCGATCGCCGCGGTGCCCGCCTGCTTTCGATCGTGGGCACCAATCGCACCTCCCAGCGTCTTCAGCGCGCGGTCCATCTCGGCGGCGAGCCGGGGTGGAACCTCGCTTTGACGGTAGCGATCCCACGCACCCGCCGCGGCCTTCTCGGCGGTTGCGAGCGACTTCCAATTCCCGGCCAGCGCCGGGTCGAGGAGGTCGTTGGCGGCAGCCGACAGCGCCCGAAGCTCCGGCGGCACCGGCCCGCCGAGGGCATCGGTGGGCATGGCCAGGGCCATCGCCTCGACCTCCCCTCCGTGGGCGGTGTAGAACTCGCCGTAGCCGGGGGCGAACACCTTCTCGCTGTAGGTGCCGTCGTCGTGGAGCTCACGGGCGACCATCGCGCCCTCGACCGGGCCCGCGGGACCGGGCAGGGTCTTGTTGATCCTCTTGATCACCACCTCCTCGAAGGCGATCCCGGGGATGTTCTCCGGCCGGTGTGCGTCGCCGACCTGCGGATCGGCGGGCATGATCATCTCGGCGGGGCCGTCCCTGCCGGCAAGCCAGGTGCCGGCAGCCGTGGCGTCGATCAGGCCCTTGGTGCCGCTGTAGTCGAACACATCCTCACCCAGGTACCACACCGAGCCGTCGTCGGCCTGGGCATAGAGGTCGAGCGCGACCTCCTCGATGCGCCCGTCGATGAACGCCATGTACTGCGAGACCCGCGCCTCGACCCACTGGCCCTCACTCCACTCGACCATCCGCGTCTCCGGCAGCAGGGTCGTCTCCGTATGAAACGGCTTGTTGTCGACCTTGCCGCTGAAGATCACCGAGGTCAGGTCGCTGATCGGGAACAGCGGGTTGGTGATCTCGGTGGGATTCGAGAACGTCGGCGCCGCGATGTCCACCCGCTTGCTGCCGGGGGCCACCGGGAGCTTGTCCAGATTGGCCGCCGCCAGCTCGGCCTGGCTCGGCTGCGGGATCGTCTCGGGAGCGGCGGTGGCGTTGGCGTCCCCTCCGTCGCCGCCGCAGGCGCCCACTGCGAGCGCCACGATGAGAGCGGTCGCCACGATGGCGAACGCCTTCAGGATGGACTTGGACTGCTTCTGCTTGGTCTGCATGTAAATCGACCTCCCGGTCTAGCTTGCGGGACCCGTTTTATGGACCGCGGCTGAGAGCCGGCTGAGAGCGATTCGCGTTGGTAGGGCGCTATTCCGGCGTCTTGGCCAGGGGAAAGCGCAGCCGGACGGTGGCGCCCGCGGGGCCGGAGTCGACGATCGTCACGGTCGCGCCGTGCGCCTCTGCGATCGCCCGTACGATCGCCATTCCAAGCCCCGCCCCGCTTTGCGTGCGCTCGCCGTCGCCGCTGGTGAAGCGCTCGAAGGCGTGCGGCGCGAGCTCGGCCGGAAAGCCGGGGCCCTCGTCGCTGACGTCGATCTCGATCTGCTCGCCGAATCGGCGAGAGGCGAGCCGGATCTCCCCGCCACCATGGCGCAGCGCGTTGTCGACCAGGTTCCCCAGGGCCTGGCGGGCCCGAAGAGGGTCGACCAACACGCTTCCGACCTGGGGCGCGTCGACTCGAATCTCGCGATCCTGCTGCCGCGCGCGATCGGTGAAGCGCTGCCTGGTCCGGTCCAAGAGCTCTCGCACCTCCACCCGTTCGGGTTGCACCGGCAGGCGACCGTCGGCGGCACGGGCGATCAGCAATAGGTCGTCGGCCAGCTGGGCGAGGTGGTCGGTCTCCTCGAGGGCGACGAGCAGCGATTCGCGCGCCTCTGGGTCGGGCTCGCCGATCCGAATCGCCGCCTCCAGCTCGGCCTTCAGCACGGCCAGCGGGGTGCGGAGCTCGTGGCTGGCGTCGGCCACGAACCGGCGCTCTCGCTGGAACGACTCCTCCAAGCGGGCGAGCATCTCGTTCAGGGTCTCGCCGAGACGCCGGATCTCGTCCCGTGCGGCCGGTAGCGGCAGCCGCTCGCTGCCGCCCCCCAGGGACACCCGCGTCGCCCGCCGGCGCATCGCTTCGACCGGCGCGAGGCCCGCGGCCGCGAGCCAGTAACCGATCCCGGACGCGAGCAGGACCGCGACCGGAACCCCGATCAAGAACGACCTGACGAGGCTGGAAAGCGTCTCCTCGCGGTCGGCGAGCGAGACGCCGATCGCCAGGACCAACGACCGTCCCCCGGCGGCGAGCGGGCGAGCAAGGATCCGCGCTGTTCCCTCGATGCTCGGGAGCTCGCGCTCGAACGTCGTCGCTTCGCGCGACGCCCGCCGGGCCTCCTCGGGGCTGAGCACCGGTGCGCCTATGGCGCTGGTCCCGTCCACCCGGCGTCCCTCCGGTGTGAGGAGCTGAACGAAGCTGTCCTCCGGGTCGGTGAGCCGGCCGCTGCCCGCCCGGGCCAGGCTAGGGTCGGAGCGACGGATGACGGCGGCGACGTCGTCCGAGCGCCGCGCCAGCCCGTGGTCGATCGTCTCGGTCAGATCGGCGCGCTGGCGCAGGTAGATGAAGGTGGCGGCGGCCACCAACACGAGCAGCATCGCCAAGGCGAAGGCTGCGGTGATCCGGACGCGTATCGGCAGGCGGCGAACGATCAGGCGTCCTTTCGCAGCCGGTACCCGGCGCCTCGAACCGTCTCGATCGACTGCGCGCCGAAGGGGCGGTCGACCTTCTCGCGCAGATAGCGAACGTAGACCTCGACCACGTTCGAGCGGTTCTCGTAGTCGTAGTCCCAGGCCCGTTCCAGAAGCTGGAACTTGCTCAGGACCTCGCCCGGCCGGCGCATGAACGTCTCCAGGAGGACGAACTCCTTTCGCGAGAGCTGTATCTCCTGCTCGCCGCGCCACACCTGCTGGGTGGAGGGATCCATGCGCAGGCCCCCTACTTCGAGCACGGGCGGACGCTCCGCCTGACCCCTGCGAGCAAGCGCACGCAGCCGCGCCAGCAGCTCGACGAGCGAGAACGGCTTCACGAGGTAGTCGTCGGCGCCGTGGTCGAGGCCCCGGACACGGTCCTCGATCGCGTCCCGCGCCGTCAGCATGATGATCGGCGCCCACACTCCGTCTTCGCGCAGGCGCCGGCAGGTCTCGAATCCGTCGATCCCGGGCAGCATCAGGTCGAGAACCACGGCGTCGAACTCGGTCGAGCCCGCCATCCACAGGGCGTCCTCGCCGCGGGCGGCGACGTCGGCGACCACGCCCTCGGTCCGCAGCCCGCGCCGGATCGCCGCCGCGAGGCGAACGTCGTCCTCGACGATCAGAACTCGCACACACCAATCATGGCGGCAAAGATGAGAGGAGCCTGAGAACCGGTGGGCGCTAAGCCACGAGCCCTATCCTCGCCCATCGTGCACCTGCCTCCTCGGCCGAAGCCGAGCCGCAAGAGACCTCTCCCGCCCCTCTCCCCGTTCGCGGCGGCGATCGTCGTCTCCGCGCTGACGATGCTCGCCGGATTGGGCGACGCCGCGCTCGCGTCCGGCGCGCCCAAGCGGCTGGTCTTCGGGGACTCCGTGCGGGGAACGAAGCTGCGCGCTCTGCGGCTGGGGGATCCGGACGCCACTCGCAAGGCACTCGTGATCGGCTCGATCCACGGCGACGAAAGGGAGGGACACGAGATCGTGCGCAGGCTTCGACGCTCCCATCGCGACACGCCGGGGGTCCAGCTCTGGGTCGTGACGAGCGTCAACCCCGACGGCGTGCAGGCTGGAAGGCGCACCAACGCTCGCGGCGTTGACCTGAATCGCAACTTCTCCTATCGCTGGCGCGGAGGCGTGCCCTCGTCGAGCCAGTACTACCCGGGGCCCCATCCGTTCTCGGAGCCGGAAAGCCGCGCGGTGAGCCGCCTCGCGAGGCGGCTCAAGCCGCGGGTGACGATCTGGTACCACCAGCCGTGGGGTCAGGTGCTCCTGCCGTGCCACGGGCCCGCCCGCAAGCAGAAGCGATATGCGCGGATCGCGCGCCTTCCCGTCAAGCGCTGCCGAGGCCAGGGATTGCGAGGCACCGCAACGAGGTGGCAGAACCATCATCTGCCGGGCACCGCGTTCGTGGTCGAGCTGCCCGGCGGCGAGCTGCCGAGCTCTGCGGCCCGCCGCCACGCCCGAGCCGCGGCGAAGGTGGCGCGAAGCGGGGCTGGGCGGCGGAAGCTGGATTCCGGCGGTGCCACCCGTGTCGCGGTCGCCGGCAGGCCGCGGAGTGCGGCTCGCGCGAGGCTGCGGCGGCCGCCCATCGACCGCGATCCGATCCCGTACGGGCGCGAGCGAAAGCGCCAGATGGCCGGCTACTCAGCGCGCCACTACGGCCGGCGCAGGTGGCGGCTCCGCCATCCCAGGGCGATCGTGCTGCACTTCACCGCCGGGCCCAGCTACAGATCGGCGTGGGAGACATTCGCCTCCAACGCGCCCAACCTGGGAGAGCTGCCCGGGGTCTGCTCGCACTTCGTGGTCGAAAAGCGTGGGCGGATCCACAGGGTCGTCAAGCCACGGATCCGGTGCCGGCACACGATCGGCCTGAACCACCGCTCGCTCGGGATCGAGATGGTCCAGGAGGCTGGGCGCGGCTCGCATTGGGCCGACCGCCAGATCCTTCGCCGCGACCGCCAGATCCATGCAGCCCTTCATCTGGTCGGCTGGCTCAAGCAGCGCTTCGGGATCAAGCTGCGAAACGTCATCGGCCACGCGATGGCCAACGACAGCCCCTACTTCAAGGACCTCCAGGGATGGCGGAACGACCACACGGATTGGCTGCGGCGCGACGTGCGGACGTTCCGCCACCGGCTCGAGCGCTTGCTCGGGCGGTAGGCCGAGTAGGCAAGACGAGCAAGCTCAGGCCCGCCAGACGGCATACTCGGGTGTATGCCTGCGCCCCTGATCGAGTTCCCGGCAGACGACCCCGATCGCGCTCGCCGTTTCTGGCAAGGCGTGCTGGGCGCCGAGCTCGCGCCGAGGCCCGCGGAGGCTGGCGCCGGGTGGGAGGTCGAGGACGACGGCCTTCGCCTCGGCGTTCACGAGCGCGGACCGGGCCCGGGCGACACCGCCTCGCTGCCCTATTTCACCGTGATCGATTTGGAGGCGACGCTCGAGCGCGTCCGAGAGCTCGGCGGCTCGGTCATCCATCCCGGTGAGCGGTGGGCCGTCTGCAGGGATTCCGAGGGCAGCCCGTTCGCGCTGGCCGCCGCGCCCGGGGAGGCGCGTTAAGAGACTGTCCGAAAACTCGCGCGTGCGGCTGGCGAGTGCCGGGGCGCGC